>JAWOBP010000040.1:0-7372 GCA_046484285.1 Polyangia bacterium
GCCTCTGCAACGTGCGGACCCGTGTCGGTGTCGACGTCGCCGTCCGCGTCGGTGTCCGTGTCCGCGTCGGTGTCGGAATCCGTATCGGCGTCGGAGTCGCCGCCGTCCGGCTCGATGGCCGCGGGACCGCCGGTGTTGCACCCAGCAAGCGCAAGCGCGACGAGCCCTTTGACCAAAAGCCGGACCTCGCAACACCAAGACACGCCGACCACCTCTCTCGTCATCATCTCTTCACTCCGGTAATGACATGTCGATGAAGAACCCTCCTTCATCCAAGTCCTCACCAGCTAGAATGTTCAAAATCTCTCCGGGCTGCGGAGACGAGCTTTTCGGCGAGCGGCAGCTCGTCCCCTCCTACCGTACCCGTGGTGTCTGTCTCGATGTCTTCGTGTACCACAGGCCACTGCGCGCTAGTGCCTCGTCAACCTCTCCCGTTCGGGTGAGAGCGGCCCCTGGCCACGATCCCGGCGTCACTCCTCCTCGACGTGGCGCTGCCACGCCTTCGTCGTCCTTCCTTGGCCTCGCGGACAGTTGCTCGCTCTACCCGAACGTTTTCGATTGACGAGGCACTAGTCTTCCGCGGTCCAGTCCCGGATCGCGAGACCCTCTATTCTGGACATGTGGGAGCGATCCGCCGTGACCAGCACGGCGTCGCTCGCGGCGGCGTGGGCGGCGATGGCCACGTCGAAGTCCTCGATGACCTCTCCCTTGCTCTCCAGGTCGACCTTGATCGCGCCGAACGCCCGGCTCACCTCGTCGCTCCAGGGGGCACGCCCCATCTCGCCGGCGATCACGGCGAAGCGCTTCTCGAGGCGGGATCTACGCCTGGAACGGGGCAAGCGCGCGATCCCGTACTCTATCTCGGCGATCACCGGCTGCGGCACCTCCACGTCGCCGGGACGCAACTTTTCTATTCGGGAAACGGCGCGGGGATCTCCCTTGAGCAGGGACGAAAGCGCATTGGTGTCGAGGATCTGCTTCACAGCTCGACCGGATCCTTGCTCCCGCGGCGGGCCGCGACCTCCTCCAGCAGCTCGTCGACCGCGCCGCGCAACTCGTCGTCGACGTCGGCGAGCGTCTCCAGAAACTCGTCGGACCAGCTCGTCTCCTCCTCGATCACCCGCTCGAGCGCCCGTACCACGAAACGGCTGCGACTGATACGATGCGCCCGGGCACGCTCGTCCACGACGCGCAGCAGATCGTCTGGAATATGAACCGTGGTTGCCATGTGCTGAATATACTACAAATATATTCATAGTCAACCATCGGGCAACTGCTCGCGGTTGATCAAAACCCTGCTCCTTGCATCCGGCAGAATAGCAGATACCCTTGGATTGTCGCGAGATGGTGATGAGCAAGTCTGGAATCAGGGCGCCGGTCGGCGGGATCAAGGGCGCGGTGGACAAGCTGCTGGCGCGCAATCTGGAGACGATCCTCAAGATCCCCGGCAGCAAACTGTACAAGAGCTATGAGCGCGCCACGCGCGACGTGGCCGCCACGCAGACCGCCGTGCTGAACGACATCATGCGCTACGCCGAGGACACGGTCTTCGGCCGCGAGCACGGATTTTCCGAGATCGAGAATCACGCCGAGCTCTGCCGGCGGGTGCCGATCCGCGACTACGAGGGCCACCGCCCCTACGTCGACCGCCACGCCGCCGGCGAGCGGGACGTGCTGTTTCCCGGCAAGCCGATGATGTACTCCCGCTCCAGCGGGACCACGGCCGCGCCCAAGCTGATTCCTTTTACGCACTACAACTTCGAGCGCACGATCAAGAACCGCGGCAAGCTGTGGCTGTACGGACTGATGCGCTCCTACCCGGGCATCTACCGCGGCAAGAGCTACTCGGTCGTCTCGCCTGCGGAAGAGGGCCGCACCGATGACGGCACGCCGTACGGCTCGCTGTCCGGCGTGATCCGGCAGAACATTCCGAGCTTCATGGCCCTGACCCACGCCGCGCCCTACGAGGCGACGCTGGTCCCGGACTACGAGAGCCGCACCTACGTGCAGCTGCGCTTCGGCGTGCCCAGCGACGTGACGCTGGTGCTGACCGGCAACCCCTCCACGGTGCTCAACTTCGTCACGCGGGCGAACGAGTGGAAGGAGGACCTGATCCGCGACGTGCGGGACGGTACTCTCTCCAGGGATATCGATATCGATTCCAAAACGCGCGCCATGCTGGAGGCGCGGCTGGAGCCGGCTCCGGAGCGGGCCGCCGAGCTGGAGCGGTTCGCCGAGCGCAACGATCGCCTGCGCCCGGCCGACTACTGGCCGCGCCTGGGCTTGGTGCACACCTGGACCCAGGGCAACTGCGCGCTGGTGATCCCCGAGATCCGGCCCTGGTTCCGGGAGGAAACGCCGATCCTCGACTTCGGCTACATCGCCAGCGAGATCACGGCCACCGACCTCGTCGACCCGCAAACCCAGGGCTCGCTGCTCCAGGTGCAAAGCGGCTTCTACGAGTTCAGCCGCTTCTCCGAGGGCGACGACCCGGACCGCGAGATGCTGCTCGCCCACCAGCTCGAGGTCGGAGAGCGCTACTACGTGTACGTCACCACCTTCAGCGGGCTCTACCGCTACGACATGAACGACGTGGTCGAGGTGGTGGGCAGGTTCAACCAGGCTCCGATCCTGCGCTTCCTGTTCAAGGGCAAGGGCATCACCAACATGCAGGGCGAGAAGCTCTCCGAGCAGCAGATGATCGAGGCCGTGCAACGCGGAGCCGAGCGCGCCGGTGTGCGCCACGACTTCTTCGTGGCCTACGCCGACTTCGAGCGCAAGGGATACTTCCTGTACGTGGAGCTGCGCGGAGACGACTCGCCGGCCCGCCGCGACGAGCTCGCCCGCGCCGTCGACGAGGCGCTGCGCGAGGTCAACGTGGAGTACGACGCCAAGCGCGGCTCGGATCGCCTGCGGCCGCTCGAGGTGATACCGCTCAGGCCCGACTCGTTCACCGAGTACCGCAAGATCCGCCTCGCCGAGGGGGCGCACGAAGGCCAGATGAAATGGCTCAACCTCTCGGACTCTCCCAGGACGCGGGAGCACATGGAGCGCCTCGTTTCGAAAACCGGCGAGGAGTAGGAAAGAGAAGCCCTCAGCGCGGCAGCTCGGTCATGTCCTCGCCCACCGAACGCAGCAGCTCGAGCAGCGCTATCTGCGCCTCCAGCCGCTTGGCCGCGAGGTTGACGTCGGTGGCGGACTTGGTGCGGCGGGCGTCGGTCACGTCCAGCGAGGTGCCGGTCCCGGCCCGGTAGGACGCCTCGACCAGCTCCAGCGCCTCGTCTGCCAACCGCGACTGGTTCTCGGCGATCTCGATCGTGGAGAGCGCGGTCAGGTAGTCGCGCCGCTTCTGGCGCACCTCCAGATCGACGTCCCGCTCCACGTCCTCGAACTGCAGCATCGCCTGTCTCAGCGAAGCGCGCTTCTCGTCGAGATCGCCGTAGCGGAAGTGGTTGTAGATCGGCACCGAGAGATTGAAGATCAGCGCCCAGCGCGAGCGGTCCTGCGAGCCCAGGTCGCCGGGCTCGGTGAACTGGTAGTCCAGCCCCCAGCTGGCGTCGAGCGTGGGCAGGAACTGCATCCAGGCCTTCTCGAGCTGCAAGTCCATCAGCTCCACGGTCTCGCGCTTGGAAGCCAGGTCCGAACGCTCGGATCGGGCGCGCTCGACCAGCTCGTGCTCCTCGCCCTCGGGGGGACGCACGTCCGGCTCCCGGACCGGCATCGGCAACCCGCCGATTCCGGTCAGAACGCCCAGCGCGTCGCGGGCGTTGTCCAAAGAGAGGTGCGAGCTGAGCAGCTGCTGGCGAGCCTCCTCCAGATCGGTCTCGGCGCGGATCACGTCGATCCGTAGTCCGGTACCGGCGTCGTGCCGCGCGCGCGCCACCTCCAAGTGATGCGCGGCGGACCCGACCGCCTCCTCGTTCATCTCGATCAGCGAGTCGGCCATCAGCGCGAAGTAGTAGGCCTTGGCCACGCCCAGCAGCAGCTGCTGGCGCACGTCGTCGATCGAGAGCTCGGCCACCTCGACTCCCTTGTCGGCGACGCCGATCGTCCACCAGCTCTCCGCGTTGACCAGCGACATCCCGACCCCGATCGAGCCCTTGAGGTCGTCCTGCGGCATGACCACGGTCTCTCCCATGTCGACCATCCCCGACATGCTCGACGGCATGCTGTCGGCGAAGTTGACCGTGTCGGCGTGGTCGCGGTGCATCAGCTGCATGCTGGCCTGGGCGCCGGGCAGCACCAGACCCCAGGCCTGCTTGAGCCTGGCCTCGGCCTTGTCGACCTCCAGCCGCGCCGCGGCGAGCTTGACGTTGCGGGTATCCGCGGCCCGCAGGGCCTCGGCGAGCGTGATCGGCTCGCCCGGAGTCGACTCGGGCAGATCCAGCTCGACCGGAGGGGATCCGACCTCGGCCTCTGCCGCCGGCTCGTCCGGCGC
Organism: Polyangia bacterium; assembly: GCA_046484285.1. Lineage (GTDB taxonomy): Bacteria > Myxococcota_A > Polyangia > JAAYKL01 > JAAYKL01 > CAZHCG01. Next base: position 4,439 of record JAWOBP010000040.1, read on the forward strand.
GGAAGCGCCGCTTTCCCGCGCCTCGTCCACGACCTCGGCCGCGCTGGTAGACTCCGGTTCGGCTCGGCCCGGCTCCGCCCCTTTCTGCTCGTCGTCCGCCCGCTTCTGCTGCGCCGCGGCCGCCCCGGAGACGAGCGCCAGCGCCAGCACCGCGACCGCGAGCAGGCCGCCGGGTCGGTTTTCGTTCCCCCGCGAGATCGCTGTACAACGCATTCTCGTACACCTCATGACAGTCGCTTCCGGAACCGGAGCGACGCAGCTATGAGTACACCCGCGCCCAACGCAGTCAAGGCCGCCAGCGAGTCGGCCAGCGCCGAGAGGGGCGCCCCTTTTACCATCAGCCCACGAACCAGCTCGATGTAGTAGAGCAGCGGATTGATCGCGCACAGCCACTGCACCGGCTCGGGCATGTGCTCCACCGGAAAGACGTAGCCGGAGAGCATGATCGCCGGCAGGATCACGAAAAACGAGCCCAGCATCGCCTGCTGCTGGGTGGCGGAGATCGTGGAGACGAACAGGCCCAGCCCCAGCGTGGTCATCAGGAAGACCAGGCTGACCCCGAACACCGCACCATCGTGATCACAGTCAGCACCAGCGCCAGCACGCCGGGAACCAGGAAGACCGCGGTGCGCAGCCGGGGGTTGAACCAGGCGCGGGGAACCAGCCGCAGGCGCGGGGCGATCCCGTCCAGGCCCGATCCGCGCGCGGCCAGGGTGGTCTCGATCTTCTGGCGCTGCCTGCGCTCGACCCTCTCGCTCAGAATCCGCGACAGCTCCTGCCCGGCGCGCACCGCGGTGTTGGCGTCCGATCCGTCGACCGCCACCAGCAGCTCGGCCTCGCCTTTCCAGACCGCGTCCGAGGCGGCCCGGTTGTCGCGGACCACCTCCAGCAGCTCGAAGCTCTCGGCGCGATCCATGGCGCCGATCAGCTCCCGGCTGGCCCGGCTGGAGTCGCGGTCCGAGATCACGGCGGGAAAGCGTTGCAGGTCGAGGTTGACCGCGAACCCGAAGATCGTGACCTGCACCAGCGGAACGATCAGCAGAATCGGCAGCATGCGCCGATCGCGCAGCGTCTGGATCAGCTCCTTGCGGATCACGGTCAGCACCACGCGCGGCGAGATCATCAGTCCAACCTCGTTTTGAAAGCCAAAACCGAAAAGGTCAGCAGCACCGCGGCAAAGGCGGCCAGCGCACCGGCCTCGAGCGAGATCGCCTCCAGCGAAACATCCTTGAGGAACAGACCGCGCAGGACGACCAGGAAGAAGCGCGCCGGCACCAGGTAGGTCAGATCCCTGATCGGCGCCGGCATCGAGGCGATCGGTGAGAGAAAGCCCGAGAGCAGCAGCGACGGTAGAATCGAGGACAGCATCGAGGCCTGGATCGCCACCTGCTGGTTGCGGACCACCACCGAGATCAGCAGTCCCTGCGCCAGCGCCGCCACCAAAAACAGCGAAGAGGCTCCCAGCAGGATCAGCGGGCTGCCTTTCAGTGGGACGTCGAACAACAGCACCCCGCTGGCCGCGACCAGCACCAGCTGGCCCAGCCCCAGGAAGAAGTACGGCACCAGCTTGCCCAGCGCGATCTCCAGCCTCCTCACCGGGGTGACCAGCAGCTGCTCCATCGTCCCGCGCTCCCACTCGCGCGAGACGGTCAATGCCATCAGCAGCGTGTTGACCATCGCCAGAATCACCGCGATCAGCCCCGGGACCAGGTACCACTGGGAGCGCAGCGCCGGGTTGAACCAGTTGCGGAGCCGCACCGCGACCGGAGGCTCGGCGTCTTCGGCGCGCAGCGCGCCGGCCGAGTCCAGCCCGGCGGCGATCAGCCGCAGCGAGCGCTGGCCGACCAGCTCCGAGGCGTGGCCGAGCGCGATGCTGGCGTCGTTGGCGTTGGTGCCGTCGACCAGCAGCTGTACCGCCGCCTCCTCGCCCCGAGCCAGCGCGCGGGCGTGACCGCGGGGAATCACCAAAGCCGCGCGCGCCTCGCCGCGGTAGACCTCTCCCTCTTCTACGCGAAGATCGAGACCGCGCAGCGCGCGGACCGCGCCGAAGCTCTTCTCCAGGCCGCTGATGCGGAGCGTCTCGCTCATGGGCCGGCCTTTCCGGGCTCGACGATCTCCGCTGTAGGTGTCGGCCACCAGCCTGGCGCTCCGGCCCACGTCGACGCGACCCACCTTCTCGTTGGGGACGTAGACCCAGGTGTGAACGCGGTCGGGACGCCCCAGCTTCAGGATCGAAGCACCGGGCAGCGCCGTCTCCCCGACCTCGTAGCTCTTCTCCAGCACGGTCGCGTCGACCGGCGCCTCGAGGACGCACTTGGCGACCTGTACGTCGGCCAGCTCGACCGCCTTTTTCGCGCTGGCCAGCTTGGCGCGCGCCACCTCGACTCCCCGCCTGGCCGCGGCCGCTTGGCTGCCGGCCGCCGAGAGCGCGGCCTCGGCCGGCTAGTGCCGAGTCAACCTCTCCCGTTCGGGTGAGAGCTGCCCCTGCCCACGATCCCGGCGTCAGACACCAAGGCCCGGGTATCAGACACCAAGAACAAACCGCGGCGATATTCGCCGGCCGAAGCACATCCGGCCGGGCAGCCGCCTGACATCTCGGCTGTCCGCGCCCCGAATCGGTCGCCGGCGGCCGGTTCTCGCCTCGGCTCGCCCCCCGATCTCGTCCGTTTTCTTCTGGAAACCGAGCTTCGGGCGCACCCCGGCGCCCGGCGCCGTCTTGCGCGGCGTCACTCCCCCCTTCGCCCCTGACGAATCAGCCCGGCCCGGCTAGACGTACCCGCTCCAGTACCGGTGCTTGGGCCTGTAGGGCTCGATGATCGGCGGCCTGAACGTGCCCGCCGGAAACTCGCGCCAGTAGTCCCCGGCCAGGTAGTCGCGCGACGCCTCCCGGTGCTCCCGCTCTGTCTCCCTGATCCGCTCCTCGCGCAGCTTCTT
>JAWOBP010000066.1:0-24561 GCA_046484285.1 Polyangia bacterium
TGCAGAGGGGCGACTTGGGTATTACTCCAATCGAGGGTTCGCTTTCGGAGCCGGCTGCGGTGGACCCGGACGGCACTGGCACTGTTGATATTCACACAATGATATTTGAGGGTAGAGAGGTTGATATTGAAACTGGTGAGATAGTGTTTAAATTTCGTGATTTGCCAGGTACTTTTCCCAAATCGGAGTACCGTAATCACATCGGGCATCCTGAGTTCTCTGTCCGACCTGGAAATAGTCAGTCTCCAGGCATGTATGAACCGACGGCATCTGGAAGAATTGCAATACCCAAAAATACTGCATTGATAAGACTGAATCACCCTGGCTACAGCCATTAGGTTGCAAGGAGGTTTTGTGACTATGAGGTGCTTGATATGCATAGCGAATTGTCAGATTTTGTTTTCAGCACTCTCATCCTGTGGATCGAATTCGAATGGGAATGAAAGAAATACTCAAGCACAAGCGGTGGAAGAAAAATACAATGACATTTGCAAAGGCGACTCAGAGAAAGTTGCCAACGTTCTTGAAATACGGCTTCGCGAAGGTTGGAAATTGGTTGCAAAAAATGCATCTATTCGGACAGAGAATGGTGCCATTGTGATCAATATAGAAAACAGAACTGGAGAACCGTACAGGCTATATTCAGCTCCGACCATGAGGAAGTTGATATACATTAGAGCTTACGGAATAAACGATGATTATAGAGTTGTTGGAAGCTCTTTCATACCGCAGGAATCGGAATACCTTTTGGCACCTGGGAACGATATGAGCATAGAGGTTGATGTAAATGAGTCTTTGCGCAGAGGATTGCTTTTTGTGCCTGAAAGGTTTTCTGAAAAGTGGAGTTTTCTTCCAGGTGAATACATGATAGACATATATATTGTCAATCCTGCAAATAAGATAAAAGGAGTAAAAATGTATTTTTGTCCATAGATACTGAAGATAAATCCCCATCCGAACGTCTTACATCGATCTTGAAACCGCCCCAGTTCCTCCGGATACGAACTAGATTCCAGCAGCAGCCCGCGCTTTCGCCCCCAAGATCGTCGCCCTGAGACGTTTGGCATTGCCGGTTGTGTTGCGGTTGGCGAATGGAAAAATCCGTTGTGGTTGCGGTGGGGAGGTGGGGGTGGAGGCGCTCGGGGCGTCGAAAAGGGTGCGATTCGGGCGGCGGCGGTCGGAATTGGGTGGGTTTACACCGATACGGGTGACGATAGTGGGGTGTTCGACGCAGCGGTGCACCCGGATCTCGCAGATCCGGGTGCAGGCCGGCGGGGTTGTCAGGGGGTACTCAGGCGCGAGGCCTGGTAGATGGTCGTGATCGGGGGGCGGAACGAGCCTTCGGGGAACTCGCGCTCGTAGTAGCCGGCCAGGTAGTCGATGCTCGCCTTGCGGTGCTCGCGGCGAAAGGCGCGGTACTCGCACACGTACGCCCAGTAGGCCTCTGGCGTCGAGGCGTGGCAGAGCGGCTGGGGGCCGGTCGACTTGGGGTTGTCGGGGCGCGTGCGCGGGTCGGTGGCGAACAGCCTGGGTACGCCGACGACCTTGCGCTCTTTCTGGCGGCGCTCTTCGGCACACGCCGCCTCGATGTCGCGCACCTGCCTGCGAATCCACGTCCGGCGCTGGTCGGGGCTCCAGCCCGCCTGGCTCGGCAGCGGCGCCATCTCGAACGACGTCCAGCGCAGAAAGTCCTTCAGCCGCAGCTTGCCGCGAGCCGCCTTGGCGTCGCCGCCGGCCTTCCAGTACGCCTCGAAGTCGAGGTACCAGTACTCGAGCTCGCGGCCTCGGGCCAGGTGCTCGTAGACCGAGAAGAACGGCGACTGGCTCGCCTTCTCGACCAGGTGGTCCTTCACCGGGTTGGCGACGGCGTAGAGGAGCTGCTCTACCAACTGAAGTGTCAGACACGCTGAAGCGCGGCGGGGATTGATAATCAGTTGATTGGAAAGTTCCGTTCCTGGCGGTTTTTCGCGCCGGGCCCAACTTTTTTGCAACCGATCGTGCCGATCCCGCGGGTGCTGGCCTCGGACCCGGAGCTGAAGAAGCTGCGCGAGGAGCGGATCAAGGAAACAGAGAGGGAGCACCGGGAGGCGTCGCGCGACTACCTGGCCGGGGACTACTGGCGCGAGTTTCCGGCGGGCACGTTCAGGCCGCTTTTCGAGACGCTGCGCCGAGCAAGCCTTCGAAAGCAACGATTCGCCGCGCATTGGCCTCGAAGCCGACAGGTGTCTCTCTCCGATATGAATCAGTGGCCCTCAGAAAACCTACAGCGCGGTGTCTCCGGACTGGCCAACGTTGCCAATTGATGTAGGATTATCCTCCGCCAGATGCCGAAGCTCGTTGCACCAGCTCGCTCTTTTTCGATCTCCAGCGCTCGACGATCCGCGTCGCTCGCGGGTCTGCTCCTGCTCGGCGCGATGCTGGCGCTGGCCGCCGCCTGCGGAGGCGAGGACGAAGAAGCGGAGATCTCGTTCTCTCCAGCGGCGCGGTCGGCAGGGATACCGCTGGCCGATCTTCTGCCGGCTCCGCCGCCCGCCGGCGCGCCGCCCGAGGCGGACAAGGTGGTGCTGGTCGTGATCGACGCGCTGCGCGCCGACGCGCTGGGTTGCTACGGCTACCCTCGTCCGGTCTCTCCCAGCATCGATCGGCTGGCCGCCGAAAGCGCGGTGTTCGACACGTTTCACGCCGCGTCCCCCTGGACGCTGCCCTCGTTCGCCTCGATTCTGACCGGCGTCTCCCCGCAGGTCAGCAAGGTCAGAGTCTCGGGCGGAGAGGACCTGAGGAAGCTGCCCGAGGCGAAGAAGAAAAGGCGGATCACGGTCATCCACCGGCAGCTCCCCACGCTGGCCGAGCTGTTGCCGGGGTTCTCCACCTGCGCGATCGTCAACAACAACTTCTTGCACGAGCAGCACGGATTCGGCCGCGGTTTCGGGACCTACGACTTCGAGCGGGCCGGGTTCAACAGCTACAGGCAGGCGGACGAGACCGTGAAAAGAGCCCTGGACTGGCTGGGAGAGAATCGCAAACGACCCCTCTTCGCGCTGATCCACCTGTTCGATCCGCACATGCCGTACTACCCGCCGGAGAAGTACCGCCGGCGGTTCGGGCTCGGCGAGAAAGGCCGGATGCGGCCGCGGGACTACTACCAGTTCCGCAAGATGAGGGACGAGAAGCTGGTTCCCACCTTTGCCGAGAAGTCCTACCTCAGGGGGCTCTACGACGGCGAGGTGCGCTTCTCGGACGATTCCGTCGGCGAGCTGGTCGAGGGGATGCGTCGGATCGGGCTGCTCGACTCCAGCTGGCTGGTGATCACCGCGGATCACGGCGAGGAGTTCTGGGACCACGGCGGCGTCGAGCACGGTCACCGCTACGAGGAGGAGCTGACCCGCGTCCCGCTGCTGATCCGGGCTCCGGGTGGACGCTGGGGAGCCGGGCGGCGCGTGGCGCTCTCGGCGCGGCACGTGGACCTCGCGCCCACGGTGCTGGAGTGGCTGGATATGGAGCGTCCCGCTCACTTCGAGGGGCGCAGCCTGCTGCCGCTGATCTCCGGGGCGGAGGACGGGCATCGTCCGGCCTACATGGAGCACAAGCTGCGCGGAGAGCCGGAGGTGGCCTGGTTCGACGGTCGCTACAAGCTGATCTGGTGGCCCGGGAAGCACCGCGATAGACTCTACGACCTGCTCGAGGATCCCGGCGAGAGGCGCTCGCTGGGCCAGGACCATCCGATGTACCGACCCTTGCGAAAAGCGTTGGTCGGATATCGCCGGAGCCTCGACGCGGCGGAGAAGGCGCTGGGCGAGGACGAAACGCCCGAGGTCGAAATCGACGATGATCTGAAAAAGGCGATGGAGGAGCTGGGCTACTTCGAGGAGTGATCCGCGCGCTCGGCCCGCCAACGCTCGAGCAGATTGAACATCGCGGGGGCGCTTTTGCCGTACTGCTGCGGGCAATCGATGACAGAGACGCTTTTCAGGCGGCCTCGAGTGGCTTTCCGTGGCGCTTTATCTCGGACCATAGGATGCTGTGATCTCCGGCGGCAGCGATCTCGTTTTTTGTGTATCCGAGAACCTCGAGAGGGGCGTCGACTCGCGCGGCGAGCCGCGACAGGAGCTCGAGCCGTTCTAGAGGCGGCCATTTTTCGAGATCATCCGAGACGATGACGATGTCGATATCGCTCCACCGCCTCGCTTCGCCTCGGGCGTGGGATCCGTACAGGATCATTTCGCTGGGGTGGATGCCCTCGCCGGCCAAGACCTCGAATAGCTCGTTGGCTACACGCTGGATGTCAACTGTTCCTTCAGCCATTCGAATAGCTCCTCGGTCCGCGAAAAAAGGTCGGTCACGTACTCTCTTGTATAACGTCTATAGAGTTTTTGGATATCTTCTGGATACCTCGTGCCGAGGTAGTGCGGAGCGAGCGAGAACAAGATCTCTTCCATTCGTTCGTTGAGACGCAACCCGGCGGCCTTGCCCAAGAGCTTGAAATTGTGTGTCCTGGGCGGGGTATCACCACTCCGTTCCTGGACGATCGCCTTGAGTAGCTTTTCGACTGCCTGATGACAGAAATGAGCCGCGTAGAAGGGCCGTTGGCCTCGCCGAAGAATGTCTCCGGCGAAGTCGAAATCGTTTTCGGCCATCTCCAGCCAGGTTTTGGCCTGGGGCGTCAACGAATTCATGTAGAGCAAGATAGCACGGTTCGTACGAGGCGAGAAAGTAGTACGCCTGCCAAGTGACCCCTGTCTCCGGCGAGGCACCCGGCGTTGTCGGGTTACTCGGCCCGCCAGCGCTCTAGCAGATTGAACATCGCGGGGGCTCCCTCGCGGTACGGCGTGCGGCCCAGCTCCACGGTGCCGTCCTCGCCGACCGGGAGGCTCGACTCGCTGGGGCGCAGCATCTTCTTGCCGTTCCACAGCCCGGTGTGGAAGCCGACCTCGCCCTTCGGCGGAAAGTAGAGACGAAAGAGCGTCCAGTCCTCGATCAGCTTGTCCGGGGGCCAGCGCTCGGCGGGCAGCAGCCAGTCGCCGGGCAGATGGCTGGCCAGCCTGTTGTCGACCGACTTGCCGCGCCGGCGATGTCGCGCTTCGAGGTGGATCTTGAATCCGTCCTCGAGCCGGCGATCCGTCTTCCACCACAGCGCCACGAACTGGCCGGATCCGGGCGGGATGGCGTCGAGCAGCAGCTTCTTCCCCACCAGCGAGACGCCGTTGTCCCAGCTCACCTCGCAGCGCTCGACGCCGCGGGGCAGCTCGTCGACGATCGAGTGCGCCGGCGCGGCGCGGATCCCGTCCGGCTTTCCCCGCAGCGGCGGATCCGAGACCGAGCGCGGACCGGCCACGCCTCCGGGGCGACAGCTCAAGACCAGCTTTCCGTCGCGCAGCGCCGACTCGGTATCCAGCCCTGCGCAGCGCCGTTTCAGCTCGCGCAGCATCTCCTCGCTTCGCTCTGCGCCGGCGTGGGTCACCCGGTTGCGCTTGAGACGCAGCGGCGTGGCGCGCGCTTCGGTCACTCCGCTGCGGTCGATCTCGAGCTCCCAGAGAAAGGCGCGGTGCTCCTCCAGGTCGCCTCCGTAGTCGAGCAAGAGGTTGCCCGCGTCGTAGATCACGGGTCGTCCCCGGATCAGCTCGGCGCCCTGGAAGTAGTGCGCCGAGTGTCCCACGATTCCGTCGAACCCGGCCGCGATCAGGCGCCGCGCCAGCTCGCGAATCGGCTCCTGCGGCCGGCGTTTCCAGTTGTCGCCCCAGTGCGGGCCGAGCAACACCACGTGAGCGTGCCGGCGCGCCTCGTCGAGGGCCGTTTTCAGCATTTCGAAAGCGTCGTCCGGATCGTCCTCGAACAAGTTGTGGTAGCAGGTTCCGGGGCGGCTCTTTCGCGCGCGGGCCGGACGGGTGCGCGTCAGGTCCGCGCCGACGATCGCCACGACCGTATCTCCCAGGCGGCGGTAGACCGGGCGGCAGGCGTCGTCGAGATCATGGCCCGCTCCGGCGTATCCGATTCCGGCGGCGCGCAGCCGATCGAGCATCTCGCGCAGAGCCTCGGGACCGTAGTCTCCGCTGTGGTTGTTGCCCAGCATCACCACGTCGACGCCGGCGGCGCGCAGCAGATCGACGGTCTCCGGGTGGGCGCGGTACATGTACGACTGCGACTCGCCCTTGTAGGTGAAGCGTCCGCCGCCGGAGACGACACCCTCGCCGTTGATCACCGCCAGCTCGGCGGCGGCCAGCAGTCGCTTCAGATCGCCCAGCAGGCGGCGACGGTGCCGGGCGTCGAGAACCGCTTCGTTGAGACGGCGTCCCAGGATCAGGTCGCCGCCGAACGCGATCGTGTGACTCTCGAGCTCGGGCGGCGCGGGGCGTTCATTCTCGGCGGGGTCGGGATCGCCGCAGCAGGCCACCGCCAGGGCGAAGAGCGCGGCCGGGACAAAACAGAAAAGCGCGCGGAGGCGGTGGGATCGCGGTCGTTCAGATGCCATGCTTCGACCTGTGTGCCTCTATCACGTCGAAAACGCGGGGCGCTTCTTGCCGGTAGGTCGCCTCGCCGAGCGGGACGAGAGGGCCGCTCTCTGCTTCGCCCACGGGCTCGAGGGGATCGACCAGCCCGCCGTCTCCAGCCAGGCCGGCGAAGAAACGCACCGTCTCGCCGGGCTCGCCCCGGCCGCGCAGGCGCAGCAGGGTCATGTCGCGAATCACCTCGCCCGGCGCCCACTGGGTCGTGGGCAGCATCCAGTCGCCCGGAATGTGGTTGCTCACATTCCTGCGCCCTCTTCCGTTCTTGCCGACGCTCCGGCCCTCGACGTGAATCGAGTACTCCTCGGCGATCTTTTTCTCGGCCCGCCAGTACAGCGCGACCACCTGTCCGGCCTTGGGGACCGGCAGCGACCCCAGGTAGAGCTCGTAGCCCACCAGGCTGATTCCATTCGGGTAGCGCACCTCGAGCGGCGTGGCCCGTTCTGGCAGAGCTTCGATCACCCTCTGCGAGGGAGCCTCGCGCACGCGCTCGGGCACCTTCCTGGCCGGCGGATCGACGGTCCGCTCCGGGCCGTGCAGCGAGCCCGGTACGCATTCCACGAGCACCTCGCCGCCGGCGAGCTCGTAGCCTGTTCCCAGCTCCTGCATCATCGGCTCGAGTCGCCCCAGGATCGTCTCCAGGTGCTTGCCGGTGGCGCGGTCGGTCCGGCCGCTGACCAGCCACAACGGGATTCCGCGCAGGCGCTCGACCCCGGCGCGGTTGAAAGTCAACTCCCAGAGAAACGCCTCGTGCGCTCGATCTCCACCGCCGTAGTCGACCAGCAGGTTGCCGGCGTCGTAGACAACCGGCTTGCCGTCGATCAGCTCCACGCCCTGGAACCAGTGCGCCGAGTGGCCGATGATCGCGTCGTAGCCGGCTCCGATCAGACGCCGCGCCAGCTCGCGAATGTGATCGGCCGGGCGGTCCTTCCAGTTCTCTCCCCAGTGGGGAGTGAGAACCACCAGGTGGGCGTGGCGGCGGGCCTCGTCGTGGATCTCGCCGAGCTCCTCGACGATGCGGTCGTTGTTCCGTCCGTTGCGATAGGCGTCGAAATAGAGTGTGCCGGGACGTTTCTCGCCGGCGCGGAAGGGTCCGCCGACCGTCAGGTCGACTCCCACCACGGCGACGACCGTGTCGCCGACGCGCAGGTAGGCCGGGCGGCGCGCGTCGGCGGAGTCGTGACCGCCGCCCGTGTAGGAGATGCCCGCGCGCAGCAGTCGATCGAGCATCTCGGCGAGCGCCTCGCGGCCGTAGTCGCCGGCGTGGTTGTTGCCCACGCTCACCACGTCGACGCCGGCGTCGCTCAGCGCGTCGATCGCCAGCGGGTGGGCGCGGAACATGTACGGCCGCGGCTCGCCCTTGTCGGTGAAGCGGCCGCCCGAGGCGATCACGCCCTCGCCGTTGACGACCGTCAGCTCGGCGCCGCGCAGCTCGCCCTCGATGTCGCCGAACAGCGAGCCGCGCCGCCGCTCGTCGAACAGCGCCCGGTTGATCCGCCTGCCCAGGGTCACGTCGCCGCCGTAGACCAGGGTGTGCTCCTCGAAGGAGGCCGGATCGGGTCCGTCCTCGCGTTTCTCCTCGCAGGTGCACGAGGCCAGCGGGGCGGCCAGCACGAGCAGCGCCGGCGCCCAGAGGAGCGGCGCGCGTCGCCGAGAAGATGCGGGTTCTGTGCAGCACATCAGAAAGGGAACGATAACGCCAAACAGCACCGAGTTCGACCGCCGAAAACACAAAATCGCTTGTTTATTCGTTGCTTGCGCCGCGATCGGGCGGCTTCGTCTCCTTGAAGCGCCTCTTCACTCCTGGCAGCACTCCGGCAGAGACCACGGCGATGATTCCTCCGCTCAGCATCAGCGGGTAGTAGACGCCCCACGGCTGGTCCAGGATCCAGGCGGCGATCCCGACCGCGGCCAGCGCGAGCCCCAGCGCGATCGCGGCGGCGAAGGTGCCCACGACGAAACGGCGCCCCCGTCCCCGCGCGGCGAGCAGACCGGCGATCGCTCCTGCGATGCCGAGCAACCCGCCCAGGATTCCGCCCAGCGCTCCGCCCAGCCAGCCGGGAAACCAGGCGCCTCCCTCCGCGACGATCGGATCGGTTCCGGGCGGGTACTCGACCAGCCGCACCGGACCGAGCAGCACCCTGCCGCGACCCGGCAGCTCGACGCCCAGCTCGATCTTCTCGGGGCGATCGGTCTCGGGGCGCTCCACGATGTGGAACGGCAAGACGAAGGTCCTCCACTGCTGGCTGCCCTCCAGGTGACGGGCCGGCCCGCCGCCCTCCACGCCGCGGGAGAAGAACGGGCCGCGGCCCGAGAAGTGGCTCAGCATCTCCAGGTAGCCCCCGCCTTCGACCTTTTCGCTGCGCACGCGTCCGACCAGGGCGTAGGTCGTTTTCGAGATGCCGGGCTCTTGGATCTCCAAAAGCGTGCACTCGACGCCGTCGGGACCCTCGCTCTCCACGGCCAGGACCCGCTCTGCCGCTTCGCCTTCTCCCGCGATCATCCGCGCGGCCGGGCAGCTCTCCTCGGGCGCGCTTTCGTCCCAATCAATCCGGGCGACGACCTCTCCGGCGGTCGCGCAGGCCGCGGTTGCGAGCGCCATCGACAGGTACAAGCATCTATACATTCCGATCACCTTTGCTCGTCTCTTCAAATGTTGGCCAGAACACGCCACAAGAGCAGCGGCAGCCTTGCGAGCATACCCCAGAAGAGGCAAAAGCTCAGCCAGCTGAAGCGCAGGTTGTCGCCGCGCATGTCGAAGTGGGTCGAACGCCGGTTCGGGTAGCACACGCTGACCGGCACGTGCACGAAGCCGAGGCCGGCCCAGGAGGCGCGTACCAGCACCTCCATCTCGAAGGAGAAACGCGGCTCCCGGCAACCGAGCGCGAGCGTGGCCTCGATCGGGTAGACGCGAAAGCCGCTTTGCACGTCGCGAAAGCGCCGCCAGCCGTCGACCGTGGCCCAGAAGTTGGAGATCGCGCGGCCGTGACGGCTGGACGCCGGGGTCAGCGCCGGATCCATGCGGCGTTCTCCGACGATCAGCTTGTCCGGGTTGTCCCAGGCCGCGTCCAGCAGGGCCGGGATCTCCTCGGGGAGGTGCTGGCCGTCGGCGTCCAGCATCACCGCGTGGGTGAAGCCCCGCTCCAGGCAGGCCTCCAGCCCGGTCAGGATCGCGCGGCCCTTGCCCAGGTTGCGCTCGTGCGAGACGACTTCGGCTCCCGCGGCGCGGGCCGCATCGTCGCTGCCGTCCCCCGAGCCGTCGGAGACGACCAGCACGTCCGGTTCCATCACCGCGCGGGTGCGCCGCACCACCTCGCCGATCGTGTCGGCGTTGTCGAAGACAGGAATCACCGCGCAGATCTTCATCGCGTCCCGCCCTTGCCGAGCAACGGCTCCAGCAGCCGGTCCAGCACCCTTTCGCGATCGAACTCCTGGAAGCGACGCTTGCGAAAGAGGTACTCCGCCGCGATGAAGATCCCCAAATAGGCGTAGCTCACCGGTCCGACCAGCACCGCCCAGAGAGTCTTGCTCGGAACGAAGGCCGCCGCCAGCACCAGGGCCGAGTTGCCCGCCAGCACCAGCAGCCAGACCTTGGTCAGAGCGCGGCAGTAGGCGCTCTGCTCGGGCGGCATCTCGGGCCGCTGGAGCCGGGCGAAGCGCTCGATGATCGGCGTGCCGCGCAGCGAGACCCCGAACTGCGCCAGGAAGATCAGCGAGATCAGAAACGGAGTGAATCTCAGCAAGAGTCCGGAGTTCGATATCGCGGCGCCGCCGATCAGCCCCGCCATCGCCAGCGCCTGCACCAGCACGATCAACGAGGCGGCCCGATCGGAGAGGACCGCGGCCAAGAAGCGCCGGCCCAGCAGGACCAGCAGCAGCAGGGCGGTCCAGCGCACGTTGAGGTACGTCAGTCCCAGCAGCACGATCAACGGGTACAGGGCGATGACGACGGCGTCGAAGATGCGGCCCATGGCGGGCTATTTCTTGCGTTGCTTCGTGACGTAGTCGGCCAGAGAATCGATCGAGGCGAAAGCCGTCTTGGCGGTGTCGGTGTCCGAGATGTTGATGCCGAACCTGGACTCGAGCGCCACAGAGAGCTCGAGCGCGTCGATCGAGTCGAGCCCCAGCCCTTCGACGAACAGCGGCTGGTCGTCCTCGATCTCGCCGGGCTCCACGTCCTCGAGGTTGGCCGCCTCTACGATCATGCGCTTGAGGTCCAATTTGAGATCGTCACTCATTGGTTTTCTCCGAAATAGCAACGTTTTCGCAAAGTTGCCGAATTGACAATCGCTGGACAGATAAGTAGCACCATAAGGTCGGATGGGCAACCGCATTGCGCGCTGTCGGGTCGACGAGGCGTAGACTGGAAGGCGGAATCATCTTGAAGGCAATGGTCACCGGAGGAGCGCGCGGGCTGGGGGGCGTCATCTCGCGGCGGCTCGCCGCCGAGGGATACGATCTGTGGATCAACTACCGCGAGTCCGAGAACGAAGCGGAGGCCCTGCAAGCCGAGATAGAGCGGGGCGGAGGTCGCGCGCGGACCGTCCGCTTCGACGTGGGCGACCCGGATCAGGTCGAGCAGCGGCTGGTTCCCCTGCTGGCCGACGAGGGCCCGTTGGACGTGCTGGTCAACAACGCCGGCGCCAGCTCGGACGGCTACCTGATGATGCTCCCCGAGTCGGAATGGCGGCGCGTGATGCGCACCAACCTCGACGGTCTCTTCCTCGTCACGCGAGCCTGCCTCAAGGGCATGGTGCGAGCGCGCGGGGGGCGCGTCGTCAATATCGGCTCGCTGTCCGGAGAGCGGGGCAACGTCGGACAGGTGGCCTACGCCGCGAGCAAGGCCGGGATCGCCGGCGCGACCAGGGCGCTGGCGCTGGAGATGGCCCGCTGGGGAATCCTGGTCAACGCTGTCTCACCCGGTCCGCTCGAGATCGGGATGGCGGCCGATCTGGACCGTGCCGAGTTGGAGAAGCAGATTCCGCTCGGCCGCGTCGGCAAGGCCGAGGAGGTGGCCGGGGTGGTCGCCTTTCTCTGCTCCGAGGACGCCTCGTACATCACGGGACAGGTGATACCGGTCAACGGTGGAATGGGTCTGTGAGCGCGATGGTCTTCGATCCACTGAATCTCGTCGGGCTCGCCGCCGACTCTTCCGTGCCCGCCGTGGTGACGCGGGAGGGGAGCTTCGATCGAACGGAGCTGCGCGGGCGGGCCGCGGCCGTGGCCGCCGAGCTGGAACGGATCGGAGCCGCCGGGCGCCGTGCGATCATCAGCCTCGACGCCAGCCCGGAGTTCGTCGCCGCGCTGGCCGGAGCGTGGCTGGCCGGAGCCGAGCCGGTCCTGCTCGACCCGCTGGTGCGAGGGGAGCTGCGCCGCGCCGCGGAGATCACCGAGGCGCGGGTCGTGATCCACGGCGGAGGCGCAAGGCTCGCGGATCTCCCGGACGGAATCGAGGAGCTGGTCCCCGGCGACGGCCGGCGCGATCCCGGCTTTGCCCCGCGGCTGGAGGAGTCGCAACCGGTGGTGCGCCTCTTCACCTCGGGAAGCACCGGCAAGCCGACGCTGGTTCCCAAGACTCGCGGCAACCTCGAGACCGAGATCGAGTTTCTCGCCGACCTGCTGGGCGAGCCCCGGCGCGTGGCGACGATGGTGCCGTGGTGCCACATCTTCGGCTTCACCGTTTCGTTTCTGCTGGCGCTGTGGCGCGGGGGGAGCTGCGATCTGCGCGCCGGAATCTCGCTGCGCACGCTGTTGGCCATCGCGGTCGCGGGAGAGCTGGATCTGGTCGTGGCCGTGCCGGCGATCTACCGCGCGCTGGTCAGGGCCGCCGAGTCGGCCGACGAGACGCGGGTCCCATCGCACTGCCGCTTCGTGACGGCCAGCGCACACCTCTCGGCCGATCTGCGCGAGCGCTTCGCCGAGCTGACCGGCAGGTCGATCGTGGACATCTACGGCTCCACCGAGGCGGGCGGAATGGCCTACCGGACGCAGGACGGGCCCTGGACCGCCGAGCCGCACGTCGAGTGGCGCATCGCCGACGGCGCTCATCTCGAGGTCAGCTCGCCGTCGGTCTCGGTCGTCCCGGCCGGCGGCTTCTTCCGGGTCGGCGACCTGGCGCGGCGCAGCGGGGACGGCTTCGAGCTGATCGGTCGCGAGGACGACGTGGTCAAGATCGGCGGCAGGCGGGTCTCGATCGGAGAGGTGGAGCGGACGCTGGAAAGTTGTCCGGGCGTCGAAGCGCAGGTGGTGCTCCGCCGGCGGTTGCGCGGCGAGCCGCGCCTGGTCGCGGTCGTCGCCGCGAAGAGCGACGGGCTCGACGGAGAAGAGGTCAAGGCTTTCGTGCGCTCGAGGCTCGCGGACCACAAGGTGCCGCGGGTGGTGCGCGTACTCGACTCGCTGCCGATCGGGCCGGGAGGCAAGGTGGATCGCAGGGCCGTCGGCCGCATGCTCGACGAGGAGGTCTGAGCGGTGCGGGTGCTCGTGATCAGCGGTTCGCGCGCCAGACTCCCGGATCCGGTCTACCCGCTGGGAGCGGCGATGGTCGGCACGGCGCTGCGCCGGGCCGGGCACGAGGTGGAGTGGTTCGACGCGCTGCGCCACGACGCCGCCGCGGACGCGCTGGCCGAGCGCCTGGAGGAGCTGCGCCCGGGCGCGGTGATGCTCTCGATCCGCAACATCGACAACGCGGCCTTCCCCGGAGTGCACCGTCACTTCGAGGAGCACCTGGAGCTGGCGCGGGCGGTCGGGGACCGGGGCGGAGCGCCGCTGGTGCTGGGCGGGTCCGGCTTCTCGCTAATGCCCGAGGCGTTTCTCGCCTACCTCGACGCGGATTTCGGAGTGGTCGGCGAAGGAGAGATTGCCGCGGTCGAGCTGGTCGGGGAGCTCGAGGCCGGCCGCAAACCGCCCCGCCTGCTGCGCCCCGGGCGGCTCGAGCCGCCGTTTCTGGCCGCCGACCGCGATCTGTTCGACGCCGAGTGGTACTACGGCCGCGGCGGAGCGGCCAACGTGCAGACCCAGCGCGGCTGCCGGCACCGCTGCATCTACTGCACGTATCCCCTGCTGGAGGGTCACCGCGCGCGCCGCAACGATCCCGGCCTGGTGGTCGACGAGATGGAGCGGATCGTCGCCGGCGGCATCCGGCACATCTTCGTCGTCGACGCCGTACTCAACAGCCCCGAGGTCCACATCGCAGAAATCTGCGAGGAGATCCTGCGCCGCGGGCTGGAGGTCTCCTTCACCGGCTACTTCGCGCCGGTCGGCGAGCTGGCCGAGCTTCCCGATCTGCTGCGCCGCGCCGGCTGCGGGGCGGTCGAGCTGGGCACCGACTCGCTCAGCGACCCGGTCCTGGCACGGATGCGCAAGGGGTTCACGGCCGAGCAGGCGATCGACTACTCGCGGCGCCTGCGCGCGGCCGGAATCAAGCAGTGCCACAACCTGATCTTCGGAGGTCCCGGCGAGAGCGAAAAGACGATGGCCGAGTCGGTGCGCCGCATGGACCAGATCGCGCCCACGGCCCTGATCGCCACGATCGGGCTGCGCGTCTACCCGGGGACGGAGCTGGTGCGGATCGCGGGCGAGGCGGACGGCGCGGGCGGGGACCCGCTCTCTCTGCTCGAGCCGCGCTTCTACATCTCCGCGGATCTCGCCGGGACGATCGTCGAGCGGGTCGCCGGCTGGGTCGACGAACGGCCCGGCTGGATCTGTCCGGGACTGGGGAAGAGATACAACCCGCGCTACCTCGAGCGGCTGCGCCGTCGGCACAAGGGTGTGCTGTGGGCGATGTTCGGAGATTGAGGTCGGTCCTCGAGGTCCAAGGAGCGAGGCGATGAACAGACACCAGCTTTTCTGGAGCACGACGCGGCAGAGCTTTTGCCGCCTCTTGCAGCTGCGCTACCGGATCGGCCTGGATCCTCGATCCGATCCGGAGCCGGACCCGCCGTACATCGCTGTCTCCAACCACGGCAACTTCTTCGACCCCTGGATCGTGGGGCGCTTCCAGCGGCACGCCACGCGGATCATGATGAACGACGACGGGTTCAGGACCAACGTTCCCACGCGCTGGTACCTGCGCAACATCGGCGCCTTTCCCAAGAAGAAGGGCGCACGCGACCTGGGCGCGATGAAGAAGACGCTGGGGTTCCTCAAGCGCGGCGAGCCGGTCCTGATCTTCCCCGAGGGACAGGCCACCTGGGACGGCGAGACGCAACCGATCTACGGCGGGATCGAGCGGATGATCAAGCGTTCCCGCTGCCCGCTGATGATCCTGCGGGTCAGGGGCAACTTCCTGACCCGTCCCTGGTGGGCCGAGAGCGGCAGGAGGGGACGGATCCAGGTCTCGCGCACGGTGGTTCCGACCGAGAAGCTGGCCGAGATGAAGACCTCCGAGATCCTCGAGCTGGTGCTGTCCGGGATTCACCACAACGACATCGCAGACGAGCGGAACGCACAGGTGCCTTTCGAAGGCAAGCGGCTGGCCGAGGGCGTGCAGCGGCTGGTCTGGAGCTGCATGAGCTGCGGGTGCAGCGATTCGCTAAGCGCGATCGGAGATCGGATCACCTGCAATCAGTGCCGGGCGAGCTGGCGGCTGGACGCCCATGCTCGGCTGCATCCGGAGTCGGGCGGCGAGGCTCCGCACGGGGATCTGCACGCCTGGTTCCAGGCCCACAAGCGGGAGGCGCGACGGGCGGTGGAGGAGGCCGGAGAAGAGACCGTGCTGGCGCGCAACGAGGCCGTGAAGCTGCTCGTCGAGGGCTCGGACGGAAGCTTCGCAAAACGCTCAGAGGGTACGCTGGAGCTGACCCCGCGCCGGCTGAGCTACGTTCCGCTGGAGCCCGGCTCCGAGGCGCGCGGCTTCCCGCTCGATCGAATCGACAGCTTCGCCATTCAGCAAAAGGATCTTTTCGAGATCACCGTAGGCGGCGAGGAGATCCGCTTCTCGATGCCCGGCAGGAGCCCGATGAAGTGGCTGGTGTACCTGCGTTACCTGAGCGGCTTCCAGCAGGCCGAGGAGCGTGGGGTTATCTAGCCGGACAGGTCGGACGGGGCGGACTTGTCCGACCTGTCAGACTCCGGCGCGGATGACTCCAGACCGTAGGCGCGGAGCACCTCCTTTTCTATCTCGGCTTCGGCGCGGCGCAGCTCCTGCTCGTCCGCGGCGTCGGCTTGCAGCGAAAGTCGGCGCAGCACCGGGGCGGCGATGCGGCGCAGCCCCCGGTCGGGCGGGATCGGAAACCCGGCCAGCTCGCAGCGCTGGACGTGGAGGGTGGGGAAGGCCCTTTCGTACCAGCCGCACAGCAGATCGGAGTTGAGCGCGCCCAGCAGACCGAGCAGACGTTCGCTGTCGTCCTCGGGGTCGACGACGATCAGCGCGTCCTTGACGTAGCGATTGTCTTCGTCGAAGGCGGCGCACAAGCCCTCGCCGGTGTCGCGGACCAGCAGCTTGGGCCGCTCGAAGCGATCCGGGTCTGCCGGCCTCGCGGTGCGGCGGTGGGCGCGCATCTCCTTCGGGTCGTAGCGCACGTACCAGCCCGAGAAGCGAGCCCGGTAGCGGTCGATGTCGGCGCCGCGCAGCAGCGGCTGACAGCTCGGGTGCGACGCCTCGCGGAGCAGGAAGCGGGAGTCGTCGCCGGTCTTGAGGCCGAAGCGTATCTCGAAGCGCTCGGCCAGCGGCGCGCCGTTCTCGCGCAGGCGCTCGGAAAGGCCCCGCGAGTCGGCGTCGCAGGCCGGATCGAAGACGAGGCGCGGATCGGAAAGCACGCGCTCTCGCGACAGAGACGAGAGCCGCAGCGAGCCCAGCTCCTCGAGGCCCACCCCGCCGGCTCCGCGCAGAACGACGTCGGTACCATCGTCCCCGCGGCGGGCGATCAGCACCGAGGCAGGAATCGCGGCTCCGGAAAAGACGCGACCGTCCAGCTCGAGAAATTCGATCTCGTCGCTCAGCTCGAGGAGCAGCCGGCGCAGCGGGGCGTAGCTGTCCAGCCGCAGCCAGGCCGCGGAGAGCACGAAGCCCAGCGCGCCTCCCGGGGGCAGCAGCTCCAGCGCGCCTTGCACGAAGCAAACGTAGAGGTCGGACTTGGCGCGATAGGTGTCGAAGCGCCGCGCCAGTCGACGCTTGAGCTCGGTATCCAGGTGGTGGGGGCGTACCCAGGGCGGGTTGCCGATCACCGCGCTCGGCCGCTTCGGCACCGGCGGTGAGCTCAGCGAGTCTCCGACCGCGACGCAACGCGACAGCCGCCGGGCCGCGCTCGGATCGAGCGGAGCGTCGGCGCCGTCGGACAGCTCGAGCAACAGCGTCGCGCGGCAGATCGCGGCGGTGTCCGGGTCGCTCTCGATCCCGCGCACCCGGTCCGCAACGATCTCCACACGCCGGCCCGGGTCGGCCGGAGCGCCGCAGCGCTCCAGCAGCAGGCGGCTCGCGGGCGCGAGAAAGGCGCCGCCGCCGCAGGCCGGGTCGAGGAAGGACGGCTGCTCGGCGCGCAGAACGGCAAGGACTCGATCGATCACGTGCTTCGCCAGCGGCGCGGGCGTGAAGTGCACGCCGCCGCGCTTTCGTTTGCCTTCGTCGAGGAAACTCAGGTGAACGGCGCCGAGCAGCTCCAGCGGAAGGCCGCCGCCGGCCTCGCCCGCCTCCGCCAGAGCGTGGTTCAGCGCGGCGAGAGGCCCGCGCGGCAGGGAGGCCAGCTCGCGCTCGACCCGTCCGGAGACGTCGTCGAACAGCGAAGTCGCGGCCGACAGCTCGCAAGCAGCTCCGAGAAGCTCGCGCGCGGGAGGGTTTTCGCGTTCGAGCAGCACGGCGAGGCGAGCGCGGGCGCCGGGAATCCGATCCAACGCGAGGTGGGCGAAGACCGAGGACAGCACGGCGCAACGGGCGGCCTCCGCAGATGCGAGAGCGCCGCGGTCCAGACCGCGACGGGCACGTCTCAGCGCCGCGAGAAGCGGACCGGGAGAACGTTGCGGTGCCTCGTAGCCACCCATGGCTAGTGCCTCGTCAACCCCACAATGCCGGGTCGGGCCGGCCCTCATCGACGATCCCTGCGTCACTCCTCCTCGAATTGGCACCGCCAGTCCTTCGTCATCGTTCCTTGGCCTCGCCGATGATCTCTCGCCCCGTACCCGAAATCGTCGGGTTGACGAGGCACTAGAAGGCTGTCAGCTCCGCCCGTCGCCGCCGGACGGCGCCGGAAGCGACGCGAGCGCAGCGCGGTACTCGTCGATCATGCTCCGCACCACCTCACCGGCAAAGGGAACGTCGCGAATGCGTCCGGCCGCCTGGCCGATCTCGAGTTCTCCCTCGTCGATCTCGCCCTCGAAGATGCCCAGCCGGGCGCGGCCGCGACCCAGGATCCGCGAGAGACGATCTCGGTCGGTGCCCTGGTTCTCGGCCTCGATCGCGCGCTCAATGCACTCGTCGGCGTGACGGTGGGCGAGCGGTACGTTGACGCCGAAGGGAGCGTTGCTGAGCGAGCGCAGCTTGGAGATCTGATCGTCGAGCAGCTCGCCGTCCATCGATCCGGCGCCGATCAGGCCCAATCCGCCGGCCTCGGAGACGGCGGCGGCCAGCTCGGCCCCGGCGACCCAGATCATGCCTCCCTGGACGATCGGGTAGCGGACACCGAAGAGATCGGTGATCTCCGTGGAGAGCCGGTCCATGCAGCTCGCTTAGCACGGAAAGCGGCAACGGGCGAGCCGGGCTGTCTTGCCTTGCCGGTCAGGGCGGGCAGGCGGGCCAGGGCCTCGCCGCGGATGCGATCGAAGTTCTCCACCGACTCGCGGTGCTCGGCCAGCCGGCGACCGAGGCGAAAACAGGAATTTCGCGCAACTCCAGCCAGCCCACGGTGCGCATCACCTGGCGAGGCTGCCACGGATTGTGCCTGCGAGGCATTGCGCTTCGCTGCTTTTCGCAAAGTTGGGGTATGCTCTGCTCGTCGAGAGCCGGGAGGTTGCGTTTTGAGCGGGGTGCTCGTCGTCTCGATTTCGCTCGGTGGGGCAGTCTTGCTGCTGCTCGTGATGGTTGCTCTCGCGCGGCGCCTGGAGCGACGGCGCGGGCTGGAGGTGCTGGCCGGGTTTCGCGGGCGTCGGGTGCTGGGCATGACCTCCAACGCCAACTTCTTCGGCCGCGAGTCGCAGGGCCCCGGACAGCTACGCGGCAACGGGGTGCTGGTGCTGACCCCGGAGACGCTCTACTTCGAGATGTGGGCGCCGCGGCGCGCGCACGAGATCCCGGTCGCCGCGATCCGCGAAGTGGGGATTCGCAAGTCCCACCTGGGCAAGACCCGCTTCAGGCCGCTTCTGCACGTGACCTTCACCGACGAGAGAGGCCGCGAGGACTCCAGCGCCTGGCTGCTCAGGGACGTGGAGACGTGGAGAGCCGCGCTGGAGAAGCTGGCGGTCGAGCAGGTAGGTCGCCTGCCTGGTGAGGCAGATCGCCGCGTTGGCCGCAGCTCGGAAGCTCGGAGATAGGATGAATCGGTCCCATCGCGTCCCATTCATCCCATTTCTTCCCCGAGCACCCAGGGCGGATCTTCAACGAGCACGGACGAAGCATCCCTCCCCTTGCCGTGTCGAGCTCAGATCGTTGCGGGGCGGAGCTACTGCATGTACCCGAGCTTGCGCAGCTGGCTCTTGAGGTCGCTGGGGATCTCGGTCTTCTCTTCTTCGGCCTCGGGCCCCTTGACCACCTCGGCGGAGATCTTGTCCGTGTACCAGCTGTGCTTGTCGGGCGCTCCGATGAACTGGCCGGTCGCTATTCGCAGCGCTCTGAGCGCCAGCGGGTAGCGGTCGTCCGCGTCGGTGCGCTCCTTGGGGTCCTTCGACAGATTGTAGAGATAGGTCCGGACCGGGCCCTTCATGTAGAGCTTCCATTGACCCTTGCGCGCGGCCCAGGAGAGGTTGCGGTCGTCGGCTTCGCTCCAGAAGCTGGAGAACGCGGTGGAGATCGGATCCGGGCCGGCTCCTCTGGCGATCGAAGTCAGGTCGCCGCCCTCGATCTCGCGCGGCACCGGGACTCCGACCGCGCTCAGCGCGGTGGGCAGCACGTCGGCCAGCGTCACCTCGCGGTCGACCCGCCTGCCGGACGGAACGCAGCCGGGCGCGCGGATCGCCAGCGGCACGTGCAGCAGCTCCTGGAAGAGCGTGTGCCCGTGGCCGACCGACTCGTGCTCGAAGAACTCCTCGCCGTGATCCGAGCAGACCAGGATCACCGTGTCGTCCAGCACGCCCAGCTTGTGCAGCTTGTCCAGGAAGCGGCCGAAGTGGCGGTCGTGGTAGGTCACCTCGCCGTCGTAGAGCGACTCCAGCCGGCGGCGGTCGCGCGCGTCCAGCTCGACGCGCTTGCGCTTGATGTCCTCGAGCAGATTGCCGGTCGAGCGCGGACTGACCGGGCCGTCGTACGGCGCCGCGTCGTAGAGCTTCAGATCCTCGGAGGGCGGATCGTAGGGCACGTGCGGATCGATCGTCTGGATGTAGGTGAAAAACGGCTTCTCGCGGTTGGCCTCGATGAACTCGAGCGTGTCCTCGTAGACGTGCTCGGCCTCGGTGGGCTTGCTCTCGCGAATGTAGTTGACGTAGCGGCTCCAGCCGCGATCGAAGCCGAACTCGGCCGCGAGGTAGCCGTTGGCGATGAAGGCGCCGGTGGCGAAGCCCGCGCTGCGGAAGATCTCCGAGGCCAGCCTCACCGACGAGCCCAGCAGCGACGAATGGCCGCGCGCCTTGTGCGAGTCCGGGTGCAGACCGGTCAGCAGCGAGGCGCAGGACGGCTTGGTCCAGTTGGAGTTGGCCTGGCAGCGGTCGAAGACCGTGCACTCCCCGGCGAACTTGTCGAACGCCGGCGACTTGACCCGCGTCTTGTCGTAGACGCCGAGCTTGTCGGCGCGCAGCGTGTCGATCAGCAACACGATCGCATTCTTGGGCTTGCGCGAGGGCTGCTCGATCTCGGGCGGGGCGTGGCGCAGAGCCGGATCGCCGAGCGCCAGCCGGGCGCCGGGCGGGCCGTCGACCTCCAGGTCGAGGCGCACCAGCTCGCCCGCAACCGCGTCCAGCGACGCCATCTCCTCGTGCCATTTCGCGTCGCCGTAGGAGCTCTTCAGCAGCTCGACGGGCTTGCCGCCGTCGGCCGGGACCGCCGTGGCGGTGAGGCGCAGCTCGCCTTTGGACTCGCCCGAGGCCCGCGCAGCCGCGGCCGCGGCGCAGAGGTTGGTCCCCGGCGGGATCTCCACGTAGTAGGAGAGCCGCGTCGGAGCCGCCAGCATCAGAGCCTCGCGCTGGCGCTCGCCGCTGGTGAAGCGCTGGCGGATTCCGTCGAGGCCGGGCGGATCGAACTGCTTCGGCGTCGCGACGCCCTCGGGAATGATCCGCAGATAATCGACCGCGATCGAGGCCGGCTTGCCGCCGATCTCGTCGTCGGCCGTGGCGTAGATCAGCTTCAGGTAGTTCTCGCCGGCTACGGCGTGCTCGGCCTCGGTTTCCACGCGGTAGGTGCCCCAGTCGTTCTTCTCGAGGTTGACGCGCGTGATCGGGTGCTCGTTGAGCCAGAAGCTGAGCTCGTCCGTGCCTCCCGGCTTGGCCCGCAGCTCGAAGACCAGCTTTTTCGGCTCGTCGAGATGGAAAAACAGCCGGGACGGCGAGCTGCTCGCCCAGGTGAACGAGATGCCGTTCATCGAGGTGTCGTTCTCCCAGCCGGTCATCCAGCCGCCCAGCGTGTACTTGTAGCGGGCCGCGGTGCCGAAGTCGACGAACTCGCCGCAGTGATCGATCTCGGCGAGATGCACCGCCTCCCTCAGGTCGAGCGCCACCTCGCTGCCGGCCCACGGTGTTCCGGCCGCGGCCGGATCGGCGGGCTTCTTCTCGGGCTTCTCGTCGTCGCCGCCGCAGCCTCCGGCCAACGCCGCGCAGGCCACTGCGCCGGAGCCGGCGACGATGAATTCCCGGCGCGTCAGCCGCGGACCTTCGGCGGTTCCGCGCTCGCGCCAGCTCGCTGTTTTCGTCTTTCTCTCAGGCATTGCACATCCATTCGCGGGGGTGCTTAGTTTCGAATCCCGACCACCAGCTTTTCAATACCAAATCACGAGCGGCTGCTCAAAGAACGCGCCCGTCTCTCGCCGCATTCCGCTCCAAGCAGCAGACGTGCAGCAGCTCGATCGCCGACGGAGTGACGCCCGGAATGCGGCTGGCCTGTCCCAGCGTGGCCGGTCGGGAGCGCGCCAGCTTCTCCGCGATCTCGGCCCGCAGGCCCGGAATGCCCTCGAACTCCAGCTCGGGCGGCAGGCGTACACCGTCCAGCTCGCCGAGCCGTTCGGCCCGGCTGCGCTGGCGTTCCAGGTAGCCGGCGTAGCGCACGTCCACCTCGGCTCGCGCCAGCGCCTCGCGCGGCAGATCCGCGATCCAGGGCGCCAGCGGGGCCAGATCCCGAGCGCGCACCCCCGAGCGCTGCAACAGATCGGCCAGCGGGGTGGGCTTGCGCAGCGGATCCAGCCCCATCTCCGCCAGCCGGCAGTTGTTCTCCTCCGACGGGTTGAGCACTGTGCGCTCCAGGCGTCGGGCGGCCTCTCCGACCCGCGCCGCCCGGGACCGCATCTCGGCTCCGCGCTCCGAGTCGATCAGCCCGGTCCGGATCCCTTCGTCGACGAGGCGCTCGTCCGCGTTGTCCTCGCGCAGCAGCAGCCGGTACTCGGCCCGCGAGGTGAACATGCGGTACGGCTCGTCCACACCGCGGCCGGTCAGGTCATCGATCATCACGCCGGTGTAGGCCCGGTCCCGGCTCAGCACGAGCGGATCTTCTCCGCGAGCTTCCAGCGCGGCGTTGGCGCCCGCCGCCAGCCCCAGCGCCGCGGCCTCCTCGTAGCCGGACGTTCCCAGGATCTGACCGGCCAGGAACAGCCCGTCGATCCCGTCCACCTCGAGAGTGGGCCCGAGGCAGGTGGGCTGCACCGCGTCGTACTCGACCGCGTATCCGTAGCGCAGGATACGGGCCCGCTCCAGACCGGGAATCGCGTGGACCATCTCCTCTTGCACGCTCTCGGGAAGGCTGGTCGAGATGCCGGACGGGTAGATCACCTCGCCGCGGGCGTCCTCGGGCTCGAGGAACACCTGGTGCCGCTCCCTGTGGGGAAAGCGGGCGACCTTGGTCTCGATCGACGGGCAGTAGCGCGGCCCGATTCCGCCTATAGCGCCGCTGTAGAGCGCCGAGCTGGTCATGTTGCGACGGATTACGCGATGGCTCGGCCCGCCGGTGTAAGTCAGATGGCAGATGCGCTGGGGCAGCTCGCACTCGCGCGTGGCGGGGTCGAAGAAGGGCGGGGGGACCTCGCCCGGCTGCTCCTCGAGCCCGCTCGGATCCACGCTCTCGCCGGCGATGCGCGGGCAGGTGCCGGTCTTGAGCCTGATCAGGGGCAGGCCCAGCTCCTCGAGCGCCTCTGCCAGCGCCAGCGAGGGCGCCGCGCCTCGGCGTCCTCCCGGCGTGCGGCGATTGCCGACGTACAGCACTCCCCTGAGGAAGGTTCCGGCGGTGATCACCGCGGCCCGGGCCCGCAGCTCTCCGCCGCGCGCCAGCCGCACGCCGAGCAGGCGGCGCCCGCGTGGACCCGAGCCGGAGATCAGCAGGCCGACCGCGTCGTCGATCACAATCGCATCACGGTCGATTTCCTTCAGCGCCTCGAGCATCGTGCTGCGGTAGACAGCCGAATCTGTCTGCACCCGCGTGGCGCGTACCGCCGGCCCCTTGCGCCGGTTCAGGGTTCGGAACTGGAGCCCGGCGCGATCGGTGACCCCGCCGATCAGGCCTCCCAGCGCGACCACCTCGCGCACGAGATGGCCCTTGCCCGGCCCCCCGACCGCCGGGTTGCACGGCTGCGTGGCGACCTGCGCCGGATCGGGCGTCACCAGGGCGGCTCGCGCTCCGACGCGGCGGGCCGCCGCGAACGCCTCGCACCCGGCGTGTCCACCCCCGACCACGACTACGTCCAGCTCTCGGCTCATTTTTCGACGCCTCTTCCCGCTCTACGGGCGGTTGCCAGCAAGGATACATAGTCCCGCCGGGACTGGGGGGCAAGCTTTGACACGGCACCCCTAATGAGAGATAAACGTCTTTTATAAAAGCGAGGATGATAGATGAGAAAATGGGATCCCGAGGTTTTGGAAAAGTTGCTGCGTCTTCAGGACCTGGATCTCAAGGTCCGAGCGCACGAGACCAGGGCGGGCGAGCTTCGAGAGCGGTTGATCAGGGAGGATCCCCAGCTGAACGGGCTCAAGGTGGAGCTCGAGGAGCTGAAGCAGGGGCTCTCCGCGACCGTTGCGCAGCAGGAGATGTACCTCGGAACCCTGGAAGATATCCGTAACGCGATCAAGGGCTTGTCGACCTCGCGGTCCGGCGGTTTCAAGCCGCGCACGCGTTCGTCTACCGAGGCGCTCAAGACCGAGGAGGAGAAGCTCGGCGTGCTCGTCGAGGAGACCGAGTCGCAGCTGAGCGAGCTGCGCGAGGAGATCGACGAGGTGGAGAGCAGCATCGTAAAGCGAGAGAAGCAGGTGGCGTCGTTCCAGCAGCAGCCCGAGGCCGAGATTCGCAAGCTGAAATCTCGCGTCCGGCGGCTCGAGAGACAGCGCGAGGAGGCCAGCGAGGGGATTCCGGAGATGCTCCTGCGTCGCTACGAGCGCCTGCGCAACTCCAGGTCCGGAGTGGCGCTGACGATCATGAGAGATGGCGTGTGCAGCGTCTGCAGGATGCAGATGCCGACTGGAATTCGATTCAAGCTGTTCCGCGGCGAGCCGATCAGCGCATGTCCGGCCTGCGGGCGGATGGTGGCTCGAGTGGAGAACCCTTCGATCGGCAAGCTGAAGGCGCTGCTCGGAGGCGGCGAGGGTGCCAACGACGAGGGTGGAGCGACCGCAGGCAAGAGAGGGCGCAAGAAAAAGGCGACCAAGAAGAAGGCCGCGACCAAGAAGAAGGCGACCAAGAAGAAGGCCGCGACCAAGAAGAAGGCCGCGACCAAGAAGAAGGCCGCGACCAAGAAGAAGGCCGCGACCAAGAAGAAGGCCGCGACCAAGAAGAAGGCCGCGACCAAGAAGAAGG
>JAWOBP010000086.1:0-52465 GCA_046484285.1 Polyangia bacterium
ATGATGACTACAAAGTTTGCAAGCGTGTCGGTAGTCAAAATAGGTGACACAGCCGGGGACCTCGCCGCACTCCACGAGCGGGGTCAGGTGGCGAGCCCCCGGAGCGCGGTCAGCGAGACGCGAGCCCCCCGACGACCGCGCTCGTGGAGTGCGGCGAGGTCGCCGGCTGCCTGTGCTCGCTTCAGCGCACCGAAGGTGAACCGCTCGCCGGCGATGTCGGGGACTACTGGCGCGAGTTTCCGGCGGGCACGTTCAGGCCGCCGATCATCGAGCCCTACAGGCCCAAGCACCGGTACTGGAGCGGGTACGTCTAGCCGGGCCGGGCTGATTCGGCAGGGGCGAAGGGGGGAGTGACGCCGCGCAAGACGGCGCCGGGCGCCGGGGTGCGCCCGAAGCTCGGTTTCCAGAAGAAAACGGACGAGATCGGGGGGCGAGCCGGGGCGAGAACCGGCCGCCGGCGACCGATTCGGGGCGGGAACAGCCGAGATGTCAGGCAGCAGCCCGGCCGGATGTGCTTCGGCCGGCGAATACTGCCGTTGTTTGTTCTTGGTGTCTGACACCCGGGCCTTGGTGTCCGATGCCGGGATACGCAGGCAGGGGCCGCTCTCACCCGAACGGGAGAGGTTGACTCGGCACTAGCCGGCCAGGGCCCGCAGGGCGTCGCGTACCGAGTCGACGATCAGCCGCACCTCGTCCGAAGTGATCCGGAAGTGGGGAGTGAAGCGCAGCCCGTTCTCGCCGCCGTGGATCATCGAGATGCCGTTCAGCCTGAGGTGTTCCTCCAGCCCACCGCGGCCGGTGACGCTGCACTTGCCGGGCTCGATCTCGGCGTTGACCAGCAGGCCGGTGCCGGTCACCTCGCGGATCGTTTTGGGCATCTCCTCGGCCAGAGCGCGCAGCCCGTCGGCCAGCTCGGCGCCCCGCTTGCGGATGTTGGCTCGGATCTCGTCGTCGATGCCGTCCAGCACGGCGCAGCCGACCTCCAGCGCCCGCGGGTTGGTGGTCATCGTGTTGCCGTAGATTCCGCAGACGTAGGTATCGGCGGCGCGCTCTGTCATCGCCAGCACCGAGAGCGGATACTGGCCGGCGTTGAGCGCCTTGGAGTAGGTCTCCATCTCGGGCGGGTCGCAGCCCTCGAAGCCCGGGTAGTCGACGATGCTGAGGCAGCCGTGAGCCCTCAGCGCTGCCTGGATCGAATCGACGACCAGCATCGTGCCCCGCTCGGCGGTCAGCTCGCGCGCCGCGTCGTAGAACTCGCGGCTCAGAGCGACGCCCGGCCGGCCCTCCCCCATCACCGGCTCCACGTAGAACGCCTCGAAGAACACACCTCTCTCGTCGGCCTCGGCGAACGCGGAGCGCAGCCGCTCGATGTCGTTGATCGGCACGGTCGCCAGCTCCTCGTCGATGTCGTGGAACGAGGCCAGGTTCTCGCGGTAGACCGGCAGCGTGGAGTGGGAGATCCGCGCCGGGCGATAGGTCCGGCCGTGAAAGCCGCCCTCGACCGCGAGACGTCCCACCCGCTGTCCGGCGCGCGGCCCGCCTTCGGCCGTCAGCCGCTTGGCGTTCACGTCCGCGATCCTGGAGGCGACCGTGACCGCCTCGGATCCGCTGTTCATGCAGATGAAGCGATCGAACGGACAACCGCCCCTGCTGCGCCCGATCTCGCGTCGCAGCCGATCGTCGAGGCGCTTCTGGCTGACGCTGGGCGTCATCACGTTGGCCATCGCCCAGGGGGCGGCCATCGCCTCGAGCAGCTCCGGCGGCGCATGGCCGGCGCCCAGCATCCCGTAGCCGGCCGAGTCGTGGAGCACTGCGCCGTGGGTCGTGACCAGCCAGGGCCCCAGGCCGGCCAGCGCCACGTATGGGCTGATCCCGTCTTCGGGATAGAAGTTCACGTATCCCCGCTGGACCCGCTCGCACAGCTCCGGCTCGTCCATGCGGACCAGCTCGGGCTCCTCTTCGCGCAACGCTGCGTGCGCCTCGTAGGCGGCGCTGATC
Organism: Polyangia bacterium; assembly: GCA_046484285.1. GTDB lineage: Bacteria > Myxococcota_A > Polyangia > JAAYKL01 > JAAYKL01 > CAZHCG01. The sequence goes on from JAWOBP010000086.1 coordinate 1,999, forward strand.
GCTCCGCCCAGCGACGAATCTGCCCGGCAAAAGCGCGCAATCGTCTCGTCGGCGAGCCCGCGCGTTCTCCGGGAGCCCGAGCTGCCCCGGATCTCCTCGAGCAGGCCCAGGTAAGTGAGCGTTTTGTCACCACTTTCCGATTGTTCGTCTCTGGTCATTTCGCTTCTCCTCGTTGGTCGGCATACTGATCCCCGCCGAATATTTAGAGTACTGAATATCTGCATTCCAAGCATTTGTCCACACATGCATGCTACCGGCTTTTGTTTTCTCGATCTGGGTCAACAAACTTGGACAACCCGTTGTCCAACATGCGATAATGGACTCGGTTTCGGAGGGGGTTGCGGGAGGTGGGAGCTTGAAGAGGAGAGAAGCTGGCGGAAACGAAAGACGCAAGGAGCCTCGCTTCGAGGTGAATCTGCGCTGCTGGCTCGAGCGCGAGCAGCAGACGCTGTTCGGTACCGCGATCAACCTCAGCAACGGCGGAATGTTCCTGCGCACCCTGCCGATGGTCGAGGCGGGCAGCGCGGTGGAGCTGAAGCTCGACATGGAGGAAGGCGTGGTCCACGCGCTGGGCCGCATCGCCTGGGCCAACGAGCCGCCTCCGGGCAAGACCCCGTCCAGCCAGGGCTCCCCGGGGTTGGGAATCGCCTTCACCGAGGTGCTCGCGGGCCAGGACCTCCTGCGGCGTTTCCTCAGGGCCCGCTCGGTCTAGTCAATCAACAAAAGTCGTGTATAGTTTCCCTCCGCTGGCCTCGGGTCGAGCCGGAGGGGCGCGGGAGTCATGTTCACGGGTCTTGTCCAGGACGTCGGAAAGGTGCTCAGGACCGTTGCGCGCGGCTCCGAAGCCGAGCTGGAGGTCGAGACGCGCCTGTCCGGAATCGTCGTGGGCGAGAGCATCGCGGTCGATGGCGCCTGCCTCTCGGCCACGTCCTGGAGCCGGTCGCGGCGGGTGCTGAGCGCCTTCGCCTCGAGCGAGACCGTGGCCCGCACCGGGCTGGACCGAGTGGCCGCGGGATTTCGGGTCAACCTGGAACGCGCCGTCACGGCCGAGCGGCTGCTGGGCGGCCACCTGGTGACGGGCCACGTGGACGCCCGGGTCGAGTTGCTCTCGCGCGAGAGGGACGGCTCCGCCGAGCGCTGGCGCGTCTCCCTGCCGGACGATCCCGAGCTCGCCCGCCAGCTGGCTTCCAAGGGCTCGGTGGCGCTGTCGGGTGTGAGCCTGACGGTCAACGCCGTGGACGAGCGTGGCTTCGAGGTGATGATCATCCCGCTGACGCTGGAAACCACCAACCTGGGATCGCTGCGCCCGAAAGAGCGGCTCAACCTGGAGACCGACGTGCTGGCCAAGTACGTCGCGCGCCAGCTCGCCGGAAAAAAGGATGCCGGGGACGGGGGCGTGGGGCTCGATCTGCTCGAGCGCGCGGGATTCGTGAGGTAGCGCGGTGAACGTCGAAAACAGAGAAGCGATTCGGCGCGTGGAGCGCGCGCTGGAGGAGATCCGGCAGGGACGGATGGTGATCCTCGTCGACGACGAGGACCGCGAAAACGAAGGCGACCTGGTGATGGCGGCGGAGCACGTCACTCCCGAGGCGATCACCTTCATGGCGACCAGGGCCTGCGGCCTGATCTGCGTGGCGCTGACGCCCGAGCGCGTCGAGCAGCTCGGCCTGCCGATGATGGTCGACACCAACCGGGCGCCGCTCTCGACCGCGTTCACCGTTTCGATCGAGGCGGCCGAGGGGGTCACGACCGGAATCAGCGCCGCGGATCGCTGCCGCACGATTCGGGTCGCCGCCACCGCCGACGCCGAGCAGAAGAGCCTGGTCAGCCCGGGGCACGTCTTTCCGCTCAGGGCCGTGCCCGGCGGAGTGCTGCAGCGCACCGGCCACACCGAGGGCTCGGTCGACCTGGCGCGGCTGGCCGGCCTGACCCCGGCCGGCGCGATCTGCGAGATCATGAAGCCCGACGGGACGATGGCGCGCATGGACGACCTGCGCGCCTTCGCCGCGGAGCACGACCTGCCGATCACCTCGATCGCCGACCTGATCGAGTACCGGCTGCAGCGCGATCGACTGGTCGAACCGACCGACCGGCACGAGATGGAGCTGTTCACCAGCGACGGCGAGCCGGCGCGGTTCACCGTTCACGCCTACCGGGCCGCGCCCGGTATCAGGCGGCGCGAATACCTTGCGCTCGTCCACGGCGAGATCGCCCCCGACCGCTGGGTGCCGTGCCGGGGGCACGTGGCCTGCCTGCCGGACGACGTCTTCGGCGCCCGCACCCGTCCCAACAGCCCCACCGTCCAGCAGGTGATCGACGCGGTGGTGCGGCGCGGCGTCGGCGTGCTGCTCTACCTGCCCTCTCGCGAGACGATCGTCGAAGAGCTCGCCGTCTGCCTGGGCAAGAAGAACTCGACCGCGGGCGAGAGAGAAAAAGACCGCGACGGAGAGATCAGGGAGTACGGAATCGGAGCGCAGATCCTGCTGGATCTGGGCGTCCGCAGACTGCAAGTGATCTCGAACAACCCACACAGACTGGTCGGTCTCGAGGCATGGGGCTTCGAACAGACCGAGCAGATCAGGATCGAGGAGGTGTGAAGATGCGCGACAAGGCCAAGGACGGCCCGAAGATCGCCGAGGGCAGCCTGGATGCGTCGGGGCTCGGTTTCGCGATCGTGGTCTCGCGGTTCAACCATTTCGTCGTGGACCGACTGCTGGAGGGATGTCTCGACTCCCTCGAGCGGCACGGCTGCGACCTGTCCCGCTGTCTGATCGCCCGGGTACCCGGCTCCTTCGAGCTGCCGTCGGTGGTCGGGCGGCTCGCCGCGGGAGGCGACCACGACGGAGTGATCGCGCTGGGCGCCGTGATTCGCGGCGACACGCCGCACTTCGACTTCATCGCCGCCGAGGTGACAAAGGGGTTGGCCCAGATTTCGCTGCAATCCGGCATGCCGGTCGCCTACGGCGTGATCACGACCGACACGATCGAGCAGGCCATCGAGCGGGCGGGCACCAAGGCGGGCAACAAGGGCGCCGAGGCGGCGCTGTCCGCAATCGAGATGGCCAACCTCCGCGGTCGGCTCTGAGCGAGAGATGGCTACACGGCGACGAGCGCGCGAGGTGGTGCTGCAGATGCTGTTCCAGCTCGAGGCCTCCGGTGTGACGCCCGAGCAGGCGTTGGCGTCATATCGTGAGTGCTTCGGCGAGGGTCCGCTGCCCGACGAGTTCGGTGTGCGGCTCTTTCGCGACGTCGTCGCCCGTCGCGACGAGATCGATCGCATCATCGTAGAAGCCAGCGCCAACTGGCGGCTGGAGAGAATGAGCGGCGTGGATCGCAACATCCTGCGCATAGGTGCGCACGAGCTGGGCGAAGGCTCGGGAGTGCCCACGCGCGTGGCGATCAACGAGGCGGTCGAGCTGGCCAAGCGCTACGGCTCGTCTGATTCGGCGGCGTTCGTCAACGGGATCCTCGACCGGATCGCCCACGACGAGAGCCGCCTGTGAGGAGATCGCATTGGGAGACATCGCCTTTTCCAACCCCGTTCTCAAGCGCCTGGAGTCGCGCGGCGAAGAGGCGATCGGCCTGTTCGCCTTTTCCGAGAAGCGCCCGCTGTCCGGAATCAACGGCCTGCTCGACTGGCGGCTGCTGGGACGCATCTCGAGGCTGGTTATCGAAGGCTTCCTCCGCTTCGACGAGGACGAAAAGCTGCTGTTTCCGCTGGGCGGACGGATGCCCCAGCGCTATCTGGTGCTGATCGGCCTCGGTCCGCGCGCCGGATTCGACCGGCGTCGCTTCGGCGAAGCTGTGAGACGATTGTTCAAAGCGCTGGACGATCTCGGATGCGAGGACACGGCGCTGTCTCTGCCCGGTCGCGTCGAGGATGTCTGCGAGCCGGCCGACGCGATCGAGTGGTTCCTGGAATCGGTTGAAAACGCCGGCGACCGCAACCTGGCGATCATCGAGCCGACCGGCGTGCAGGCCGCGATGGCGCCCGTGGTGGAGCGCTGGCGCCTCAAGCGGTCCCTGCCGTAGGACAGGTCCGACAGGTCCGACACCGACCTGTCCTACCTGTCCTGCCTGTCCTGTTCTTCCATCTTCTTTCTTATCTTCTTCATCACCTCGGGAGGAATCTGCTGCCCGCCGGGCTTTCCGCCCATGCCCGGCGGCATCTGGCCGCCCATGCCCGGCGGCATCTGGCCGGCCTCTCGCGCCTTGCGGGCCTGCTCGGCCTTGCGGCGTCGCTCCTCCTCCTCGGCGACCTCCTCGTCCGTACGGGAGAAGTCGTCGGCCGAGGCCACGAGGCGCTCGACCATGTGCTTGGAGACGAGAAAAACCTGGTCCGACAGCGAGGTCGTCAGGTAGCGCTTGCGGTCCTTCTCCTTGCCGATCCGCACGGTGACCTCGAGCGACTCGCCATCCTTCTCGGCCTGAAACACCACGCGCGCCGCGTCCTCCCCCAGGCCCGTCTCGGACTCGGACGGATCGCCGTCGGCGAAGTCCCGCGCCGACAGGCCGGTCAGCGTGCGCGCTATGCTCCTGGCGCGCCGCTGGTCGAAGTTTTCGATCTCGATCTCGGTATCGGTATCGACCGGAACGAGTTCGGCCTCCTCGCCCTCGCCGCGGCGCTCCAGCACCAGCTCGCCTTGCTCGTTGTGGAACTCGATCCGCGCAACGCTATCGTCGTCGAGATCGAGCACCTTCTTGTCGCGCAGATTTTTCGCCGACTTGTTGAAGGTCGGGCGGTGCGATCCCGTGACGCGGTAGACGGTGTCCTCGCCCGGAAGCCGGACGTAGGTCATGTTGTTGCGGTTGACGCCCACGACAAGATGGGCCAGCGTCTCACCCGCGCCCAGCGCCTTGACCTCGATCCCGAGCTCATCGTCGACCTCCAGGACGTGATGCTTGTCGGGATTCTCCGAGATGGCGTCTACCACGTCGAGCCCGGTCAGCGCCTCGGTCATCCGCTCCACCGAGGTGGGATTGATCGCGTAGTCGACCGGCTGCTTCATCCGCCAGCCCTCGCCTTCCCGCTCGAGGACGATCTTCTCCTCGCGCAGGGAATCGCCGCTGCCCTCGTGGCGCGTGATTTCGATCCGATCGAGCTCGCCGGCGGGGACCGGCCCGATCAACTCGTCGAGCTTCTGCTTGTCGGCGTCGGGCGTCTCGCGGAAAACCAAAAAGGCGACGACCGCCAGCACCACCAGCACTCCGACTGCGACGATGTTTCTGATCATCTCTCCCTCCGGTCACGCGGCTTTCTCGCCGCTCTTGCGTTGTGCGAAACGCTTCCTGCTGCCCGCCACACGCAGACGCCAGCGAACCAGGCCGAACAGAATGAAGGCCAGCGGCACGCCGATGATGTTACCCCACTTGGCGAGAACCTTGGCCCCTTCCGAGCCCTTCTCCAGCGGAGGATCGTCCACGGTCTTCATCCGCACCGCGATCAGGCCCTCCTCGCTGGTCAGCCAGTCGAACGCGTTTTGCACGAAAGTGAAGTTGTTCTGGGCCTGGCGCCGATCGATGCGGGAGAGGAAGACCAGCGAGTCGTCCAGCGGCAGACCTGACGAGCCGACCACCAGCAGCCGCCCCGGCGCGGTGCTCTTCTCGACGAAATCGTCCGGAGGGGAAAGCTCGCTCTCCTCTCCTTCCTTTTCCTCGGGCTGCTCGATCGGCAGATCCTTGCCGGCGAAATAGCTCTCGAACTCGCCGCTCACGGTCGCGACCAGCGGAATACCGCTTTGCAGATCGTCCGAGGGAACGATTTCGCACGGATCGACCACCGCCGACGAGGCCGAAGAGACCCAGGTGTTCCCGGAGCTGAAGGCAATCTCCCGCGCCTCGCGCGATTCGTCCTTTCGGGCCTCATTGGTCACCCGCACCGGGGAGGCGTAGGGCAGCGTCAGGCTGCCCAGCCTGAAGATCATCGGGTGCTCCTCCTCGAAGGCGGTGACCAGCGGCCACGGCGGGTAGGAACGCGGGATCGGCAGCGGCACGGGCGGGCACTTGGCGACGAACTCGGAGCACTGCTTGTCGAAGACCAGGTCGCGCCCCAGGGTCGCGCCGTAGTGCTCGAGCATCTCCCGAATCCCCACCTCGGAGACGCTGGTCTGGTAGGTCGGAGGCAGCATCGGTATCTCCGGCTGCTGCATGTCGACCCGCACGCCGTCGACGATGAAGGCCAGCGATCCGCCGCGCAGCAGGAACTGGTCCAGCCTGTAGAGCTCCTTGTCCGAGAGCTTCTCTGTGGGGCCGACCACGATCAACGCGTCGATCTCTTCGGGCACCGCTCGCTCGCCACCTTTCAGATCCACGTCCTTGTAATTGTAGGTTTCCAGGTTGCGCCGGATGTTGCGGTACTCGCCGCGGTTCATCTTCTCCTGAGGCAGCAGCGGCCGATCGCTGTTCTCGGGCGGCTCGACCTCGGGCTCGCCGTGGCCGACGAGAAACCCGATATCCGAGCGGTGCCCCACGACCTGCTTGATCTTGGAGGTAATCTGGTACTCGAGGCCAACGGGCGACTGCACGGCGGGAATCGTCTCGGTCTCCTGGCCGTAGGTGAAGGCGATCCCGCGGTAGCCCTCCTTGATCGTGGCCTCGTCCTTCTCGATGTCCGGGTTGGGCATCTTCTGGATGCCCAGGCTCCTGGCCACCTCCTGCTCTCCCTCGTCGTCGGCCGGATCGATGAACTCGACCTGCATGTGGCCTCGGGAGTGCTGACTGTACTGCTCTAGCAGATCCCGCACATGGCGCTCCAGGGAGGCGAAACGACCCGGCAGGTTCTCGGTGAAGTACGCCTTTACCACCAGCTTGTCGTCGAGACTCTCGATCAATTCGATCGAGGCCCGGGAAAGAGAGAACTTCCCGTCGCGCGTCAGGTCGGCGCGTCCGAAGAAGCGCACCGAAAGCAGGTTGCCCAGCACCAGGATGCCGGCCAGGACCAGCAAGAATACCGTCGAGTGCGTGCGCAGATTGGATCGCGTGCTCATGACTACCTCCACCTCCGGGCCTCGAGCGACCTGAAAGCCAAAAAGAGGCTCATCAGGACGACGGAGAGGAAGAACACCACATCCCGGCTGTCCAGCACGCCGCGAGCCGCGTTTCTGAAGTGGGAGGTGAAGCTGAGATACTCCACCCACGGCGCCAGCGCATCCGGAAGGAAGACCAGGAAGCGGTCCAGCATCAAAAAGACCATCGAGAGAAACAGCCCGATCACGAACGCCACGATCTGGTTCTCGGTCCAGCTCGAGGCCATCAATCCGATCGCCAGAAAGGCCGAGCCGAGCAACAGCAGCCCGACGTAGCCGCCCAGCACCGGACCCCAGTCCAGGTCGCCGAACGCCGAGATCGAAAAGGCGTAGGGCAAGGTCAACAACAGCGCCACGACCAGCAGCGAAAAGGCGGAGAGAAATTTCCCGAGGATCGCCTCCCAGTCTCGCACCGGCATCGTGATCAGCATCTCCAGCGTGCCCGAGCGCCGCTCCTCGGCCACCAGCCGCATCGTGATCGCTGGGGCGAAGAAAACGAACAAAAACGGCGCCAGCGAGAAGAAATCCCGCATCGAAACGCGGTCCTGGGCGAAGAACGGGATGAAGAACATGACCCCGACCAGCACCAAAAAGACGGTGATCACGAAATAGGCGATCGGCGAATTGAAGTACGCGGTGAACTCGCGCCTCCAGATGGCGAGCATGTTGCGCATCAGTCTTTACCCTCCTTGCCTTCGCCGCCGCGCGGCGACTCCTCGGTGGTCAGCCGTCGGAAGATCGACTCCAGATCGACCTGCTGCCTGGCCAGGCCGAGCAGGGTCCAGTCGCGCTCGACGGCGGCGCGGAAGATATCGGCGCGTACGTCGCGATCTCCCTCGCCGCGCAGCGCCACGACCAACTCGCCCTCGCCCGCCCCGTCGCCCGGCTCCACCGCGGCCACGCCGTCGATTCTGTCGAGCGTCTCGCGGACGGCGTCCAGCCCGCCGTCGGGCTCCGCCAGCACCACATGGTGAATCGCTCCCCCGCGCTGGCTCTCGAGCTGCTCGAGGCTGCCGTCCGCCACGAGCCGCCCGTGGTGGATGATGATCACGCGGCCCGCCGTGGCCTGGACCTCGGCGAGATGGTGGGTGGAGAGGACCACGGTCCGCTCGCGGCCGAGCCGCTTTATCAGCTCGCGGATCTCGGCGATCTGGTTGGGATCGAGGCCCGAGGTGGGCTCGTCGAGGATCAGGATCTCCGGGTCGTGGAGCATCGCCTGCGCCAGGCCGGCGCGCTGCCTGAAGCCCTTGGAGAGCGTCCTGATCTCCTGCTCGACGACAGATTCCAAACCGCAAATGTCGATCACCCGTTCGAATGCCTTTTTCCAGTCGTTCGCGACGATTCCCCGCACGCGACCGACGAACTCCAGGTACTCGTGCACCCGCATCTCGCGGTACAGCGGCGCGTTTTCCGGGAGGTAGCCGACCCGGCGCCGCACCTCGAGCGGCTCCGCCCCGGTGTCGTATCCAGCCACCACCGCGCTCCCGGAGGTGGGTGCGATGAAGCAGGTCAGGATCTTCATCGTCGTGGTCTTGCCCGCCCCGTTGGGGCCCAAAAAGCCGAGCACCTCTCCGCGACGTACCTCGAATGTCACGTCCTCGAGCGCCCGAATCGCCCCGTAGGACTTGGAAAGACCGCTCACCTCAATCATCGGCTGTTTGTCAGTCATTCTCACCGTCCTGGTCCAAAAAGCGCCAAAGCGCAGTCTCTCTTACGAGGGACCGCAGTTTACGAAAAAGAATCGGCCGGTCAAGAACCGCCATGTCGCGGCCGAAGCTCTCCTTTCGAATCGCGAAAACGGCCCACCTCGCGCTTTATTCCCGAACGCCAATCGAGAGGAAAAAAACTGCGAGAAGGGTCGATCGCCCGAGCCTCAGGTCGGAAGGTTGCCGTGGCGCTTGGAGGGCAGATCCTCCTCCTTGCCGTAGTGCGACTTGAGGTGTCGAAACAGCTTTACGCGGGTCTCGCTCGGCCGAATCACTGCGTCGACGTAACCGCGCTCGGCGGCTCGCGAAGGATTGAGGAACTTGGACTCGTACTCCTCGACCTTCTCCTTCTTGGCTTTTTGCTGATCCTCGGCCGAAGCGATGTCCTTGCGGAACAGGACCTCCACAGCACCGGCCGCGCCCATCACCGCCACCTCGGCGGTGGGCCAGGCCAGGTTGACGTCGGCGCCGACGTGCTTGGAGCTCATCACGATGTAAGCGCCGCCGTAGGCCTTGCGCATGATCACGGCCAGCTTGGGCACGGTCGCCTCGCAGTAGGCGTACATCAGCTTGGCGCCGTGGGTGATCACGCCCTTGTGCTCCTGGCCGGTGCCGGGCATGAAGCCGGGCACGTCCACGAAGGAGATGATCGGCACGTTGAACGCGTTGCAGGTGCGGATGAAGCGCGCCGCCTTGCGCGAGGCGTTGAAGTCGAGCACGCCGGCCATCATCGCGGGCTGATTGGCGATGATCCCCACCGAGTATCCGCCCAGCCGCGCAAAGCCGACCACCACGTTCTTGGACCAGTTCTTGTGAATCTCGAAAAAGGTACCGCGATCGGCCACGGTCTTGACCACCTTCTTGACGTCGTAGACCTGTTTGGACGAGTCGGGAATCACCGAATCGAGAGCACTGGCGTCGCGATCGACCGGATCGCCGGTCTCGACGAACGGCGGGCGCTCCAGGTAGCTCTGGGGCAGGTAGTTGAGCAACTCGCGCACTCCGCTGATGGAGCGCTCGTCGTCGCGGTAGATCAGGTGCGCGACGCCCGAGGTGCGACCGTGGACGTCGGCGCCGCCGAGCGTCTCCGCGTCGACCTCCTCGAAGGTGACGGTCTTGACCACCTTGGGTCCTGTCAGGAACATGTAGCTCTGCTGGCGCACCATCACGACGAAGTCCGTCAGTGCCGGCGAGTAGACAGCTCCGCCCGCGCAAGGACCGAGCACCATCGAGATCTGCGGCACCATCCCGGAGGCGACCACGTTGCGCCGGAAGATCTCCCCGTACCCACCTAGAGAATCGATCCCCTCCTGGATACGAGCGCCGCCGGAGTCGTTGATCCCGACCACCGGAGCCTTGGCCCGCATCGCCAGATCCTGGATGCGGTTGATCTTGCTGGCGTGCGCCTCTCCCAGCGAGCCGCCCATCACCGTGCGATCCTGCGAGTAGGCGAACACCACGCGGCCGTTCACCTCCCCCGATCCGGTGATCACGCCGTCTCCCGGAGCCTTCTTCCGGTCGAGGCCGAAGTCGGTGGCGCGCGTCGCGACCTGCGCACCGATCTCCTCGAAAGTCCCCTCGTCGAAAAGCAGCAGCAGCCTCCGGTGAGCCGGAGAGAGACTCTCGGCGCCGACGCTCTCCACGCTCGCTCGCCGCGGCGCCTCCTTCTCCTCGTCCGGCTTCTTCCTCAGCTCCGCAGAAGGTACATCAAACATGACTCAACCTCCGAATGCTCAGCTCTCCAGAGAATACACGAAACCGCTCTCAGTGCTAGCAACATCCGCACCACGCCCGCGACCGTCGCGTTATTGCCTTCCGATTACAACCTAACAGACCGCAGAGCCGGCATGTTTCAGTTATCGTCAGGCGATGTCGGCGGTCGCGCCACGAGCGAGATCGGTGCAGGCGGACCTTCGCGGTGCAAACCGCGCTTCGCACCGGTTGACCGTTGACACCGGAGCGCAACGATGCCTTTATCGACCAATGTCGCGCGTCAAAACGGTTTCAATAGTCGTTTCGCTGCTGCTCGCCCTGGTGGCTGCCTGCGGCGGAAAGGGACCTTCGAAGATCGCGGCTCCCGAGCTGCCGCCGGTGGACGAGAACCTCGGCGATCTGGCCCCGGCCGGCGTTGTGGGGGCGCTCTGGATCGATGTCGAGCAGTTGCGCGGCTCGGTGCTGTGGGAGGCGATTCCGATCCTGGAGTCGGCGCTGCAAGCCGACGAGATGCGCCGCATCACGGGCGTGGATCCGCTCGAGGTGGTCGACGAGCTGCTGATCGTGGTCGACGACGCGGGCGAAGACTCCGGCGAGGCGCTGGCTCTGCTGAAGGGAAGCTTCTCGAGCGACGAGGTGCTCGCCTCGATCAGCCGCGCCGGCGAAGGAGTGCCGATCGACATCGGCGAGGCGCCCGGTCTCCGCACAGAAGAATTCGTGCTGGCGGCGATCACGGACCGCACGATCGCGCTCGGAGACGAGAACACGGCCAGGGCGGCGGTCGAGCTGGCGGCCGGCTCCGGCGAGCCGTTGTCGTCCGACCCGAAGCTGAAGCACCTCGGAAGCTCCGGAGCCGCGATCGAGGCCGTGCTCCGACGCGGAGTCAGCGCTCCGGCCTTCACCCGCTTCGAAGGCGGCGGGCTGCCGTTCGATGCGCTGGACCGCGCCACCGACTTCGAAATCACGGTGGACGCCGGCGAGGGGCTGTGCATCGAGGCGGCGGTCACGGCCGAGACCAAGCTCGACGCAGCCGGGCTGGCGCGCGACTTCACGGAGCTGGCCGACCGCCTGGCGCAAAACGGCTTCGCTCTTCTGCTCGGCGTGGACTGGCTGGTGGAGAAAATCGAGATATCGCACGATGGTTCCCGAGTGCTGGCCCGCCTGCAGCTGGCCGAGACGGACGTCGTTCAGCTGCGGCGGCTGTTCGAGCGCCTCGATAAAATCCGCCGGCTCGGCGAGCAGAGCGACTCCGCCCCCGAGCTCGGGCCGCCCCCGGACATCTCGATTCCCACCCTCGAGCAGCCGCTCCGGCTGAAGCCGGACGACTCGGCAGCGCCCCCCGCGGAGAAGAGCGAGTGAGATCCCGACCGGTGGTCGCGATCGACGGACCGTCCGGGGCCGGCAAGAGCACGGTGGCCGGGCTCCTCGCCCGCGAGCTCGGTTTCGCGCTGGTGGACACCGGCTCGATCTACCGGGCCGTGGCCTGGTTGGCCGACCGTGAAGACATCGACTGGGACGACGGTCCGCGGCTCGCACGGCTGGCCTCGAGCCGCGAGTTCGATCTCGAGCCCGACGGGCTGAAGATCGATGGCGTTGCACCGGGCGACGCGCTGCGAACCGCCCGGATCGGCAACGGCGCCTCGATCGTGGCCCGCCACCGCGAGCTGCGAGACGTGCTGCTCGGCGTGCAGCGCGACCTGGCCCGCGACGGGGGCGTGGTGCTCGAGGGACGGGACATCGGCACGATCGTGGTTCCAGACGCGGAAATCAAGTTCTTCCTCACGGCCGAGGTGGCCGAAAGAGCGCGCCGGCGCTGGTCGGAGCTGCGCGAGCGCGGCGAGGAGATATCGCTGGAGCGCGTGGAGCGCGAGCAGCGAAAACGCGATCGAGCCGACAGCGAGCGGAAGCACTCGCCGCTGCGCCGGGCCGGCGACGCGGTGGTGATCGATTGCACGAATCTGGGAATCGACGAGGTGGTCTCGTCGATGAAAAATCGCGTGAAAAACAGATTTCCTTTGACTTGACATGGGAAAAATACTACACACTCTGCCTGCGTGTGCGGATGAGTCTCCCAAATGCTCGTATTTTCTAGGGAATTCTCCGAGACTCGACAACCGCCACCAGAAAGGAGGAAGGCTCGCGAGGCCTTGATTGACCAACACATGGAAGAAACCAACAATACGGCGCAAAAGAACGAAAAGGACGAATTCGAGACGCTTCTCGAAGAGTCTCTCGACAGGGAGGAACCGCTTCAAGAGGGCAGAATCATCACCGGAACGGTGATGAAGGTGAGCAAGGACCACGCCATCGTGGACATCGGACACAAGTCCGAGGGCGAGATCCCGCTCAACCAGTTTCAGGACACAAAGGGCCAGGTCTCGGTGGAGCCCGGCCAAAAAGTGGATGTGTTCCTCGAAGCCCTCGAAAACGAAGACGGCCTGATCGAGGTCTCCAAGGAGAAGGCCGACAAGATGAAGGTCTGGGACGAGATCTCGGACGCCTGCGAGCGGGAAGAGATCATCGAGGGAACGATCAGCCAGCGCGTCAAGGGCGGCTTGCAGGTGACCATTCGGGGAGGAGTCAAGGCCTTCCTGCCCGGCTCGCAGGTGGACCTGCGGCCGATCCGCAACCTCGAGCGGCTGATCGGAGAGACCCACCGTTTCAAGGTAATCAAGTTCAACAAGAAGCGGGGAAACATCGTCCTTTCACGCCGTACATTGCTCGAAAAAGAGCGCAACGAACTCAAGGAAGAGACCCTCCAGAACCTCGAGGAAGACATCATCGTCGAGGGCGTGGTCAAGAACATTACCGAGTACGGCGCGTTCATCGACCTGGGAGGGATCGACGGTCTGCTCCACATCACCGACATGAGCTGGGGGCGGATCGGCCATCCCTCCGAGATGGTCAAGGTCGGCGAGAAACTGAACGTCAAGGTTCTCAAGTACAACCCCGAGACCGAGCGGGTCTCGCTGGGGCTGAAGCAGACCATGCCCGACCCGTGGGCCGACGCCGAAGCGAACTATCCGATAGGTCTCAAGGTCAAGGGCAAGGTCGTCTCGATTACGGATTACGGCGCGTTCGTCGAGCTCGAGGAAGGCGTGGAGGGCCTGATCCACGTCTCGGAGATGAGCTGGACCAAGCGCGTCAAGCACCCCAACAAGATGCTCGAGGTCGGGGACGAGGTGGAGTGCGTGGTGCTGGACGTCGACACCCAGGCGCAGCGCATCTCGCTGGGGATGAAGCAGCTCGAGCCGCGCCCGTGGGACCACTTCGTCGAGCAGCACAAGCCGGGCGACAACGTCAACGGCAAGATCCGCTCGATCACGGACTACGGCGTGTTCATCGGAATCGCCGACGGCATCGACGGCATGGCTCACAAGAGCGACCTGTCCTGGACGCAGCGGATCAACCACCCCTCCGAGCTGTTCCAGAAGGGCGAGCAGGTCGAGGCGGTGATCCTTTCGATCAACCACGACGAGGAGAAGGTCAGCCTCGGCGTCAAACAGCTCTACGAGGATCCGTGGGAGCGCATTCCGGTGGACTACCCGCTCGGGCAGGTGCGCGAGGTCAAGATCATCAAGGTCACCGACTTCGGCGCTTTCGTGGAGCTGGAGCCCGGCATCGAAGGGTTGATCCACGTCTCGGAGATGAGCAACGAGCGGATCGATGATCCCCACAAGTTCGTCAACGAGGGCGACAAGGTCAAGGCCGAGATCATCACGGTCGACACCCAGGAGCGCAAGATCGGCCTCTCGATGAAGTCGCTGATCGGCCGCGAGGACGAAGGCGACCTGAGGGAGTACCGCAAGCAGACCGAGCAGCAGGTAGGCTCCGAAAAAGCCACGCTCGGCGACGTCTTCGCCAGCAAGCTCGGCGACATCTCCGAGGATGCGGAAACAAGGCCCGAGGCCGACGACCCCGAAAAGAAGCCGGAAGAAAACGCCGCGGGCGAAGGCTCCGAAGACGAGCCCGAAGAAAAGCCCGAGGCCGACGACTCCGAAGAGAAGCCCGCAGAAGAGTAGTGCCGAGTCAATCGAAAACGTTCGGGTAGAGCGAGCAACTGTCCGCGAGGCCAAGGAAGGACGACGAAGGCGTGGCAGCGCCACGTCGAGGAGGAGTGACGCCGGGATACGCAGGCAGGGGCCGCTCTCACCCGAACGGGAGAGGTTGACTCGTAGTCCCGACCGCACCGCTCGGCGCGGCCATTTTCCTGCTCAATCGTCTCGCGCAGGTAGCCCCCCGCTGGAAAAGCGGCTCACTCGTTGAGGAATGCGTCGATCGCGTCCTCGTCGGACATCTCGCCCATCTTCTTCTTCTTCTTCTTCTTCTTCTTCTTGTCGCCGCCTGGCTCTTCCTCCTCGACCGCCGCGCTCTTTTCGAAAGTCGAGGGCTCCTCGTAATCGGCCACCGCTCCGGCCTGTTCACTGTCCGGCATCGGCTTCGGATTGAGCACGAGACTGTTGATCATCAGTTCGACTCCGACCTCGACCTTCTTGGGCATCAGCCACAGGATGATGCGATCGTTGACCTGGACCCGATCGGGCTCTCCCCAGTCCAGCATCACGCCCTTGTGCTGATCTCCGGTCGTGATCGTCAACGAAACCGGCTTCTCCTCGCCCTGGATCACGCTCACCGAGAAACCGGACTCCTGGAACTCCGGGCAATCCGGCGGCTGGGGCTTGAGCGCGTCGGGAATCAGGATCGTGTTGCACTTCTCCTTGTCCCCCTCCTTGCGCCACTCGTCCTCGGCGATCTCGTGAAAAGCGAAGTAGATCGGCTTTTCCGACACGATCTCCCACTCCTGCATCGTGCGCTTTTCCGGCGGGGGAATCTGGTCCTCGGTGATGTACTCGCCGCTCGGCGAGGTGTAGAGGGTCTTGCCCTCCGGTCCGGTCAGCGGGTTGCCGTCGTCGTCGACGGCCACCTCGTAGACGAACAGCGCCTCGGACTCCACCACGATGTTCTCCATCCCCAGCGCCTCGAGCAGCGACTGCTGGATTTCGCTGTTGAGCGGTATCGACGACTCGAATGCGAAACGGGTGCCGCCGAACAGCGCCGTGGCGAGATGCTGCCCGTCAGGTATCCAGCCGTTGTCCAGGCACTCGGGGCTCTCGGTGAAACGGATCTTCTCGGGCGGTACCTCGAGAACCACCGGCTCCTCGACCGAAATCGACCACTTCTGAACCAGGGTGGAGGTGACGCCCGTCACCCCGAGCCCGGCGACCAGCCAGTCGCGAATCGCGGTCTCGATCTCGGCCGAGTGCTGCTCGAACAGCTCCTTGGTCACGATATCGGGCTCGGCGGGAACCAGGCCTTCGGCCTTTTGGAAACAGGGCACGATCTCGTCGGCCCCGATCAGCCGCGGCAGCTCGGCGTTCTTGTCGGCCATCTCCAGCGGCGCGAACTGGCTGTAGTCCGGCCCCTTGGGCTCGACCTCGACCGGTGCGGTCACCTCCGGCTTCTTCTCTCCACAGGCAGCGATCCCGGCCAAGAGGCAAACGCCGAGAGCGAGCCTCGAAACGACGGCGAGTTTGCGATTGCGCATGGTGTCCTCCACTGCTCCCGTTCTTTCTTCGAGACGATTCAACGATACATCGAGCGCATACTACCCCCAACTCGTCTCAAAGCCAACGGAGGAGCACCCCGCGCGGCACGGCTACTCAGCGGAAGGATTGACGGTCAGAACCGGGCACGGCGCTCGCCGCACCACCTGCTCGGCTACCGAGCCCAGCACGAGCCGCTTGATCCCGCGGCGCCCGTGAGTCGCCAGCACCAGCAGGTCTGCGTTCTCCTCGTTCGCCACCTCGACTATCTTTTCCGGCGCGCTGCCTCGCTCCACCCGCGTCTTCTTGACAATATCGTCTGACACCTGGTCGTTGGCCACCGCGGCGAGCGAGGCGCGCTTTTGCTCGGTACGCTGCTTCTCGGTGCTCGTCGGGTCGGCGGCGGGCGGCGCCACGTTGGGAGCCATCCCGGCTCCCGCTCCGGTCGCAACGGGCAGCGGTTCGACGACGTGCAGCAATACCAGCTCGGCGGAGTTGAGGCGCGTCATCTCCACCGCCTCGTCCAGCGCCGAAACCTCCTCGTCGTCGAGATCCGTGGCCCAGAGTACCTTTTTTATCGCATTCATGATTGTACCTCCTATCGCAAACGGCATGGATGCAAGCTTCGTACCGAAGATTTCTGATTCGTCCGCCCCGAAACGGGGCTCGGAAAGGTACAAACGTCCTGTGCGACAGGATTTCGTCCCGCTCGCCGGGATTTTTCGCTACTGCTCCACGATGCGCGCGGAACGGATCACGTCCAGCTTTGGAAACTCCTTTTTCCAGTAGGTCTCGCCCTCGGTCTGCAAGCGACGCTGGCTCGGTCCCCTCCCCTTGGGAGCGCACTCTCCGTAACCGCTGTAGAGCGCGTCGACCGCCTTCATATCGCTCACCTCGCCGAACGGCGCGAAGCCCATCCGATCGAGCTTGGAGTTGTCGCCATAGTTGATGAAGAACTGCGTGGTGCGGCTGTCCGGCCCGGCCATCGCGAAGCTGACCCTGCCGCGCGTGTTGCTCTGCTCGACCGGGTCGTCCTCGATCCGCCGCTTTTTCCACTCGGCGTTCAACGCCGGATCCGGCGCGATGCCTGCCTGAGCCATGAAGCCGTCCAGCACGCGGAAGAACGGGCAGCCCGAGTAGTAGCCGCTCTCGACCAGCTCGTAGAAGCGATCCGCGCCGCGCGGCGCCCACTGGCGGTGCACCTCGATCCGGATCTCGCCCGCGGTTGTGTCCAGCACGGCGGTGAACTCCTCGGGGGCGCGCGTCCCCTGGTCGGCTTCCTCGCCCGCGGCCGGCGATTCCTCCTTCGGGCGATCCGGCTCCGCCTCTCGCGCCGCCTCGCCTTTCGCCGCCTCGTCTCCGGCACCGTTCTTCTTGCCCCCGCAGCCGACGGCCAGAACCATCATCGCACCCATTGCCACGAGC
The DNA here is from genome assembly GCA_046484285.1 of Polyangia bacterium. Taxonomy (GTDB): domain Bacteria; phylum Myxococcota_A; class Polyangia; order JAAYKL01; family JAAYKL01; genus CAZHCG01. The sequence continues at coordinate 19,411 of JAWOBP010000086.1, forward strand.
TCGATTGCATTCGACTTGACCCCAATCATTCTTTCCTCCTCGCCGCCGGCCGGCGACCTTCTCCGGAGTCGGCCTCGCAGCTGCACGGGTAGGCCGAGCCGCTCGGACGGTCGGCCGGCGGTCCGCTGCCGGTGTCGCTGTCGCCCGTGTCCAGACCGGGCTGGATCTCCTCGGTGAGGCTCGTGCATCCCCCCGACGAGCGACAGCAGTAAGAAACCGGTCGAAACAGCTCTCATCCCGCGAATGATAACGCGAAAAACCGAGCCCGAGAAACTGCTGTTCCACACGTCCGAAACGATGCTCGCTGCACGTACTCCTCGCCCCGCAATGCACGGTCGTGGTAGAGCAGCATCTCGAAGACTCCCGGTCCGCGGTTGAACTCGTAGCTATGGGTGCCCCGCGCCACGTCGAGCCTGTGCTCCAGCCCGGCCCGGCGCCAGGCCGCGGACAGCTCCCGCGTGGCCCGCAGGAAGTGATCGCTGTCGCTGCTGAGCAACCTCAAGCGCAAACTCGGATCCTTTTTTCGTGCCTGGCTCGCCAGCGAGCGCATCAGCTCGATGTCACCTTCTCCCAGCGCCGGCTGCATTGCGCCCACGGCATCGAGCTCCCGCGGCCTGGAGAGCCCGACCAACAACGCGGCCCTCCCCCCGAGACTGACCCCGTCGATTCCGACCTTCTCTCCGGCGGACGGCACCTCTCGGCGAACGCGCGGCAACAGCCGCTCGAACAGGAAGTCCCCGTACTGCCGCGCCTCGCGCAGCTGGCCGGCGCCCCAAAAACGATCCGGAAGGTAGGGACAGACCACGACCAGGCCGCGATAGGGGCGCAGATCCAAAGCTCCATTGATCTCGGCCAGTCGCTCGGCGGTGACCATCCCGCCGAAGTCATCGGCCGTCAGCGGAGGGCCGAACAGGCGACGCAGCGCTCGAGGCATGCGGTAATCCTCGATCCAGCCCCGCGCGCCCCTGGCCGGCTCGCGGCGGGATTCCCCCTGGCCGTGGAGCGCGATCAGCACCGGCAAGCGCTCGTGCTTCTCCGCTCCGGCGGGCACGGCGACAACGGCGTGCAGCCGCCCCAGCGGCGTGTCCGGAAACGCCCATTCGATCCGGTCGATCGGCGAACGGGTTCCGGCCGAATGATCCGCGCCGTCGTGCACCGCGGGGCCGGAGCCGCAGTCGCAGCGAACCGAGCAGCCGCCGACAGCCACGACGATCACGAACCAGCGAAGCGCGGCCAGCGCCCGGCGCGACGTCAGACCTTGCATCGTACCTCTACTCCTCCAGGCAATAGACCTTGAGATACTCCGTATCGCAAGGGATGGCCGAAAAGTCGTGCCAGTAGACCGAAGTGCGGTTCAGGTACCCGTAGCGCCCCGTGTTGGCCGAAAAGTTCGAGTTCCAGCTTCCGCAGTGCAGGTCCCCATCGGCCGAAATGTCGCTGAACCCGGTCCAGGCTACGCTGTTGCCCAGGTAGCTTCCTCCCGCGGCCTGGTCTATCGGCGCGATCAGCACCCCGTCCGTCAGCAGCACCTCGGCCGACTCGGCTATCTTCACACCGTCCAGACGGAACCAGTCGGCCCCTTCCGCAGAGAATCGCGAGGCCGCGCTGATACCGTAGCCCGCAATCAGCGCCTTGAACGATCCGCTCAGGCTGTTTGCCGTCGCCTCGGTGGCGCACACGGCGTCCGCTCCGCTCAGATCGTTGCCGGAGAGATACGATGTCTGGCTCACGAACGCGATCCGGCCCGACGGCGGATCCGGAGCCACCTCGACTGCATTGTCCACGCCAAGGCAGTAGAGCCGGGCCGCTGCGCTGCACGAGTTGGTGCTGGCCGCGGTCCAGCTCACCGTGCCGGCGTCGGCGATTCCGGTCATCACGCTTCCCGAGCTGCTCTCGTATCCATCGCAATCTCCGGTTGATTCCGGGAGCCCGCCGAGACCGTCGGTCGCGGTCACCACCTCCACGTTGCCTCCAACGTCCGCGCCGTTCTCGTCGATTCGAGGCGGGTAGAAGACCTCGCCTTCGTTGAGCGCATCCGAGATCTCGTCGCAGAACGGCCGCCCGTCCGTGCGGTTCCAACCTCTCGCCCCGGTGCCCTCGATGCGATCGACCGCGTCGGTCGACGCGGAGGAGAGCCAGGCCAGGTAGGTGCCGGAGAGCCCGGCGTTGTCGGCCAGGTTCTGGCAGACGGCGTCCGCGGCCGCGACGTTTCCCAGCGCCGAGGGAACTATCTCGATCGAGCTGACGAACACCAGGTTCGCCGGTCCCGCGCTGTCGGTGTCCGTATCGGTGTCCGTATCGGTGTCCGTATCGGTGTCCGTGTCGGTGTCCGTGTCGGTGTCCGTGTCCGCGTCCGCGTCCGTGTCGGTGTCCGTGTCCGTGTCCGTGTCCGCGTCCGCGTCCGAGCCGGATCCCGAGCTCTCGCCTCCGCACGAAGCGATCAACGAGGCGAGGACGAAAATGCTCACAACAGCAGCATGCGCCTTCACCTTCCGGTCCTTTCCGTTTTGTGTGGTTTCAAATCAGACCGAGCGCCAGCTCGATCAGCGTTCTCCAGGCGCCGCGGTCTTCTCCTCGTGGAGCCGAGGAGCAACCGGCTCCGGCTCCCGTCACGGTCGAGGCGTCCTCGCCGGACCCGGAGCCGCCGTCGGGAGCCGGCGGGTCCCCGCACTCCGGCGACGGCACGCACTCGTCGGCCTCCTCGTCGCAGGTCCACTGCTCGCACCAGTCGCTCGGATCGCAGACCGCCGGCTCGCCGCCGCGACACGATCCCGAGTCGCACCACTCCTCGCCGTCGCAGAAGACCCCGTTGTCGCAGTCGGTATCCTCGGTGCACATCACCAGCCGCACCAGCGGATCGCCGTACAGGTTCTGAATCGACTTCTGGTACCAGCTGTTGTCGCCCTTGGCGTCGGTGGTCAGCGCGATCGCCTCGCCCAGCGCGCGTCCCGCCTCCATTCCGTCGAGCAGGTTGACCGAGTACTCGGCGACGATGTCAATCACGTCCCCGTCCCAGATCTCCGGCTTTTCCCACTGCTCGGGCGAGGCGCTCGGGTAGTGCCAGGTCATCGCCTCGCGCGATGCCGAGACCGTGCCGATCGCCCCGCGCCGCAACATGTTGTAGCCCAGGTTGGTCGAGCTCTCGGGATAGCCGTTGGAACACGAGCCGTGGATCACGAACGGAGGAGGAGCCGATTCCAGCATGAACAGGTAGCCGGTGGACATGAACTCCGGCGAGCTGAGCTCGTTGTAGTCGGGCATTTCGTTCTCGTTGGTGTCCTCGTTCCAGACCATCCGGTACACTCCGGAGTTGGATCCGTGCCCGGTCCAGAAGACCAGCCCGTAGCCTCTCACCCACTGGTCGACCAGCGCCTCGGTATCCAGCGGGAAGTGGCAATCGAAGTTGCTCGCGGCGTTGCCTTCCTTTTCGTAGAGCGTGGTCCACTCCATTCCGCGCGGTTCGAGCTGATCGCGAATGAACCACTCGCCCACCGTGGCGCCGTCCCAACGCCGGTACTCGGGCCTCCCGTACTGCCCGTCGAAGAAGTAGATCGAATCCGGAAGCAGCATCCGCCGCCTCCAGTCGATAGCCCCCGAGGCGGTCTCCTCTTCGTAGGCGATGACCCGCGCCAGGATGTCGTCCACCGCCATCGCTCCGTCGCTGTAGCAGGGGACACGCCCCACGTAGACCTCGGGCACGAAATCGATCGCACCCTCGCCGATCAGGTCCAGGCTGTCGAAAACGAACTCGCAGACGACCCCGTTTTCCGACGAGTCCCACGTTCCGGAAAGGTCAGCGTAGTAGAAATCCGTCGGTCCGCGAGTGCCGTAGCTGTTTTCGGAGCAACGCTTCATCGGAATGTTGTTGTTCACCTGTCCGCCGGGATCCGGGTTGCCGATCAGCAGCGCGAACCCCAGATCCATCTCGACGTACCTCTCCTTGAGCCAGGCGCGGATTCGATCCGCCCGATCGTCCAGCTCCTCGCCGGTCGAGACGTCCCAGTCCTCCTCCGTGGCTACGGTCACCTCCCAGCCCTGTTCCTCGCGCAGATCGATGTAGTCGTCCAGCAACTCGCTGCGCGTCTCCAGGTCCTCGGTGGTGATGATCGCCAGCCCGCTGGGCGTCACCGGCGGGCCCATGCACTGCTCCGGGTACCATCGACGCGCCTGCTCGTGGTTGACCAGCAGTCGCGAGGCCAGATCCTCGGCGCCGCAGTCGGTATCCAGCGCGGTCGGCTGGCGGGTCTCCTTTTCGAAGGTCACCTTCACTCCGAACGCCGAGGAATAGAGCAGCTCGCCCGAAGCGGGACGATAGCGCACGGGATGGAGGGTGACGGTCGCGAAGCGGTAGCGACGCAGGCCACCCAGCGTCGCGGGAGCGAATCCCCACGAAGCGGGAAACAGCTCGCCAGATTCGTAGATTCGGGGATCGCGACCGTCCTCGAGCTGCGCCGCGCGGGGCCCCCAGTACAGCTCCTTGCTCCCGATGTAGGCCGCCGGAGGCGCCGGCCGCACCTTGTTCTCCACCGAGATCCGCTCGACCTCCAGCGGTCGCACCTCGGCGCGGATCGAGTCGGCCCGCGCCTCGGGTGGAACCGCGACCCTGACCGTGAGCGAGGGCAGCTCCGGCTCTCCGGTCAGGCTGGAGCACGCCGCGCCTTCGAGTACGACTCGCATCTCGCCGCCCGCGACCGTTCGTACGACCGGCTCGCCGGTCTCGACCTCCAGCTCGACTCTGCCGCGCGAGGACGCTGGCCAGGCCGTGGAAGCCGCGAGGATCGCCGCGCTCAGGCAGGCGGCCGCCCCAACCCTGGCCAGACTCCCTCTTTCGATCCTGTCCGCCATCACTCACCTCCTCCTGTCCGGGCGTCCAGCCATTCGATCAGCTTCTCCACCGCCAGCGAATCGAGCCTCTCCGCCGACCCGTGCTCCGGCCACGCGCCGGCGGCCGTGCCCGGTGTCAGCGCGTGCGTGATACCTTCGAGCTGGTAGCGGGTCACCTCGGTGCCCTCCCCCGCCAACGCGTCTTTCAGCAGATCCGAGTCCTCCGGCGGGATGAGGTGATCCTCGGCACCGTGCAGAATCAGCGTCGCCGGCAGCTGCACCGGGTTTTCGACCAGGTCGAACTCCATCATCGATTGCCAGGCCTCGACGCCGTGGCCCCGATAGCTGTCCCCATCGTAGCTCCCGTCCGAAAGGCTCTCGATGATGTCCATGATCTCGAATCGCTCCTCGATAACGAAGTCGCTGTGGAACTGGCAGCTCTCCAGGTAGTGCCCGTAGATCTCGTCTCCGCGCTCCTCGAAGGAGCGCCCCTCGGGCCCGAGCAGGATCACCCCCGCCACCTCGTTCTCCGGAGCGGCCGCCGCGCCGGCGGCCACGTGCGCCCCCCAGCCGATCGTCAAGAGGAACACCCGGCTCGCATCCGCCTCGTCCAGCTCCGCGGCGGCGCTCACCATCGCCCCGGTGTCGGCGATCAGCTCGTCCAGGGTGGTCTCCTCGACCTCTCCCTCGCTGTCCCCGTTTCCGCGCGCGTCGACGCGCAGCACCAGGTAGCCGCAGGTCGCGAGGCGATCGGCGAGCTGCTCGTAGAGATTGACGGCTCCCACCTCTCCCAGCCTGGTGCGATGGCTCCAGCCGGGAGCCAGCACGATCGCGGGGTGCGGTCCCGGAGCCAACGGGTCGTCGACCGCGCCCGCCAGCTCGAGCGAGCCGGAGGCTATCGGAATCTCCGTCGTCGTGTAACCGTCCGTCGGCTCCGGGCCCGAAATCTGCTCGGAAGGCGGAACGACGCCCAGGTTCAGCTCGAACGGCGTCGCCGTGACCAGCTCCAGCTGGTAGGGCGCGCGAGTTCCGAAGCGAAGCGGTATGCCCTGATCGTACTCCACCTCGACCCGGTTGCGATCGTGGGTGATCTCCGGATTTTCCTGGCTGTGCCAGATCGGCAGCGTGGTCGGCGCCGGGTAGTCGAAAGCCAGGGTCTGCTCGCCGACCGCCTCTACCTCGAGATCGACCAGGCGCTCCACCTCGGGAGAAAAGACCTCGACGAGCTGCTTTCCCCCCTGATCCCAGTCGTACCGCTCGCCCAGCAAAAAGGCGAACAGCGTTCCGTGACAACCGAACCCGCGCAGCGGGAACTCGTGGAGGTTGAAGATCACCAGCGGAGCCCGCTGGGCAGAGGCGGAGCCGGACCAGCTGCGACCGTCGAAATCCACGCTCCAGGTGAACGAGCCGGAATCCCCGTCCCAACCGAACTCGTACGCCCTGAGCCGGGTCGTCCCGCCCCAGACGTTGTAGACCGTGGCCCGGCCGGAAACCAGGTCGTGCGAGGTCTGGTCCAGCACCCACTCGGAGAGCAGACGCTGGCGGTAGAGCTCGTAGTCGGGCCAATGGTACCAGAGCACGTATCGATACGACTCCAGCCCGCGCGCCTCGACCATTCCCGTGTCGCCGGGGCTCAGCTCGAACGAGCTCTGACCGGCGATATCGTCCCATTCTAGATAAACGAGATCATATATGTGCCGGCAGTCGTTGCCGCACGGTCCGTCCACCTCCACCGAGCCGTCGTTCCAGCTGTCGCCGGCGTCTTCGTACCGCCAGTCGGCCCCGGTCTCGGTGTCTCCGTAGCCGTCCGTGTCGGTGTCGCCATCGCTGTCCGCGTCGCCTCCTCCGTCGTTCCCGGCGTCGAGCGCGCCCGCCCGGCGATCGCCCATGTCGCAACCTCCGAGCGCAAGAGCGACGCTGGCGAGGCACGCCAGGGCGGAGCAGATCCGCAGCGGCAAGACGAAATTCGATGAATCCATGTCGAAAAAACCTTCCCTTGCATCCCTTCGGCGGGATCTCGATTCAAATCTCCAGTTTGGCAGTATAACGCGTCCTTTCACGCCTGTAATCAGCTGTGTTGGAAAGCGAGGAGCCGGTGTCTTTCACATTTGTCCATTTTCACATAAAACCTGTCCCATTGCGGATATCGCGGCGCGTGAAATGGGCACTTCGAAAAAACCGAAAGTGGTCGTCAGCTGGTGGCTCGCTCTGCTCGAGGCGCTGGTCGTGCACCACGTCAAGGTCGACGGGGAGTGGATCGAGCGGGTTCGCGCCGCCGCGCAGCGGGGTCCGATCGTGTTCGTCCTGCGCAACCGCAGCCTGGTGGACTTCCTCTGCATCCGAGGCCTGACCCGCAAGCACGGCCTGCCGCCGCTCGGCTTCGTCTCGGGGCTTTCCACGTTCCTGTTCATGCCGCTGTGGTTGTGGCTGCTGCGGCTCTTCCGGCGCCGCCCCCCGGAGCGCCGCCGGCGCAAGCTGCGCGACACCTTTGCCGCGGGTGGATCGGCGCTGGTCTTTCTCCGTCGCCCCACGGCGGACAAGCTGGGCAGCCGTCCGGTCGCGGTGGACGGAATCAGGCTGACCGCCGAGGTGCAAGGAGAGCTCTCGCTGCCGGTCCAGGTGCTGCCCACCGTCTTCCTCTGGGGCGAGGACCCGATGCTCCGCGCTCCCGGCGGGCTCGCCTTCGTGTTCGGCACCAACGACTACCCGCGCCTGCTGCGCTCGCTGTGGATGCTTCTGCGCCGCAGGTCGCTGCACGGCGCCTACGTGTCCGAGCCGGTCGACATCTCGGAGCTCCGCGAGCAACGCGGCGTCGGCGACGAGGCGTTGCCCGGAGTGCTGCGCGCCTGGGTGGGGCGCCACATCGAGAAGATCCGCCGCGAGCGTCTCGGTTCGCTGACGAAGCCGTCGTCCCGGATCAAGGCCGAGGTGCTGGAGAGCCGGCGGCTGCGCGCCGAGCTGGAGGCGGTGGCGAGCGATCAGGGTATCCCGCCCGCGGAGATCGAACCGCGAGCCCGCGCGATCGTGCAGAAGATGGCCACCGACTTCAGCCCCAGGCTGCTGGGTCTGTTCGCGAGCCTGATGTCCTTCGTTTTCAAGAATCTCTACACCGGGATAGAGATTCCCCCCGGGGATCTCGAGGCCTTGCGAGTCGCCTCGGGCCGCGGCCCGGTGCTGATCCTGCCCAGCCACAAGAGCCACGTGGACTACCTGGTGATCTCCCAGGCGATGCGCCGCGCCAACATCATGCTCCCGCACATCGCGGCCGGCGACAACCTCTCCTTCTGGCCGCTGGGCTGGCTATTCCGCTCCTCGGGCGCGTTTTTCATCCGGCGCAGGTTCGTCAACGACCGCTTCTACAGCGCCGTGGTCAACGCTTACGTGCGACGCCTGATCCAGGAGGGCTACTCGATCGAGGTCTTCATCGAGGGGGGCCGCTCGCGGACCGGAAAGCTGCTGAGACCGAAGCTGGGCATGATCGAGATGGCGCTGCGGGCGGCGGCCTACACGCCGAGACGCGATCCCGGCGTGTTGCCCACCTCGATCGGCTACGAGCGGGTTGTCGAGGAGAGCTCCTACGTGGACGAGTCGGTGGGACGCCCCAAGAAGAAGGAGAACGTGGCCGGGCTGATCCGCACCACCAGGGTGCTGTTCCACCGCTACGGGCGCCTCTACGTCCGCACCGGCCGCTTCTTCACTCTGCAGGAAGTGCTGGACGAGCTGGGAATCGAGCGCTCCGAGCTGCTGCAGCGCGGACAGGCGCTGCGAACGGCCGCCCTGGAGGTGGCGATGCGCACCCTGCGCGAGATCCAGCGCATCACGGTCGCGACTCCCAGCTCGATCCTGGCCACGGCGTTGCTCGGTCTCGACTCGGCGCCGATCTCTCACGATGAGCTGCGCCGGCTTGCGATCGAGCTGACCAACTTCCTGCGCGCGCACGACGCGATTCTGGGTGCTTTGGTGGAGAAGTGGCCCCGCGATCCGGGCGTCCACGAGCCGGGAGACGCCCTGGACAGCACGATAGAGGCCTTCGTGCAAGGCGGGCGCCTCTCCGTCGAGACCGGTAACGCCGAGCCGCGCTACTCGGTGCGAGCGGGACAGCGTATACCGCTGGACTACTACAAGAACAACATCGTGCACTTCTTCGTCCCGGCGTCGCTGGTCTGCTGCTCGGTGCGGGAGTCGTCGCCCACGATCGAGCGCTCGACTCTGATCGACGAAGTGACACTGGCCTGCCGGCTGTGGCGCTGGGAGATGCTGCTGCCCGCGGCGGGCAGGGACGGCGCCCCCACCCCCGAGGTGGAAAAGCTCGTCGAGACCGGAATCGAGGACCTGGTGCGCAGCGGAATCGCGACCCGTAAGGGAGATCGCGTCACGATTGCGGATCGCGGGCGCGCCGCTTTCCACCGCGACACGCTGCGCGGCTGCTTCGAGGTCTACCTGGTGGTCCTGCAGACGCTCCGGGCTCGAGCTCTTGGCGAGCTGGACGGCGATCCCCAGCGCCACGCCCGCCAGCGCTGCGAGCAGTTGGTCGCCGAGGGCCGCCACAGACACCCCGAGGCGGTCACCAGAATCCAGCTGCAAGGGGCGTTCCAGGCCTTGAAGGATCTGCGGCTGCTGCGCCCGGCCGCCGGCGAGCGGCCGTTCGACGAAGGCGGGCTCGGCGAACGGCTGCTGACCTACCTGGAGCGGGCGCTCAGTCCACCGACTCGCTGATCTCTGCGCCCGCGGCGCGGGCCGCTTGCTCGATCTCCAGCCAGGCCCGGCCGAAGTCCCGGAACCAGGCCGGCGAGAGATAGAACCCCCGGCCGCGGGTCGACCTGATCCGTACCGCGACCAGTCCCGCGCGGCGCACCGTACGGTGCACACTCGCCTCCTTCCACTCCAGCCGGCGGCTCCAGGGCCAGACCCGCAGCCGCGCTCCGCGCTCGTCGACGTCGAGGCGCAGCGAGATCACGGCCAGGTTGATCAGCAAGAACAAAGAGCAGATCACCGCGCCGACGATCGCCACAGTCCACGGCGGCTCCAGTCCCAGGTGGCAAAGCGCGATCATCGTCGCGGCGATCGCCAAAACGACCAAGATCAGCAGCGCGTTCATCGCGTGCAGCGGCCAGCGGACGAGCGGCGACGGTCGGTAGGTCCCCAAGGCTCCCTCAGCCCAGCGAGCGGAACTCGACCTTGTAGTCGCGGGTCACGGCCAGCATCGAGCCCTCCTCCAGCGCGTGGAAGCCCTCGTCGTCGCCGATCCCGGTTCCGGAGCGGAGCAGCACGGCGCGCAGACCTTCGTGGTCGATCGGCGCCGCCGAGGCATCGCTCGGGCGCGACAGCCGGCATAGCGGACAGTCCCGGATTCCCTCGATCAGCGAGTACTGGACCGGAACGCCCCTTTGCATCGCCACCAGGCTGTAGCCGTCCGAGATCACGGCCGAGGCCGGACCGCCCGCGCTCCCCTCCTCGCGCGAGAACTCCTCGACCGCGGCGAAGGCGTGGCGCATCGCGGCGCGGATCACCTCCGTGCCCGGATCGACGCAGCCCAGCTTGCCGGCGTCGTGCAGGAACGACAGCACCAGGTGAAACAGGTACTCGGAGTCTGTGTCGCCGCGCACGCTGCGGCGGATGAAGGGCGGCATCGCCTCCAGCACCCGCTCGCGGATATCCGAGAATCCCTCCCAGGTGCCGTTGTGCGCCCACAGCCACTGCTGGAAACGGAAGGGATGAGTGTTCTCGCGGCGAACCGGACCGACCGTGGCCTCGCGGGAGTGGAAGACCAGGACCTTGGATTCCAACTCGCCCAGCAACTCGCCGACGTCCAGCTCCTCTCCGCGCTCGCGCGGCTCGATTCGCCGCAGCAGCTCTCCGTCGCGGTGGTACCCCAGCCCCCAGCCACCGCGGCGTCCGCCGGGCAGCAGCAGCCGGCGGCGATACGGCTCCACCGCGCAGGCCACGCGCTCGCTCGAGTTGGTCGTCAGCGCCACGAAGTACGACATGCGATTCGCCCTTCCCGCCGGATCCGCGCCGCGGCGTCCGGCCGCTCAGGCTCGATGGTCCTCGTCGAGCTCGCGGTCGAGCTTTTCGAGGTCCTCCAGCTCCTCCGAGCCCTCGCCCTCGTCTCCCCCGCCCACCACGCGCCGGATGATGCCGTCGGTCTTGCGCTTGACCACGACCTCCGAAATGCGCTTGACGGCGTAAATGATCGCCACGGCCACGACGCCGCTGATGATCACCCACTTCCAGACAGTCAGCTCGATGGAGACATCGTGCTCGGAGGCGGTCTCGGCCGCTACCGCCGCGGCGGTCAATGCAGATATTGCGCCCATGTCCTCGTTCCTCGGCGATTCAGTCAACTAGGTATAGACGCCGGCCGGCGGCTGGGCAACCGGAAGATCGAGCGCCCGGATTTTCCGTTTTCCCCGGCTGCCTCGAACGCGCGCAAGAGAGGTCCGCCCGCTACTCGACGGCGCTCGAGTAGGAGACGAGCGTATCGCTCCAGCCAGAATCGTCTTCGGCGAAGAACTCTCCGGCCGACTTCGACGAGAGCGAATCCTCGCACCACAGCGGATAGTGAAAAAGCGCCGCGCTCTCGGCGGCCGGCAGGCCGGATATCTCGCTTCGGGCGCAATCGCCGTCCACCGGAACTTCGTAGCAGGAATCGGCGGACGTCTCGGGCTTCTGGGCGGGATCGTACTCTTCGGCGCAGGCGCTCGCAATCGCGTCCGCCGCGCTCTCGGGCAAAAGGGCGCTGCGAGTCGAGGAAAACTGGTCGTCGGTGGTGAACGACAGCTCGGCGGCGTGCGCATCGACCGGAACCGAGAGCTCCAGAGGAGGGCTGACGCTGATATCGTCGCCGGCGGTCACGGAGTAGTCGTGCCAGCCCAAATCGCCCGTTTGCATCGGGTGAGCCGCAACCTCGATCTGGCCGTCGGAGATAGCGGCGCCGGCCGGTCCACCGACCAGCTCCCAACCTCCGGAGAGCGACTCCATCCCGCCCGGCGCGAGGCCTCGGCAGCGCAGGTCGAGATCGGCCCCAAGCTGGGACGCGTGCACGATGCAGCCGGTCACCTCGACCGGATCCGCCTCGCCGCCGTAATAGATTTCCACACCGTGCCCGACTCCGAGCATCGCGCCCTCGGCCTCCACGCTGAACCAAATGGAAATCGTGTCTCCCGCCGAGTACTCGGACAAATCGAGATCTGCGACCACCAACTCGCCCTGCTCTACGATGTCGGTGTAGACAGACTGGTAGTCGACGGAATCCGCCGTCGCGCTGATGTCGATCCACACTCCGACGTCGGTCGGGCACTCCCCCTTTGCCATCGGCGCGCGGATCCGGACCTCGAGCGGGTCGTACTCCTCTGTGACCGTGGCTTCGTCGGGCGGCAGGATCGATTCGGAATCGACTCCCTCCAACGGGTCTTCGCACAAGCCGTCGGTATCGGCATCCGTGTCGGCATCAGAGTCCGTGTCGCTGTCCGTATCAGCGTCCGTGTCGCTGTCCGTGTCTGCGTCCGTGTCGCCGTCCGTATCAGCGTCCGATGCCGCGCCATCGTCATCATCGTCGCCGTCCCCACAACCAAGGAGCAGCAAGGCCGCGACCAGCGCCGTCAACCAGACCGGCCCCATGAAACGAAAACGAGATCCGGGTCCCATTATCATCCTCCTCGTTCGAGCGAACGACCAAGTGCCGCCGCCGATACCATTATTGTCGCAACAACGAACAAAATAGGCTGAAAAAAGTGGTCGAGATGTCAAGCATCGAAACCGGGCGCTGCGGGGAAGCGAAAACCGCCGCGAGCGGAACTTTCCAATCAATACCTTATAGACCAACGCTGAGTTTCAGCGTGTTTGATACCCGGAGCTGGGGCTTGTTCTGGCTCTCGGCCGGCCGGTCTGTTAGTCGTTGGCTCATGCGACGCTTGATCTCTTTGGTCGTCGGGGCGCTGGTCGTCGCGGTGGTCGCGGCTGCGGCGGCTGGGGGTTGGCCCTGGCGCCGGCGTTTCTGCGGCAGGCCGGATCTCTACCACCTGCCCGCCCACCGCGCGACTCCTTTGGAGCTGTGGCCGGCCGAGCCGGCTTCTCCCGCGCGCCTCGATCCAGAGCGGTTCGCCTCGGCCTTCGGCGAGTTGTGCGGCCGGATGCCGGACGAGCGCCGGGATCGCTACGCGGCCGCGATCGTGCGGGAGGCTGGGCGCTTCGAGGTCGACCCCTTCCTGCTCGCAGCGCTGGTCTACGACCGCTCCAGCTGCCGCCCGACCACCTACCGCCGCGACCGCGAGCGCGGGCGGATCGGCCTGACCCGCATCCCGGTCGAGATGCACGCCCACCAGATCCTGTCCCGCGTCTACAGCTACTACCTCCGCCAGGACGGCGCCTGGGTCGAGCGGAAGCTGCCGCTCGAGGAGCACTACTTCTGCCGGGCGACGGTCGAGCGCCCCGCGACCAACCTCTACTTCGCCGCGGCCTTCCTCTCGATCTTCGCCGAGCAGCACGCCGACCTGGACGCGGCGTTCGACGCCACGCCCCACCGCCACTACGTCTCGCACTGGTTCTACGGAGACCGCGTGCGAGAGGTCGAGCCCGAGAACCGGGTCCTGCGCGATCGCCGGCGGCTTCTCGACTACTACCGCGGCCGCGAGCCGCGGCGCTGCGGGGAGTTCCGCGGCGCAAGGCTCGTCTCGCCCCTCGACGGTGCGCCGCGGCTGGTGATCGACTACTTCGGCAATCCGCGAGGAAAGAAGAGCGGGCCGGGCCACCGCGGTATCGACCTCGACGGTCACACCGGCGAGCCGGTGCGCAGCGTCGCGGCCGGCACGGTGGTCTTCGCCGGAATCGACATTCCGGGCGGAGGGGAGCACCGCCAGGTCGAGCTGGACGAATGGGAAGAGCTGGAATTCGACGATATCGGCCCCGGCGGGCGCTACGTGGCGATCAACCACGGCAACGATCTCGGCTCGTTCTACATGCACCTCGATTCCGTCGACGTGCAGTACGGCGACGAGGTCGCGGCGGGAGACGCGATCGGGACGCTGGGCAGCAGCGGCACCGAGCGCTCTATGCAGCACCTGCACCTGGAGATCCGAGTGGGAACGGACCGGGTCGACCCGGCCCCCCTGCTGGCGCCCGCGCTGGTCGATCCGTGGGCCGGCCGGAAAACCAAGTAGCTCGGCCCCGAAATCGACGGCCGACCCCGTTCGCCCCGCAGCCGACAGCTCTTGTTGACAGAAGGTCTACAGTTTTTCTAATAGACTGTACCTTGACGACGGGGCCGAAACGCTGTTGGCTGGGCTACCGTTCCGATGGAGGCTCCCGGTGTTGGCCAACTTCATTCCCAAAAAGGTGTTTTTCACCAAGGGCGCCGGTGTGCACCGGGAAAAGCTCCAGTCTTACGAGCTCGCTTTGCGGTCGGCCGGAATCGCCCACCTCAACCTGGTGGCGGTCTCCAGCATCCTGCCCCCCGGAGCGAAGCTGGTATCCCGCAAGGAGGGCCTGCGGGAGGTCATGCCCGGGCAGATTGTTTTCGTCGTCCAGGCGCGGGCCGAGACCCGGGAGTCGAACCGCCTCTGCGCGGCCTCGGTGGGCCTGGCCACCCCGGCGGACAAGAGCCACTACGGTTACCTCAGCGAGCACCACTGCTACGGAAAGGGTCGCCGCGAGGTCGGAGACTACGCGGAGGATCTGGCCGCGTCGATGCTGGCCACCACGCTGGGAATCGAGTTCGACCCCGACAAGGACTACGACGAGCGCAAGGAGATCTTCCGCATGAGCGGAAAAATAGTGACCACCAAGAGCACCACGCAGACGGCGCGTGGCGACAAGAACGGGCTGTGGACCACAGTGATGTCCGCCGCCGTGATGCTGCCTTAGGGGGAACATGACCTTCACCATCGACTTCGGCTTCGCCAACTCGTCCGCCTCCTGGACGGACGCCTACCTGGCCCTGCTCTTCGCCTGCCGCGGCGACCCGAGCGACGTCGGCCACGCCTCGGGACCGATGGCGATCGCGGACGCTTCGCGATTCGTGGAGCTGTTCGAGATGCAGGTCGGGCTCTCGCCGCTCGATATCGGCACCTACGCCGAAGCGGTGGGAGGGGAGAACCCGGTGGACCAAGCGGTCGCCCGGGCGTCCGAAGCCCGCGCGCGGGGGATGTTCCCCGTGATCATCGGCGAGGATCGCCGCGTGACCGAGGGCGCGTGCCAGGATCCGCTGGTCGCCTTCTGGGGCAAGGTGGGCCGGATCGAGGCCGACGAGAACTCGCTGCTCGGCCGCCAGAGATCGCTGCTCGGCGGAGTGCGCGCGGCGACCGCCAACGCTTTCCAGGCGATCCCCGGCGAGGTGACGATCCTGACCGCCAGCACCTTGAGCCAGCAGCCGCAGATTCTGGAAGAGGCGCTTGAGCGCTTCGAGGACCCGGTTCACCTCAGCATCGACCTGGACGTGCTGGCCCCGGCCGTGACCCATTCCTCGCGCTCCCTGGAGCCGGGAGGCCTGGGCTGGTACGACCTGATGAACGCCATCGAACGCGTCTTCGACGGCCCGGGAGTCGCCGCGGCGGACCTGGTCGGCACCGCGCCGATCTCGCCGCGCACCCCGGCCGCCCTGCTCGGATCGCAGGTTCTTCTGCGTCTCGCCGGCTTGCTGGCCAAAGGCCTCGGTGAGTGAAGCGATGAATCGAGCGCCGACCAACCTCGGAATCGTCGCGCTGCCTTTCGAGGTCTCGACCTCGTTCGGCAAGGGCACCATGCACGCCCCCGACACGGTGCTCGAGGAGCTCGACGCCCTCGACTGCTTCGACTTCCGCACGGCCCGGGATCCGTTTCACGGAGTGCCGCGCTCGGTGGTTCGACCGCACGGCTCCGAGCTGGTCGACGCGCGCATCCAGCAGGCGGTCGCCGGCCGGGTCGTGGGCGAGATGATGGACGGCGGCGGGTTTCCGCTCTCGATCGGAGGCGAGCACACGGTCTCGCTGGGACCGATTCGCGCCGCGCGGGCTCGCGGAGAGCTCGGGGTGGTGCAGCTCGACGCCCACGCCGACCTGCGCGACTCCTACGACGGCAATCCGCTGAGCCACGCCTGCACGATGCGGCGGGTACTGGACATGGACTGCGACGTGTTCGGCGTCGGGATCCGTGCGGTCAGCCAGGAGGAGGCGACGCTGGCCCAGGAGCATGGAATCGAGCACGTCCACGCGCGCCGCGTGATCGAAGATACCGACTGGTACAGGCTGCTGTCCGATCTGCCCCAGCGCATCTACCTGACGGTCGATCTCGACTACTTCGATCCCGCCGACGTGCCGGCCGTGGGAACGCCCGAGCCCGGCGGTCCCGACTGGGAGTCCACGCTCGCGTTCTTGGAGTACCTCTTCGCCGTCAAGGACGTGGTCGGAGCCGACGTGGTGGAGCTGATGCCCGGCGCCGGAGACGCTGCCTCGGTGCGGGCCGCCGCGCGCCTGATCGGCTCGATCGTGGGGCTGCGCTTTCCCGAGGCGGGCTGACTCGCAGTTGAAAAAGGTCACAGAACTTGGGTCGGGCCCGGGGCTCGGTTAGCATCGTCGCGTGCGCGCCTTGATTCTCGCAGCTGGCTTCGGCACCCGGCTCAGGCCGATCACCGAACGAATCCCCAAACCGCTGGTGCCGGTGGTCGGCAGGCCCAACATCTCTCGCACGATCGAGCAGCTCGGCCGGCTCGGAATCCGCGAGCTGGCGATCAATCTCCACCACCTGCCGGATGCGATCAGAGCAGCTCTGGGCGACGGCTCCGATCTCGGCGCAAAGATCGCCTACTCCGAGGAGCGGCCCGAGATCCTGGGAACCGGAGGCGGGATCCGCCGCGCTCTGCCCCTGCTCGGCGACGGGACTTTCGCCGTGGTCAACGGCGACGCCCTGTTCGCGCCCGATCTGGAAAGCGCGCTGGCCGCGCACCGTCGCTCGGGAGCCCTGGCGACACTGGTGGTGCGCGAGGATCCGTGCGCAGAGGAGCTGGGCGCGGTGCACGCGGACGAGAGCGGCAGGGTGAGACGCATCGCCGGAAGAGGAGCGGACCGCGCCGGCCTGCGACCGTTCATGTTCACCGGAGTCCACATCGTCGAGCCCGAGATCGGAGAGCATCTGCCGCGCAAGGGCTGCGTTGTCCGAGATTCCTACATCCCCCTGCTCGAGAGCGGAGCCCGGATCGGCGCCTGGATCGACACGGGCTTCTTCTGCGATCTGGGCACCTGCGGGCGATATCTCGCAGCCAACGTGGACCTGGTGACCGGCGCCGCGCGGATCGCCGGGTTCACCGCGCCGGACGACGGCGTGCTGGTCGCCGCAGACGCCCGCGTGGATCCCCGCGCCGAGCTGGGAGCCGGGGCCGTGGTGGAAAGCGGGGCCGAGCTGGCGGCGGGAGCCCGGGTGGAGCGAGCGGTCGTGCTGCCGGGAGCCGCGGTGCGAGGAGAGCTTGAAGACGCCATCGCCTGCCCGAACGGTGAAATCATCCGGCCCGCGTCAGCCGTAAACGAATTGTAGACAATGCGCTTTCAGTGAAACTTCTTTTCGAATACGTGCTCGATTCGCGACGCATCCAGGGCCCGAGCTGTCCAGTTCTTGATACTCTCGAAACCGGCGTTTCTGATTCTCTCTATGGTCCCACTGTCTAGCGTGCCGAACTTCAGCTCCAACAGTCTCTCTAGCAGCTCTCCAGCCCCCGAGGATCTGCCTTCCTCTCGACCTTCCTCTCGACCTGCGCTGCGCATCTCCTCCTGCCAGCGCTGCATCTTGTCGATTATCATCGAATCCATCTCCCGCTCGTCAGCCGGCGGCGGCTGGTCCCAATCAATCAATATATCAGCTGAGCGCAGCTGGCGAAACCAGGCCGCCACGGCGCGGCGCAGGCTCTCCTGCTGAGAACCCGTCCCCCGCAGCCAGCGAAGCATCGAATACAGCGCCCGCAGCGCTTCTCCGGGGCTGTCGCTCTGCTCCACCCTGATCAGCCCCGCCACCAGGTTGCCCCACTCGCCGAGAGCGGAGCTGTCCACCGACCTCTCCTCGATCAACAGGTATCGCATTCTCGGGCTGTAGCCGGAAAGGCTCCCGGGACCGCGGACGATCAAGTCCGCCACCTCCACGGGCGCGTTCCACTGCGACGAAGCCCACCAGCAGATCGCGCACCATGCGCGGGTGAGAAAAAAGATGCTTGTAACCCGTGTCGTGCGTGCTCATGCCGCACCGGCAAAGCGAACGCCGTGCCAAGAACACCCGAGCGCACAACCCCCCCGAAATCCCTGGATTGTCTACATATCGGAAGCGCATGGTCCGGCGGGCGCAGCGGCCAGCCCGCCGTTTCGCCGCCTTTTTCGCCGCTGTTTCGTCGCAGAAAACGACTAAAGTCCGATTTGGCAACTCCAGGCTCGGGGTATATAGTACGCAACCGCGTCGTTGTTGAACGAGGACCGCGCGCGGGCGAGAGGCGCTCTGCGCGGGCCCTGCGAAACCACCAAGGAGCACGAACATGTCCTACGCGGTCGACCAACTCGAGCCCAAAACTGTCTGGAAGTACTTCGACGAGATTCGCAAAATCCCCCACGGATCCGGCAACGAGCGCGCCCTCGGAGAGGCCGTGATGTCCTGGGCCCGAGAGCACGACTGCGAAACCGAGATGGACGATCTGGGCAACGTCGTGATCCGCGTGCCGGCAACCAAGGGCCACGAGAAGACCCCGACCGTGGTGCTCCAGGGCCACCTCGACATGGTCTGCGAAAAGAACTCCGACAAGGACTTCGATTTCGAAAAGGACGCGATCGAACTGGCCCGCGACGGCGACTGGATCACCGCCGACGGCACCACGCTGGGAGCGGACAACGGGATCGGCGTGGCGATGTCGCTGGCGATGATGGACACGCCCGACGCGGTGCACGGCCCGCTGGAGCTGCTGTTCACCGTGGACGAAGAGACCGGGCTCAACGGGGCGACCGGGCTGAAGCCCGGCTTCGTCTCGGGAGACAAGCTGGTCAACCTCGATTCCGAGGATCTGGGCGTCTTCTACGTAGGCTGCGCGGGCGGCAGGGACGCGCACATCTCCCTGCCGCTCGAGCGCGAGGCGGCGGCCGAGGGCGCCGAGTGCCTGACGCTGCGGCTCAGGGGCCTGCGCGGAGGGCACTCCGGCCTCGACATCGTCGACAACCGGGGAAACGCGATCGAGCTGCTGGCCCGCGCGGTGGACGCGGCCTTACGCGAGGCGAATCTGCGCCTGGTCTCTATCGAGGGCGGCGACAAGCACAACGCGATCCCGCGCGAGGCCTCGGCCGCGATTCAGGTCGGAGCCGGCGAGACGGACAAGATCAAGAGCATCGTCGAAGCGCGGCTGGCCGGCCTGCGCGAGGAGTTCGGCGCCGTGGCTCCCGAGCTCGATCTGGCGGTCGAGAAATCCGACCTCCCCGCGGAGGTGCTGACGGCCGAAACCACGCGGCGAGCGATCGGCATTCTGCTCGCCCTGCCCTCCGGGGTGCTGACCATGTCCCGCGATATCGTGGGCCTGGTCGAGACATCGAACAACATGGCACGCGTGCGTTGCGAGGGAGACAAGATGGAGGTGCTGACCTCGGGGCGTTCCGCGGTCGACGCCGCGATCGACGGCGTGATCGCCCGCATCCGCGCCGTCGGCGAGCTGGCCGGCGCCGAGGTCGAGCCCGAGGAGGGCTACCCGGGCTGGCAACCGAACATGGGCTCGGAGCTGCTGGCCACGAGCAAGCAGGTCTGGATCGACGTGCACGGCGAGGAGCCGAAGTTCACCGCGATCCACGCCGGGCTGGAGACCGGCATCATCGGCGAGAAGAACCCGGGCATGGACATGGTCTCGATCGGACCGCAGATCGACAACCCGCACTCGCCCGACGAGCGCGTCTCGATCGATTCGGTGAAAAAGACTTTCGATTTCGTGGTCGGGCTGCTCGACAGGCTGGCGCGCGACTAGAGTGTGAAACCACGCGAATTTGAACCGAGGACGCCGCCCGGCGCACAGAGACAGGGTAAACGGAAGAACGGAACAAAGCACGAGCGCTCGACGTTGATCGGGTTGGAACGAACAATGCGCGGCTGTTCGATGCCGCATAGACCAAATTGATATTCGGCAAGTACCAGCTTCTGGAGCTATTGGGACGCGGCGGCATGGCCGAGGTGTTCAAGGCCAAGTCGTACGGAGTGGAGGGCTTCGAGAAGCTGCTCGTGATCAAGCGGATCCTGCCCACGCTGACCGACAACGAGCGCTTCGTCGAGATGTTCATCAACGAGGCCAAGATCGCAGTCAGTCTCAACCACGCCAACATCGTGCAGGTCTTCGACCTGGGTAAGATCGGGGATTCGTACTACATCGCGATGGAGTACGTCCAGGGGCTCGACCTGGCCGCCGTCAACAAGCGGGCCAAGGCCCTGAGCAGACCGCTGGGCGTCAACCTGGCCGCCTACATGGCCAGCGAGATCGCCAAGGGTCTCGACTACGCCCACCGCCGGCGGGGACAGAACCTGGAGCCGCTCAACATCATCCACCGCGACATCAGCCCGCACAACATCCTCGTCTCCTGCGAGGGCGAGGTGAAGATCACCGATTTCGGAATCGCCAAGGCCAAGACGACTCTCTCCGAGGACGAGCCCGGCGTGGTCAAGGGCAAGCATGCCTACATGGCCCCCGAGCAGGCGCTGGGGCATCCGCACGACCGCCGTGTCGACATCTACGCGCTGGGCGTGGTGATGTACGAAGCGATCTCGGGAGTCAATCCGTTCCGCGGGCTCAAGGCGATCGAGACGGTTCAGAAGGCCAAGGCGAGGGACTATCCGCCGCTGACCGAGACGGCGGGCGGAGAGGCCGTTCCGGAGGAGCTGGCCACGGTCGTGACACGCGCGATCTCGCCGGACCCGGACGATCGTTTCTCCAACGCCGGCGAGTTCTACGAGAGCCTGATCTCCTTCCTCTACTCCACCGGCTCCCGGGTGGGCGCGCACAGCGTCTCGGAGTTCCTCGAGGAGCTGCGCGCCGAAGAGGAGAAACGGACTCCGGACGAGGAGGAGGCCAACCTGGTGGCCGCGCTCGGAGGCGGAACGGAAGCGTCCTCGGCGCGCGCCAGCTCCACCGGATCGGACAGCAGCTCCAGCTCGGTGGAGGAGATCACCTCGGTGCAGGTCCCGACGCAGGCCGAGGAGCCCGGAACGATCACAACCGGCGCGCGCTCTCTGCCGGCCGAGCTGCGCGACGTGACCGCAGTCGCGGTCGAGATGATCGGGCCTTCCTTCCCCGCGGAGCTCGTCGAGCGCCTGCGCGAGATCGTCAAGCAGGGCGGAGGAATAGTCGTCGAGGAGCGCAGCGATCTGCTGATCGCCCTGTTCGGGGTCGAGGTGGCCGACGGCCGGGACACTCAGGACGCGATCGGCACCGCGCTCAAGCTGCAACGCGCGGTACTGATGGACGAGGAACGCTCCCCGCGCCTGCAGATCGGGGTGGGAGTGCACCCCGACAAGATGGTGGTCGGCGCAGACGGCGAACCGCGCGAGGACGACTTCTACTACAAGGCGATCCAGGCCGCCCGCGAGCTGGCCAAGCACGGGATCGGCTGGGTCTGCACATCGTCCGGCGGACGCGAGCTGGCCAGCGACAGCTTCCGCTTCGAGGAAGTCACCACCACCGCAGTAGGAGGCGTCGACCAGACCGTCTGCAAGGTCGTCGGCCGCCGACCGGTGACCGAGACCTACGGCAAGCTGATCGGCCGTCGCTCCGAGCTGCGCGCCGTGGGAGAGGTGCTGGCTCTGGTCAGCCGCGGCTCGGGCCGCCTGCTCGAAATCGAGGGCGAGACGGGAACGGGCAAGACCCGGATCATGCACGAGGTCAAGCACCGCCTGGTGGCGGGCGGACACGAGGTCGGCTGGTACGAGACCGCCTGCGTCCCCTGGCGCCACGCCACCCCCTACGCCGCCGTGGCCGGCATGTTTCGCTCGATTCTGGCGATCGGCGAGATCGAGATGGAGCGGGATCTGCGGGTCAAGGTCGGAAGGTTGCGCGAGCTGGGCCTGATTCCCGAGGAGATCGACGCCGTCTCGGTGCTGCTCGGCGCCGAGGCCGAGCACGACGCCGGCCCCGAGGAACGCGGGCGACAGCTGAGAGCCGCACTGATCCGCGCCGCCTCGAGCCTGGCCTCCGACAAGATGACGGTCTTGTTCTGGGACGATCTGCATAACGTCGACGATGAGTCACTGGAGATCCTTCATCACCTCTCCCGCTCGATCTCGCACGTCCCGCTCCTGATCGCCGTGGCCGACACACCGGGCTTCGCCCACGGCTGGGAGGAGAGCCCCTTGCTGACGCGGATCGGGCTCGGCCCCCTCTCCGAGACGGAGTCCAAGCGGCTGACCCTCTCGAGGCTGGGAGCCAAGAAGGCTCCCGAGGACCTGTTGATGGGGGTGGCACTCAAGAGCGACGGCAACCCGCTCTACATCGAGGAATACGTCAAGGCGCTGCTGGCCAACGGAATCGTGCGCGTCGACTCGGGACGCGTGACCCACGCTCCGGAAGCGGCGCTGGTGGATCTGCCCAAGACCCTGCGCGGCCTGGTCAGCGCCCGCATCAAGCGCCTGCCGGTCGAGCAGAAAGGCCTGCTCCAGCGCGCCGCCGTGATGGGCGAGCGCTTCGGCCTGGCGCTGCTCTCGAGCGTCACCGGGCTCTCTTCCGCCGAGCTGCGACCGCTGCTGCTGGGGCTCAAGGACGTCGGTCTGCTGACGCGCATCTCCGCCGGCGAGTTCGCCTTCGCCTCGGATCTGGTCCGCGACGTGGTCTACCAGGGCATCGTGCTTTCGGATCGCAAGGAGATCCACGCTGCAGTGGCGGCGGCGATCGAGGAAATGTTCGCCGACCGCATCGACGAGTTCGTGGAGCGCCTGGCGCTGCACTACCGCGAGGGAGGCAACCGCGCCAAGGCGATCGACTACCTGTTCCGCGCCGGCGCCAAGGTAGCCGCCGACTACTCCCACCGCGCCGCCCTGGAACACTACCTGACCGCGCTGGACCTGCTGCACAACGTGCCTCAGCCCGACATCGAACGCATTCTCTCGGCCTACCTTCCGATCGGAGAGCTGGCGATCAGGAGCAACGAGTACCAGCTGGGGATCGATAAGATGCGCCTCGCCGAGGAGCTCGCCGAGCAGGTGGGGGACAAGCGCTCGCTGGTCCAGATCCTGCGTCTCAACGCCGAGTTGCAGGCGCGCACCGATCACTTCGCCGAGTCGCAGCAGTACTTCCAAAGCGCGATCGAGCTGGCCGACGAGCTGGGAGACCCGAACCTGCGCTGCGAGGTGCGCGCCACGGCCGGCGAGATCCACATCCTGATCGGCGACATGAAGAAGGCGGCCCCGTACTACCGCGAGGCGATCGAGCTGTGCGAGGTCACCGGCGATCTCAACTTGCAGATCTCCTGCATGGCCCAGCTGGCCAAAGCCGAGGCCAACTCCGGAGAGCTCGAGCGGGCCCTGGACACCATCTTGCACGCCGAGAAGCTGATCGGCTCCGACGTCGATCCGACCGCCCAGTGCGTCTACGAGCGAGCGCGCGCCCAGGTTCACTACATGCGCCGCGAGATCGAAAAATCGATCACCCACAGCCAGCGCGCGCTGGAAATCGCCCGCGAGTACGACCTCAAGGAGCAGATCGCGGCCAACGCGCACAACATCGGCGACGACTACGTGCTGCTCAGCGATTATCGCAAGGCGTTCTCCTACCTGCGGATGTCACAGGAGACCGCCGAGCAGATCAACTACGACATCGCCGTCAACCTCAATACGATCTTCCTCTCGTTCATCGACGCGCTCAAATTCGGCTCGGACGAGGCGCTCGAGCAGCTGGAGCGTGCCCTGGAGCTGGCCACCGAGCGCAACACGATCTGGGAGCAGGTCCAGGTGCACTACTTTCTGGGACGCATCCACTTCGAGCGGGGCCATCGCGAAAAGGCCGAGACCCACCTCGATCAGTCGCTGCGGATCGGACGCGCCGCGGACAACCGCATCTACGAGTCGCAGGTTCTCGACCTGCTCGACCAGATCGCCGATAGCTGAGCCGAACGCACCGCTCCCACCCTGACAAGCGAGCGGCGAAGTAGTATCTTGGAACACGTCCGCTTCTCGCAACGCCTCACGAGGGGTATCGATGGACGGAAAAAACGCAAACGAGAGCGCCTGGATGGAGGAAGCCGAGCGGGTAGCCCGCGGAGTCCGGCGCCGCGTGCTGGCCCACACGATCGCCAACAACGGGGGATACCTCAGCCAGGCCTGCTCGTCGGCGGAGATGCTGGCCGTGCTCTACACGAGAGTGCTGCGGCTCGGCCAGAGCGTCGCGCCGCTGAAGCCGCGACCGTTCGCCGGCGTCCCGCGAGCCGGAGACGACTCGTGGTTCACCGGGGCGGGCTACAACGGCCCGCGGGCTCCGGAGCTGGATCGCTTCGTCTTCTCGCCGGTGCACTACGCCCTGGTGCTCTACGCCACGCTGATCGAAGTGGGACGACTCGGAGAGCACGCGCTCGACGAGTTCAACCGGGACGGCTCGACCGTGGAGATGATCGGCGCCGAGCACTCGCCGGGACACGAGCTGACCGCGGGATCGCTGGGCCAGGCGATCAGCCAGGCAGGCGGAATCGCCCTGGCGCGCAGGCTGCGGGGGGAGACCGGACGCACCTGGGTCTTCATGTCCGACGGCGAGTTCCAGGAGGGCCAGACCTGGGAGGCCTTCTCCGCTCTGACCTACCACCGCCTGGACAACCTCGGGGTTTTCGTGGACGCCAACGGGCAGCAGTGCGACGGCGCGATGAACGACGTGATGAGCATCGATCCGCTCGCGGAACGTTTACGGGCGTTCGGTGCCGAGGTGAGAGAGGTGGACGGCCACGACCTCGCCCAGCTGGCCTCGGCGGCGGAGAGCTTCGCGCGGGGACGTCCGCTCGTCGTGCTGGCCCGCACCGAGCCGTGCTGCGGATTGGATCTGCTCGAGAGCAGGAAACCCAGGCTGCACTACGTACGGTTCAAGAGCGAGCAGGAGCGCCGCGACTACCAGCGGACGCTCGAGGCGATGGAGGAAGACTGAGATGGAGATCGTCAAGCGCCCTCATGCTCGAAACATGGTGCGCTGGTCCGCGGACGAGCCCGAGGTGCTCGTGCTGTCCGCGGACCTGACCTCGTCGTGCGAGGCCAACGACTTTCGCGAGGCCTACCCGGAGCGTTTCTTTTCGCTGGGAATGGCCGAGCAGAACATGATGAGCTTCGCCGGCGGCATGGCGCGCGAGGGCTTCTATCCGTTCGTCCACACCTTCGCCGTGTTCGTCTGCCGCCGCCCCTTCGACCAGGTCGCGATGTCGATCGCCTACTCCAACCTGCCGGTGCGCCTGATCGGCTTTCTGCCGGGTCTGACCACACCGGGTGGCGCCACGCACCAGGCGATCGACGATTTGGCCCTGATGCGCGTGCTGCCCAACATGACGATCCTGGAATGCGGCGACGCCACCGAGGTGGAAGCCTCGCTCGACGCGGCTCACGCGATCGACGGTCCGGTCTACGTCCGGATGCTGCGCGGCGAGGTGCCCCGGCTGTTTCCGCCCGGGGACGACACGGCGATGGGCGAGACGCGACAGCTCTCCCGCGGCGACGACCTGACCGTGATCAGCTCCGGGATCTGCACCGAGGAGGGCCTGAGAGCCATCCGCGTTCTCGAGAAGAGAGGGCTTTCAATATCTCACCTGCACGTCAACCGGATCAAGCCGCTCGATCCCGCGCCGTTGCTCGCCGCGATCGAAGGCTCGCGCCTGGGGGCAATCGCGCTCGAAAACCACTCGGTGATCGGCGGGCTCGGCTCGGCGGTCGCCGAAGCGATGGCCGAAGCCGGCTCGGGCCGCAAGCTGGTTCGACTCGGAGTGCAGGACACCTACGCCCACGGCGCCAGCCGCCCCTACCTGATGCGCGAGTACGGGATCGACGCCGCGGCGCTGGTGCGCGCGGTGGAGAGGCTCGTCGGCCGAGACCTGGATGTCGGCGGCGAAGAGCTGGCCGCTGTGGAGATCGAAACCGCGGGCCGCGGCTCCGAGCTGGAGGATCTGTGAATTGGCAAACCGATTGGAGCTGAGCGGCGAGCGTTTTCATGCGGTCTACCGCCTGGCGGGCGACCGTGATCGCGCCGAGGCGACCGCCCGGCGAATCTGCCTGGAGCAGACCGTGGAGTACCCCGAGGATCTGATCGATCGCGACGAGATCCGCGAGCAGGTCTTCGGGCGCCTCGTCTCGCTGGAGCCGAGCGGCGAGGAGTGCTTCCGCGCCACGATCGCCTACCCCTCCGAAGTGGCGGGGCGGGAGCTGACCCAGCTGCTCAACGTGCTGATGGGCAACATCAGCCTCGAGCCGGGGATCCGCCTTTTGGAATTCGACCTGCCGCCCGGGCTGGCGGCCCACTACCGCGGACCGCGCTTCGGCCGCGAGGGTCTGCGCCGCCTGGCTCGCGCCGAACGCAGACCGCTGCTGTGCAGCGCGATCAAGCCGATGGGGCTCCCGATCGCGGAGCTGGCCGAGTTGGCCTACGACCTGGCCCGCGGCGGGATGGACTTCGTCAAGGACGACCACGGCCTCAGCGACCAGAGCTTCTGCCGCTTCGAGCAGCGCGTGGAGCGCTGCGCCGCGGCGGTCGAACGCGCCAACCGTGAAAGCGGCGGTCACTGCCGCTACGCGCCCAACGTGACCGCTCCGTTCGGCGAGCTGCCAGAGCGCGTGCGACTCGCGGCGCGGGTCGGCGCCGGTGCGGTGGTGATCTCGCCCGGCCTGACCGGATTCGACGCGATGCGCTCGATCGCGGACGACGACGATTCGAGCCTCCCGGTCTTCGCCCACCCGGCCTTTCTCGGCGGCTTCAGCGTCGTCCGCGACTCGGGGATCTCCCACGGCGCCCTGTTCGGACGCCTGATGCGACTGGCCGGAGCGGACGCCACGATCTTTCCCAACTACGGCGGTCGCTTCTCCTTCACTCGCGAGGACTGCCGCGAACTGGTCGACGGAACGCTCTGCCCGCTGGGGAATCTGGCCCCCGGCTTTCCGGTTCCGGCCGGTGGGATGAAGCTCGAAAACGTGGAGGAGATGATCGATTTCTACGACCGCGACGTGATTCTGCTGATCGGCGGAGACCTGCATCGCCACGGCCCGGATCTGACCGCCACCTGCCGCGGGTTCGCCTCCCTGGTGAGGGAGACCTTCGATTAGCTCAGCCTAACAGAAGAAGCCCTGCCCACGCTCAATCCTGTCCGAATTTCGAACGGTTGACGTTCCCGCGCAGATGGTCCAAACAAGGAGCGAAAGCGGCGCTGGCGAGACGGACGCGCCGGGGCAAAAAAGACGAAGATCGCCTGGAGGCCGATCGCATGGACATGCTCCTGATCGTTTTGATGGCAATGCTGACCGAGAACTTCGTTTTGTCGAAGTTTCTCGGCATCTGCCCGTTCCTCGGCGTATCCAAGCGGATCAGCACCGCGGCCGGCATGTCGATGGCGGTGCTGTTCGTGATGCTGGTGGCCTCGGTGGTCACCTGGACATTGCACGTCTACGTGCTGGTGCCGTTCGAGGTCGGCTACTTGCAGACGATCGCCTTCATTCTGGTGATCGCATCGACGGTGCAGCTGACCGAGATGGCGGTGCAGAAGCTCTCGCCGACTCTCTACCAGGCGCTCGGAATCTACCTGCCGCTGATCACCACCAACTGCGCCGTACTCGGCCTGGCGGTGCTCAACATCCAGCGCGGGTACTCGCTGATGGAGGTGATCTTCCACGCCGTGGGCGCGGCCGGCGGGTTCGCCATTGCCCTGTTGCTGTTCGCCGGAATCCGCGAGCGGCTCGACCGCGCCGAGGTCCCCGAGGTGTTCCGCGGGGCGGCGATCGCGTTCATCACCGCCGGCATCCTGTCGCTGGCGTTCATGGGTTTTTCCGGTCTGGCACCGGCCAACTAGGCGTCGAGGAGATGTGCTGATGGTGGTCGCGCTGATCGTGCTGTCGGGGGTGGGGCTGGTGATGGCCGGGTTGCTGGCCGTGGGACGCAATGTGTTCTACGTCGAGGTAGACCCCCGCCAGGAGAAGATCGAGGAGATGCTGCCCGGCGCCAACTGCGGCGCCTGCGGCTACGCGGGCTGCTCCGGCTTCGCCGCGGCGCTGATCACCGGCGAGGCGTCGCCCACCGACTGCACGCCGGGCGGGCGGGAGACCGCCGAACGCGCAGCCGAGCTGCTCGGTGTCGAGGTCGGAGAGTCGGCCGACGAGGTGGCGCTGGTCGCCTGCGCGGGCGACGACTCGACGGCGCCTTCCCGGGCCCGCTACCTGGGCCTCGCCGACTGCTCCGCTGCCGACGCGGTGGCCGGTGGGGCCAAGGCCTGCCGCTACGGCTGCCTGGGTCTCGGCAGCTGCCGCGACGCCTGCCCGTTCGATGCGATCAAAATCACTAAAAACGGCCTGGCCGTGGTGATTCCCAATCGCTGCACCGGCTGCGGCCAGTGCGTCGAGGCCTGCCCGCGCGGAATCATTCGGCTGGTCCCGCGCTCGCGCAAGGTGCATGTGCTGTGCGTCAACCCGGAGAAGTCCAAGCAGGTCAAGGCGGTCTGCGCGGTCGGCTGCACCGGTTGCAAGCTGTGCGCCAAGCAATCCAAGGCGTTCTCCCTCGACGGACCGCTGGCCGCGGTGACCGACGACGAGGTGGAGATTCCCGAAAGCGCGGCGCTGGCCTGCGGCACCGGCACGATCCTGGACACCCGCTACTACGATCCGCTCTCCTGGATCGAGGATCCCTCCAGGCGCGAGGACTACGAGCGCCGCTCCGCGGAGTGGAAGGCCGCCGAGAAGAAGCGCAAGGCCGCCAAGAAGGCCAAGGCCAAAGAGAAGAAGAAGGCCGAGGAGAAGAAGAAAGCCGAGCTTGAAGCAGGCGACAAGCAGCCGAGCGCCGACGGAAAGCCGGAACGGGGCGAGGCCGCGGTCGCGAAGAAAGACGGGGGCGAGGAGAGAGGGGAAGCATGAGCGCGGTTACTTTCCGGGGCGGCGTGCATCCCCGGTACAACAAGCAACGCACGGCCGAGCTCGCCGTTGCGCCGCTCGAGCCGCCCGAGGAGATCGCAATCCCCCTCGGCCAGCACA
Organism: Polyangia bacterium; assembly: GCA_046484285.1. Taxonomy (GTDB): domain Bacteria; phylum Myxococcota_A; class Polyangia; order JAAYKL01; family JAAYKL01; genus CAZHCG01. The sequence goes on from JAWOBP010000086.1 coordinate 48,382, forward strand.
TCGGCGCTCCGGCTTCCCCCTGCGTGGCCAAGGGCGACCGGGTGCTGATCGGGCAACGGATCGGCGAGGCCGGCGGCTTCGTCTCGGCTCCGGTGCACGCCTCGGTCTCGGGCGAGGTCGAGGCGATCGAGCCGCGTCCCGGCGCGACCGGGTCTCCGATCCCGGCGGTGGTGATCGCCAACGACGGCCGGGACGAGAGCGTCGAGTTCGAAGGCCTGGGCGACGACTGGGAAAACGCCGCTCCCGAAGAGATTCGCGATCACACCTCGCGAGCCGGGCTGGTCGGGATGGGCGGCGCGGCGTTCCCCACGCACGTCAAGCTGTCTCCTCCGAAGGACAAGCCGATCGACACCGTGATCATCAACGGCGCCGAGTGCGAGCCGTACCTGACCGCCGACCACCGCACCCTGCTGGAACGCTCGGCCGACGTCGTCGCCGGGCTGCGGATCGCCGGGCGCGTGCTGGGCGCCGAACGCGGCCTGGTCGCGATCGAGAGGAACAAGCCGGACGCGATCGCCGAGATGCGCAAGGTGCTGGCTGGAACCGGGTTCGAAGTCGTCGAACTGGAGGTCAAGTACCCGCAGGGCGCCGAGAAGCAGCTGATCGACGCCTGCCTCGGGCGTCGCGTCCCCTCCGGCGCTTTGCCGATGGAGGTCGGCGTCGTGGTGCAGAACGCGGGCACGGCCGCCGCGATCGCCGACGCGGTGATCAGGGGCCGGCCGCTGTACGAACGCGTGGTGACGGTCACTGGCGCGCCGGTTGCCCGGCCGGCCAACCTCTCGATTCGAATCGGGACTCCGGTCTCGCACGCGATCGAGGCCTGCGGCGGGGAGCTGGAGCGCGCCGGCAAGCTGGTGCTGGGCGGCCCGATGATGGGCCTGGCCCAGGTCGGCGCCGCGGCGCCGGTGGTCAAGGGCACCAGCGGAATACTGCTGCTCGGCGCCGACGAAATCGATGCCCGCGAGCCGGATCCGTGCATCCGCTGCGGGCGCTGCGTGCGCGCCTGCCCGATGGCGCTGGTACCGACCGAGATCGCGAGCCTGGGCGTCCTCCGCCGCTGGGAGGACGCCGAGCGGGCCGACGCGCTGGACTGCATCGAGTGCGGCTCCTGCGCCTACGAGTGCCCTTCGCGGATTCCACTCGTGCAACAGATTCGACTGGCCAAGTCCGCGATCGCCGCGGCTCGCCGCAAGCAGAAAGGCTGAGGTGGTTTGATGGAACATCAACTCTACACCTCGTCCTCTCCTCACGCGCACAGCGGCGCCTCGTCACCACGCATCATGTGGACCGTGTGCGCCGTGCTCCTTCCCGCGGCGGCCTGGTCGGTGTGGCTGTTCGGCCTGCCGGCGCTCGAGGTCGTCCTGGCCACCACGATTTTCTCCGTTGTGTTCGAGGCGCTCTGCCAGCTGGTGGCCCGCAAGCCGATCTCGCTGCGCGACGGCTCTGCCGCCCTGACCGGCCTGATCCTGGCGCTGACGCTGCCGCCCGGCCTGCCGCTCTGGATCTGCGCGATCGGCGCGTTCGTGGCGATCGTGGTCGCCAAAGGGGTCTTCGGCGGCCTGGGCCAGAACCCGTTCAACCCCGCGCTGACCGGTCGCGTCTTTCTGCTGATCGCGTTCCCCGCGCCGCTGACGCGCTGGATCGTGCCACGCGGCACTGGAGAGCACCTGTTCGGGCAGCCCGTGACGGCCTACGACTCGGCCGGCAGCCTGGTCGAGCTGGGCGCGGACAAGGTGGACGCGATCACCGCGGCCACACCGCTGGGTCTGCTCAGCGAAAAAGGCGCCCACGCGGTGGCCGCGATCTCCGACAGCCAGGAAGTCTTTCTGGGACATATCAACGGCTCGCTGGGGGAGACCTCGGGGCTGTTGCTGCTGCTGGGCGGCCTGTTCCTGCTCTGGCGCGGGATCATCAGCTGGCAGATCCCGGTCTCGTTCCTCGCAGCGGTCGCGCTGTTCGCCGCGGTCACCAACGGGATCGACGACACCCACTTCGCCGGGCCGGTCTTCCACCTCTTCACCGGCGGCGTGATGATCGGCGCCCTGTTCATGGCCACCGACTACGTTACCAGCCCGATGTTCCCGCTGGGCAAGCTCGTCTTCGGCGCGGGCTGCGGAATCCTGACGATGGTGATCCGGCTCTGGGCGGGCTACCCGGAGGGCGTCTCGTTCGCCATTTTGCTGATGAACGCCTGCGTGCCGATCATCGACGCCTACACGCGGCCCAGGAAGTTCGGCTATCGGCGGCTCGCCGCGGCCCGAGGAGGTGAGTGATGCCCGAGAGCCTCAAGATGATCCTGGTCCTGACCGCGATCAGCGGAATCGCCGCGCTGGGTCTGTCCGGGATGAACTCCGTGACCGCGCCGCGCATCGCCGAGAACGAACGGCTGTTCACGCTGCGCTCGATCAACCGGGTCATTCCCGAGACGGGCGACCCCGATCCCTGCGAGGACTACCGGCCCGCATTCGACAACGAGCCCGACCAGGACGCGGTCTGCGTGCAGGGCCTGAAGGTCTACCGCGGTCGCAGCGACGGCAAGGTGGTCGGAGTCGCGGTCGAGGCCGTCGGAGAGAAAGCCTACTCCGGCACGATCCTGGTGCTGGTCGGTCTCTCGCTGGACGGCACCGTGACCGGCGTCGAGGTGCTGCGACACGCGGAGACGCCGGGGCTGGGCGCCAAGATCACCGACTGCGAGTGGCGCCGGCAACTGGTCGGCGAGGGCCCCGACGAAATCGTCTGGAAGGTGACCAAGGACGGCGGCGACGTGGACCAGATCAGCGGGGCCACGATCTCGTCGCGCTCGATGATCGACGCGATCACCAAAGCGCAGGAGCTGGTGCTCGAGCACGAGGACGAAATCCTGAGCGCCGAGCCGATCGATCCCGAGGAGGGCTGCAATGCCGGCTGAGCGAAGTCAGATCCGGGAGCTGCTCAAGGGGCTGTGGGACGACAACCCGGTGCTGGTCCTGCTGCTGGGGCTCTGTCCCACGCTGGCGGTCACCAACACGGCGTACAACGGGCTGGGAATGGGAGTGGCGACCACCTTCGTGCTGTTGGGCTCCAACCTGATCGTCTCGATCATCAAGCCGATCGTGCCCAAGAGCGTGCGGATCCCGGTCTACATCGTGGTCATCGCCTCGTTCGTCACGATCGTGGACATGCTGCTGGCCGCTTACCAGTACGAGCTGTCGCGCAGCCTGGGCCTGTTCGTCCCGCTGATCGTGGTCAACTGCATCATCCTCGGCAGGGCCGAGGCGTTCGCCTCGCGCAACACGGTCTGGCGCTCGCTGCTGGACGGAATCGGGATGAGCCTCGGCTTCACGATCACGCTGTTCGTGCTCGGAGCGCTGCGCGAGCTGAGCGGCGCCGGCACGCTGACGCTGTTCCAGCTGGGCGACAACGTGGTGCAGCTCGACCTGGCGGGCGGGCGGTATCCCGGAGTGCTGGTCATGATTCTCCCGCCGGGAGCCTTCCTGGGCCTGGGCTTCCTGCTGGCCCTGCGCAACGCCGTCCAGCGTCGCCTGGAAGCCTGAAACCGACCCGGGGGGGAGCACTGGTTCGCGCTTTGGAGCAATCCAGGCTGTAAGCTTTTTTTCGCGAGGGCCGCCGCCGCACGGGCTGATCTTGCGGGCGGCACGGTAGAACGATCTCGTCTTTCTGCCCGGCCGGCCAGAGAAAACGCTTGAGAACCCATCGGTCTTAAAGCTATTCTGTTGGTAATCAGCCGTCCATCCGCGGGGGATGCGGCACCAACTGAGAGGGAGGCGACTATGCACGGGGTGAAAAGAGCGTGCTCCTCGTCGCCGGCGGCTGGTACCAGCAGGAGGACGACATCGAGACGCACCTTCTCGACCTGGGCTACGACGTCACCGTGAAGGCCGACTACCAGGTCTACGGCTCCACCGACCTGAGCATCTACGACCTGGTCGTGATCACCGAGTTCGCGCCCAACCTGAGCTACTCTGCGCTGGACAACCAGGGCAACCCGAGCAGCCCGTGGAACTACTACTGGAAGGCGCCGCTATACGAGCCGTGGGGGCACGACTTCTCCACGCCTTCTCCCCACGACACCAACACCTCGGGC
>JAWOBP010000140.1:0-43878 GCA_046484285.1 Polyangia bacterium
TCTTTTTCGAGCTTTCATCTCCCCCTCCTCGGTGTCTGGTGAGACGTTCTATTTCTCCATATTAGCGTATCGCGTAAAACAATCAAGAGTCGATCGGATCGAGCACTCCGCACTGTGGGGAACAGGTGGTTTGCGCGCATTTCGAGACGCGGCGTGCGGCAGATCCCTCGAAAGTGTAGAGCCGCCTCGCCACCGCCTCGAAACCGCCCGTTGTCGCACACCGATACGACTCGGCGTTCCTCGGAAAACCCTGCAGCGCTGATGGCTCGGATTGACACCTTTCTTCGCTGGGCGGTAGTGTTCCTGCATGACCGCCGACAAGCCGAAGCTGATCGTGGAGAACCGCGAGGAGATGAGCCTGCTGGGGCTGATGCTGGGCGGCGTGCTGGAGCGCAGCCTCGAGCGCCCCGACTGCGCTCGTCGCGCGCGGCGGTTACGGGGCGACCTGGGCGTCACCGCGGGCAAGATGTCGATCTCGATGTGCTTCGACCGCGGCGAGATACGCCTTGTCCGCGGGCTGCCCGACAAGCCCAGGGCGCGGGTGCGCGGCTCGCTGGACAGCCTGCTGCAGGTCAGCCTCGGCCGCGGCGCGGTGCGCGCCTTTCTGGCCGGCGAGGTCTCCTTTCGCGGCAACCCCCTGTTCGTACTCTCGGTGCTGCCGCTGATGCGGGTCGAGCCCGAAAAGAGAGGTCGCGAGTCATGAGCAACACCAAACGAGCGCTCGGCGCAATCCTGCCCCCGGAGCGGTTGCGGGACGACGAGCAGACCCTGGAGGAGTACTCCCGGGACATGACCGAGAACCCGCCGGGACGACCCGACGTGGTCGCCTTCCTCGAGACGGCCGAGGAGGCGGTCGCGGTGGTCGAGGCGGCCGCCGAGCACCGCATTCCGCTGGTGCCGCGCATCGCCGGGACCAACCTGGGCGGGCTCTCGATTCCGGCGTGCGGCGGCGCGGTGCTCGACCTGACCGGGATGAATCGCATCCTGGCGATCAACGAGGTGGACATGATCGCGGTGATCGAGCCGGGCGTCACCTTTCGGCAGCTGATCGACGAGCTGCGCGCCCGCGACCTGCCGCTGACCGTCGGCATCCCGCTTTCGCCGCCCTACACCTCGGTCGTGGCCAACTGCCTGCTGGACGGGCTGGGCAACCTCTCCTTGCTGCACGGCGCGATGGGCGAGTGGATCGCCGGGCTGGAGGTGGTGCTCGCCTCGGGGGAGGTGATCCGCACCGGCTCCTGGGCCGTCTCGGACGTGCCGTTCGCCCGCGCACCGCTGCCCGACCTGACCGGCCTGTTCGTCTCCTGGCAGGGGACGACCGGGCTGATCACGCGCATGGCCGTACAACTCGAGCCAGACCCGCCGCTGCGCAAGCGGCTGTTCGTCTTGACCTACGACCGCGCCTCGACCTACGAGCTGATGCGGCGACTGGCACGGCTCAAGATCTTCGACGACATCGGCGGGTTGTCATGGCCGACGGGCAAGATGGTCTTTGGCGTGGATCAGCCGCGCAGCAAGGATCCGGACGAGCCGGAGTTCTTCACCTACATCGACGTGTCGGCCTACGAGCCCGAGGAGCTGCGCGTCAAGCTGCAGATGGTGCTCTCCGAGCTGAAGGAGCTGCGCGACAAGGGCGCCGAGATCGAGGATCCGTTCGACATGGAGGCGATCTGCACCGTGGCTCCGCGCTTCGAGAAGTTCGCCGACTTTCCCACGAACCTCGACTTCCTGGTCGACAATCCGGGCGGCGGGCTTAGCTGGGTAGGCACCTACGGACCGATGAGCCGCTTCGACTCGGGCGCGGATCGCGGAATCGAGATCATGGAGCGGCACGGCTTCGCGCCGGTGATCGTCTCGCGGCCGATGAAGGGCGGGCACTTCGGCGTGCTGCGCTTCATCGAGACATTCCGCCGCGACGACGAGGAGGACGTCGAGCGCGTGCGGCGCTGCAACGGCGAGCTGACCGAGATGCTGCTCGACGAGGGCTTCATTCCTTACAAGACTCCGGGCTGGGCGGTGGAGCGGATCCTGCCGCGGATGTGGCCGGGGACGCACGACCTGATGCGCCGGGTGCGCAAGCTGCTCGACCCGGACGGGATCATGAACCCCGGCCGCTGGGCGCTCGATCCCTGACGATCTCAGCTTTTCTCTTCTTCGGCCTCGAACGGATCCAGCTCTATTTTCTCGAGCTCGATCCGGTCGCGATCGGCGATCCCCAGGCCCAGCTCCTCGGCGAGCTGCAGGTAGTCGGCGGGGCGCCCGCACTTGGGCAGGGGGCGCAGCTTGTGGCGGGCGCGGTGGGCCTCGACCACCTCCAGCGCGATCGCGTCGGCGGCGACCGGATCGCAGGTGGCGTAGACCCGCTCGTAGCGGTCGGTGGTCGACGGGTTCTGCTTGGGTCCGCCCTCGTAGAGGCAGAACGTGCCGTCGATCACGTTCAGCCGCACGCGGCCCCGGATCGCGTCGAGCGCGTAGAAGTGCGGCATGCCGACCTGTATTTCACGGTGCATCAGCTGCGGCTTTTCCACGTTGCCGAAGACCATGTTCTTCATCGCGCAGGTGATGCTGACCAAATCGTGATCCTTGAGCAGCGGCACGTTGATCACCGCGGTGGTCCACAGCAGCGTCTTGGCCAGCTTGCCCCGGGCGCCCTCGACCACCGTGTAGTCGTTGTCGAAGCCCAGCACCGCGTGGTTGATCACGCGCAGCTTGCCCGGCTTGTCCTGCCACTCGTAGCGGGCGACGCGCATGTTGCCGCCGAACTGGTCGTAAATCATGATGTTCTCGTCGGGCACGCCGGCGGCGCGCACTCCCTCGACGATCGGATCGACGACCTCCTTCCTGGTGGAGGCCCAGCGCCCGCCCAGGCAGTTGATCTTGATCCCCACGCGATCCTCGGGAGTGACGAAATGGCTCCAGGCTCGCCCCAGGTCGCTCTCGCCGCTCAGCTCCTCGACCGCGCGTTCCACCATCTCGCGCGCGGCCTCGCCGTGAGGATAGTGGCGGCCGATCGAGCCGGGCTTGTGCACCTCGACCACCCGCCCCGGGCCGGCCACCGGCCTCCCCGCCAAGCCCGTCGCCGACTCCGCGGCGCGCGCCGGACCTCCGCCCATGCCCAGCGCGCCCGCCGCGGTCGCCGCGGCTCCGAGGCCGATCGCCTCGCGTCGGGTGAGCAGCCAGTCGCGTTCTCGCTTGTCTTTGCCCCAACGTTGCAAAAAGCCATCGGCTGAAAACGCTGTCGCTCGCGCCAAAGCACGCCATCCGCGGCCGTGCTCACGTTTTGAGGACTCAACGAACGGTGAGTTCGCTTCCGTCCTCAAAACGCTCCGCTCGTCCACTGCTGACGCACCTTGGCGCGTTTCATCTCGATGTTTTTCACAACGCTGGGGTTTGCTCATCGTGTCGCCTCCTCCGAGAGCACGAAAAAGGCTAACCCGAGCGGAACGACCCGGCAAGCGGAAGGCGATAAAAGGCTGCCTTGTCACGCCGCGCGGTTGTCTTAAGATGTTGTCTCGCCTCGCCGACGTTCGCGTTGGCCAAAGCTGAGGAGCCTGCATGGGCACGGCATCGATGGTACTGGGCATCATCGCGCTGGTGTTCGGCTTCATCCCCTTTTGCGGCACGTGGGCGATCGCGCCGGCCGTGATCGGTCTGGGGCTGGGCATCGCCGACCTGGCGGTCAAGACGCGACGCCGCGAGCCGCGCGGCACGGCGCTCGCGGGCGTGATCATGAACCCGCTGGCGATTCTGGTGGTCGTGCTGTGGTACCTGCTGTTCGTCGTCGGGGCGACGCACGCCGCGGGTCAGGCCGCCAACCAGCTTCAGCATTTCCCCGGCTGGCAGCCGGCGCCGCTTCCCAGCGCGTCGCCGGCCCGGCCGCCTCCTGCGACGAGCGGCTCCGGACCGGCGATACCGGTGCAGCCGGCCCGGCCGGACGAGCAGCTTCAGCCAATGAAGCCGGTCTCCCCCGATGCCGCGCCGGGCGGGAGGTGATCGCCCGCGGCCAGATGTCACGGTCGCGTGCGCGGGGGGTGCAGTTGGGTCTGCTGCTGGCCTGCTGCGCGGCGTGGCTGATCCTGGCGCTGCTGGCCCTGCACGACAACCGGATGCTACCCGTACCGCTGGAAGGGCTGGCCTCCTTTCTCGGCTCCTGCCCCTACCGAAGCTCGACCGGAGAGACGTGTCCTCTGTGCGGCACCGCGACTGCGGCGCTGCGACTCCTGTCCGGAGACGCGGCCGCGAGCCTGCGGATCAATCCGCTGGCGCTGGCGCTGATCGTGCCCGGAGCGGTGCAGACACCTTACCGCGCCTGGCGCGCGCTGCGCCCGCGAATGTCTGCGATTGAAGAGATCGCGATCGACGCGGCCTGCCTGCTGTGGGCCGTCGGAGTGCTGGCGATTTCGTCGATCTTGTAGGGGAGATCAGCCGGTGGAGAGCGTGTTCACCGCGCGGTCGAGGCGGGAGATCGTGCGCGAAGCGGTCTTGCGCTTGAGCACGCCCCTGGTCACCGAGCGATCGAGCTGGCACCTGGCCGTCTTCATCGACTCTCGCGCCGCTGCGCCGTCGCCTGCCTCGATCGCCTTGCGTACGGCCTTGACCGCGGTGCGCATCGTCGAGCGCACGTAGCGGTTGCGCGCGGTGCGCTTGATCCTCTGGCGGTTCCTCTTTTTCGCCTGTGGGTGATTTGCCACTTTCAGATTCCTCCGTCTGTTTCGCGGACAGAGTCGCTTACCGCTGCCGCGGGAGCTTGTCAAGACGGCATCGCTCGCGCGGCCGGCTACTTCGGAATCGGCCGCAGCGCGATTTCGATCAGCTCGACGCGCCCTTCGACCACCTCGACCATGCGATACTCGGGGAAGTAGCCGTCGGCACGAACCGCGATGCGGTGAGCTCCGGGCTCGAGCAGGACGCCCCGCTTTTGGAACATCGAGATCGGTCCGAGCCGCGTTCCGTCCACCGCCAGCACGGCCTCGCCGGGCTCGCCTTCGAAGCGCAGTGTTCCCCGCGGACCGATCTCGGGACCCTGCGGAGCGCCGCAGGCCGCGATGCCGAGAGCCGCCGAGACGGCGATGGCGACGATCGCGATCGTGCGGGGCATCACGGCTCCAGACGGTAGTTGGGGGCCTCCTGGGTGATGATCACGTCGTGGACGTGGCTTTCGCGAAGACCCTGGGGGGTGGAACGCACGAAGCTCGAGCTGCGTGTCTTGAGCGTGGCGATATCAGGCGAACCGGTGTAGCCCATGCCCGACTGCAATCCGCCGACTAGCTGGACCAGGATGTTGCCCAGCGGCCCGCGGTGAGGCACCCGGCCCTCGATCCCCTCCGGGACCAGCTTGCGGTCCTCGGTTTGACTTTGGAAATAGCGGTCCTTGCTGCCGCGGCGCATCGCGCCCAACGACCCCATCCCGCGGTACACTTTGTAGCTGCGTCCCTGGTAAAAAACGATGTCGCCGGGAGCCTCGTCGGTGCCGGCGAACATCGATCCGATCATCACGCTGTCGGCGCCGGCGGCGATCGCCTTGACGATATCGCCGGAGAACTTGATGCCCCCGTCGGCCAGCAGGGGGACGCCATGCTCGGCCGCCACCTCCGTGCAGTCCATGATCGCGCTGACCTGCGGCACGCCCACGCCGGCGACGACGCGTGTCGTGCAGATCGAGCCCGGGCCGATTCCGACCTTGATTCCGTCGGCTCCGGCGTCGATCAGCGCTCGGCAGCCTTCGGCGGTGGCGACGTTGCCCGCGATCACCGGTACGTCCGGGTGCTCGGACTTGGTGTTGCGCACCGCCTCTATCACCGAGCGGGTATGACCGTGAGCCGTGTCCACGACGAGCACGTCGACTCCGCCCTCGACAACGGCCGCCGCCCGCTGATGGCGATCCGGTTCGGTGACACCCAAAGCAGCGCCGACCAGCAACCGTCCGAGCGGATCCTTGGAGGCGTTTGGGTTCTGCTCGGCCTTCTGCAAGTCATTGATCGTCACCAGGCCCACCAGGCGGTTGTCGTTGTCCACCACCAGCAGCTTCTCGATACGGTGTCTGTGGAGCAGCTTCTTGCAATCCTCGACGGGAAGATGCTCGCGGGCGGTGACCAGGTCGCGGGTCATCAGCTCGGAGACCTCGAGCGAGAGGTTGGTCTCGAAACGCACGTCGCGATGAGTGATGATTCCGACCACCTTGTCGCTTTGGGGATCCACGACCGGTAGTCCTGAGATGTTGTGGTTGTGCATCTGTTCGAGCACCTGGGACAACGACTGATCGGGTGTGACCGTCAAGGGATCGGAGATCATGCCCGTTTCCGATTTCTTGACCTTGCGCACTTCGGCTGCCTGGTCCTCGGGCGTGAAGTTCTTGTGCACGATGCCGATACCCCCGGCACGCGCCATCGTGATCGCGGCGGAAGCCTCTGTGACCGTGTCCATCGCCGCGCTGACCAGGGGAATGTTCAGCCGCAGCTGGCGCGTCAAGCGCGTGGAAACGTCGCACTGGGACGGCATCACCTCGCTGTAGCTGGGCTTGAGCAGGACGTCATCGAACGTCATGCAGACAGGTGGTTCGATGCGACTCACGTTTCCTCCTCGCGTGTTTCACCCCGAGCGGGTGAGAATGCAGAATCGTATCCGTGAGCGCCGATTTGTCAAAGCACCCAGAGGCGAGCGGACGAGGCAGGCGGGCAGCTGTAGGTTGCGAGAAGCCCGGGCCCCCTGTCCGGGAGATCGCTGCGCTTCGGCGTGTCCGAGGCAGGATCAGAGATCAGACCAGGTAGTACCAGATTGCCGCGGCGGCCGCTGCGGCGGCCGCCAGCCCGGCGATCCACAGAAGCGCTCGGCTGGGGCGGCTCTCCCGGTCGTATTCTCCTTGCAGGCGGATCGATCCGGTCGGAGAGCCGGGAGGTGCTTTCCGATCGTCGGACAAGAGATCATCGCCGGCCATCTCTTCTGCTTCGCCATGCTTCTCCTCGTCCGGTATCTCTGCCTCTTGCGGCGGTTTTTCCTCCTCGTCGTTTTCCGCCGGGAAGAGCAAGGAACGAGTGATTGGATCTTCCGCTTCGGGCGGAGCGGTCGGCTCGACTGGTTTTTCGACGGGTTCTCCGGAGGGATCTTCGACATCTGCGGACGGCTTGTCCTCGTCTTCTCCGGCGAGCCGTTCGATCGAGGCAGAGAGATTCCGCTCGCGCTCCCTGCGCTGACGCAGCAGATCCTCTCCGAAGTTCTCCATCAGAAAGTCGGCGAACCTGAGCTGCGAGACGATCATCCCGCACGAGTGCATGTAGCTTTCCAGCGCCTCGATGAACTCTCCGCCGCTTTGGAATCTATCGTCGCGGTTTCGTTCCAGGGCCCGCGAAACCAGCGCTCCCAACTCTTCGAAGCGCGGGAAACCTCTCTGGGCGAGCGGCGGTATCTCCGCCGACTCGGCGCGTCGCAGCGTTTCGTCCTCGTCCTTGGTTTTGTAGAGCCGGCGGCCGGAGAGCAGCTCCCAGAGCAGGATCCCCGCTGAGAACAGATCTGCGCGCCGGTCGATCCGCTCGCCGGCCACGTGCTCCGGCGCCATGTAGGCGACCTTGCCTTTCAGGTGATAGTCGTCTATCTGACGCGCACCGTTCGTCTCGGAGAGCGCCGCCTTGGCGATTCCGAAGTCGCAGAGCTTGACCTCTCCCTCGGTCGAGATCAGCACATTGGTCGGAGAGACGTCGCAGTGAATGATATCCAGCGGCTTGCCGTCGGCGTCGGTCAAACGGTGCGCGTAGTCCAGGCCGCGCAGCGTTTCCACGATGATGTACAATGCGAACTGCAAGGGCAGCGCGATCCGCGCCCGCGCCAGCAGCCCCAGCAGCCGGTTGAGATCCACGCCTTCGACATACTCCATCGAGATGTAGTACTGGTCCTCGATTCTGCCCAGGTCGTAGGTCTGCACGACGTTGCGGTGAGACAGCCGCGAGGCCAGCTTGGCCTCCTGGATCAGCATCGAGCAGAAACCGTCGTCCGCGCTTAGCTGCGACAGGATTCGTTTGATCACGCAAAGCCGCTCGGTGCCCAGCGAGGTGAACGTCTTGGACAGGAAGATTTCGGCCATCCCGCCGCGGCCGATCAGATCGAACAGATAGAAAGGTCCGAATTGCATCGGCAGATCTGGCGGGCTCGGAGTCACCGGAGGATTATTCGCGCGTCTGCGCTTTGGCGTCAAGGAGGCCCGGGCCGGCGCTCTTTTCTATGACGAAATCCAGCTCGTCTTCGCTCGCGGCGCCGATCCGCACCACGTCGCCCGACACCGTCCCTCCCTCCAGGATCAACCGCGCCACCGGCCCTTCGATCAGGCGCTGGATCGTGCGTCGCATCGGTCGCGCGCCGAGCTGCGGGTCGTACCCACCCGCGCGCAGCAGCACCCCGATAGCCTCGCCGTCCGCCGCGATCGATACACCGTGCTCTCGTTGCAGTTGGCTCGAGAGCCCCGCGATGATGCGTGTGGCGATCTCCGATACCTCTTCGCTGTCCAGCGGCGAGAACACCAGCGGCTCGTCGATGCGATTCCAGAGTTCGGGAGGCAGCGCCGCGCGCGCCTTTTCCAAGATGGCGCCCCTCACGTCCTCGTGGCTCGGAACTTCCATCTCGGGCTCCAAAGCGCCGAATCCCACCCGGCGCCGTGGAGTCAGCTCGCGCAGATCCGAGCCCAGGTTGCTGGTCATCGCGATCACCGCGTTCTCCAGCGGGACCGTGCGGCCGCGACCGTCGGTCAGCCGGCCGTCGTCGAGAACCTGCAGGAGAACCTGGATCACGTCGCGGTGAGCCTTTTCGATTTCGTCGAACAGAACCAGGCAGTAGGGGCGCCGCCGCACCGCCTCGGTCAGCTGGCCGCCCTCCTCGTGGCCGATGTAGCCTGGCGGAGCGCCGACCAGCCTCGCCACGGCGTGCGACTCGGCGAATTCGGTCATGTCCAGTCGCACGGTCGCGTCGCCGCCGGGAAAGAGCAGGTCGGCCAGCGCTTTGGCCGTCTCGGTCTTGCCCACACCGGTCGGTCCGAGAAAGAGGAACGAGCCGATCGGCCGGCCGCTGCGGAAGCCGGCTGCGTTGCGGCGCAACGTCTCGCCGATTGCGTCGAGCACGTGGCGGTGGCCCACGATCCGGGCCTCCAGCTCGCGCTCCAGGTCGAGTAGTCGCTCCCGGTCGCCGGCCACCAACCGCTCGGGCGGCACGCCGATCTGCTCGGAGAGAACCTGGGCGACGTCGAGCCTCGAGATCTCCTCGCGATTGGAGCGTCGCGCGCGGGCGCCGGCCAAGTCGAGAAGCGCGACCGCCTTGTCGGGCAGCGCGCGGTCCTGGACGTAGCGCGCCGAGAGCCGCACCGCGGCGGACATCGCCTCGGAGGTGATGCGCGTGCCGTGGTGCTCCTCGTAGGCCGGCGCCAGGCCTTCGAGAACGGCCACGGCCTCGTCCTCCGACGGCTCGTCGATCTCGACCAGGGTGAACCTGCGCGCCAGCGCTGGATCCGATTCCACATGGCGCGAGTACTCCTCGCGCGTCGTCGCCGCGATGCAGGGCAGCTCGCCGCGGCCCAGAGCGTCCTTGAGCTCCGCAACCGCCTCGGCCGCGTCCGCCGAGCCGAGCAGGACGTGGATCTCGTCGAAGAAGAGCACGACCTGTCCGTCGAGCCTCGCGATCTCCTCGCGCAGCTCGCCGAAACGCTCGGACAACGCTCCGCGCAACGAGGTTCCGGACAGCAGGTCGCCGGGGCGGATCTCCACTACCGCGCGATCCTCGAGCCCGGGAGCCTCGTGTGCGGCTAGGCGGGCCGCGAGCCCCTCGGCGATTGCTGTCTTGCCCACCCCGGGAGGCCCCACCAGGCAGGGGCTGTTGGCGCGCCGCTTGTTGAGCACGTCCGCGATTTGCTCCATCTCCCGCTCGCGCCCCACGATCGGATCGAGCCTCCCGGCGGCGGCCTCGAGCGTCAGGTTGCGGCCCAGGCCGGAAAGAACCGGGAACTGTTTGGCATCGATATCGAAACCGACCGTTTCCGTGCCGGCAGCCGTCTGTTCGGAGGGAAGCGGGTCGCGCTCGGCGATCTGCCCGATCTCGGCGGCGGCCTCGTCGAGGTCGACCGCATCCTCCAGCTCAACCGCCGGAGGTTCCTCCGCGCTCGTTTGCGGCCGCTCGGCCCTCCTGGCCGCGGAGCGCTCCATGCGCGCGCGGCGCTGAATCCTCTCGATCGATTCGCCTGCCAGCCTGGAGTTGGTCGGTATCCGGCTGCCTTTGCGGCGCAGGCCTCTCCCGCTGCCACGCCCCTTGCCCCCGCGAGGCGTCTGGTGGTCGAGCGATGGAGGATCCGCGTCGTCAGCGCGTCGCCGCGAGGAGAAGGGCGTCTCGACCGGTGCCGGGGCCGCCTTGACCGCGACGTCGCGCTCCGGTGGAACGCCGGCCGCCCGATCCGGCGAAGGCCCGTGCTCGCGGGTCAGGCTGGTGGTCAGGCAACGCAGCGCCTGGTTGCGGATCACGTCGGTGTCCAGCCCTTCGGAAGTCAGGATGCGATAGGCCTGACACGATCGCACCGCGGTCAGCGCGGCCAGCAGGTGCAGGGCCGAGGCATGGCGGCTGCCGAACGTCTCGGTGAATCTCGCGGTGCGCATCTCCACCTCGCCAACAGCTTCTTTTGGATCTGGATCCTCGCGGCGGATCGCGCTGCGCACCTTGGTCTCGGTCAGCCCCCTGAGGCTCAGCGTCCGGGCGGCGGTACCAGATCCGGTCAGAATCGCCAGCAGCAGAAAACCTGTGCTGGGAGGGCCGGCGCCCACACCGGACAGATCCCTGGCACGGGCGGAGACATCCGAGGGAATCGCGCTGTTTCTCCGTTTATTTTCCATAGCAATTACAAGCCCTTACAGGTCAAGAGGCAGTATGCCACAAGCGGAGGACACGGAGCAAATTTTTGGGTTTGGATGACTCATTTGGTCGAAGATCGAATAGGTTGCCGTCGCGCGCGTCGAAAAGATTGGCCAGAACGGATCGCGCCCGGTCGGTGGAGAAACGGCGCCAGTCGCGGTAAGCTGACGGGTTCGAAGCCGCTGTCGCAAGCAAATCGAGGAGGTGCTCGCATGAGGAACGCCGCCAAGCTGACCGCAGCCGTCGCGGTCGTCGCCCTGGTTACACTGGGTCTCGGAACCGCCGCGGCCCGCGGGGTCGAGGACGTCTTCGCCGGCAAGGTGCTGATCCTGACCAAGCGTCCGCCCACGCATTTCAGGTCCAAGGGGGCCTTCGTGCGTTTTTTGCGCAGCCACTCCACCAAGAAGGTGCACGAGAACGCGGATCACGAGTGGGTCTTCGAGACGATGGCGTTCTTCCGCAGACCGCTGGGAGACTACGAGGTGCAAGTGGCGTTCTACGACATCACCGACGGCAAGAGTCGGAAAGCGCGCGAGTTCGCCGACGGTTACTCCCAGCAGACCATGGATCGCAACACGCGCATCTTCGCGCACAAGGCCCGGTTGCGGCGCCCCCACTTCGACGCCAAGCGCCGCTACATGATGGAGGTCAAGAACCGCGATCGCACCCTGGCCAAGGGCTACTTCCAGACGCTGGGCGTCAGCCAGGCCGCGATGGATCAGCAAAAGCGGGTCGAGCACGAGATGAAGAAGATGGAAAAGGAGATGGAGGAGCTGAAGAAGAAGGCCAAGGAGCAGGAGGAGCGAGAGAAGCGCGAGCAGGAAAAGAAAAACAAGAAGGCGGCCGAAGGCCTGTTCTGATTCCTTCTTTTCGCTCCCCCCCATTCCTCCCTGCTGCCTTTTTCCCGATTTCGTCTCGCTTTGGACAATCGACCGGCACGGTGCCGGGCGCGATGGTACCGAGCGCGAGTTCTCCGCGGCGGCGTGTCGTGCTAGTCTGCGCTCGATGGATGTCGCCTCCCTGCTGGAGAAGATCGAAGCCGGCCGGATCGAGCCGGTCTACCTGCTGCACGGAGCGGAGCGGTTTCTGATCGACCGCGCCGTGGAGATGCTCCGCCAGCGCGCGATGCAGGGGCCGATGGCCGAGCTCAACTTCTCGCGGCTGCACGGCGGCGAGGCATCGGGAGCCGAGATCTCGGCCGAGGCCCGGGCCGTGCCGATGATGGCCGAACAGCGCATGGTCCTGGTCGAGGACGGGGAGAAGCTCACGGCCAAGGACCTGGAGGCGCTCGACGCGTACCTGGACGATCCCGCGCCCCAGTGCTGCCTGGTGGTCATCGCTTCGCGCTTCGATATGCGCCGCGGACCGCTGGCCAGGGCCGGGCGCCGGAAACAGGTGCACCGCGCCGAGCCGCTCAAGGAATCGGAGGTCGTGCCGTTCGTCCGCTCTCGCGCCGCGGCTCGCGAGGTCCGGCTCGCTCCGGAGGCCGCGGCCGCGATCGCCGCGAGCGTCGGCACGGACTGCGCGGCGCTGGACGACGCCGTGGAGCGGGTGGGGCTGTTCGCCGGTTCCGAGCGCGAGGCCGGGGAGGAAGAGGTGGCGCTGGTTGTCAGCCCGGTGCGGCAGCGCTCGGTGTTCGCCCTGGTCGACGCGATCGGGAACCGCCGCGCGGACCAGGCCCTCTCGCTGCTCGGTGAGCTGCTGGCGCGACGCGAGGAGCCTCTGCGGCTCAACGCGCTGCTGGCCCGCCACGTGCGCCAACTGCTGCTGGCGCGCGTCCACCTCCATCTGGGCACCGACGCCGGAGCATTGCCGGGTCTGCTGGGAGTGCCGCCCTTCGCGGCGCGCAAGCTGACAGGCCAGTGCCGGCGTTTCCGGGGGGCGGAGCTGGAGGCCGCGCTCTCGCGGCTGGCGCTGCTGGACCTGGATCTGAAGTCCCGCCGCAGGCGCGGCGAACTGCTGGTCACCGAAGCCGTGCTAGACCTGATCGAGCCCGCCTGAGCCCCAGCCCGAGGATCCTTTTTCCGGCCCCAGCTTCAGATGCCGCATGCGACGCAGCTTGACGCGGAAGCAGTCGGGTCCGCCGCAGCGGGTCTCGACCGGGATTGCGACTGATTTGCCGGCCTCCATGCAGAACGCGTAGACCGTCACCTGTCCCGTCTCGGTATCGGTGTCGACCTCGCTGTCGCTCTGGGTGTCCGTGTCGGCCTCGGTCTCCGTGTCCCACGAGTCGCTGTCGGAATCCGTTCCCGAGTCGGTTCCGGCGTCGATTCCCGCGTCCTGCACCTCGTGGAGAGGCGGTGGATCATCGTCGCCGCAGGTTACGGATCCGGTGCCGGCCGCGGCAGCCAGCACCGCGGCGGCGGCTCTCGATCCGGCTCGGGACCTTCTCTCCGGTCGCCGTTCGGCCAGTACCCGGTGCGCGCAAAAGGGGTTCTCCAACTCCTCCCCGGCAGCCGTCATCATCGAGCGGCAGCCTCCGCGGCAGCGCTCGGCGTGCTCACAGGTTCGGCAGAAGCCGCCCAACTGCTCAGGGCTCCAATCGCGATTGTAGGAGAAAGCTCCGGGGCGGTTCCAGATTTCTTCGAGCGGCTCGTCTCGCACGTTGCCTTCCACGTAGTCGTCGCCGGCGTGTCCCGGCTCGATCGAGAGGCAGCCCTTGACATTGCCGTTGGACTCGATGCCGATCACGCTCAGTCCCGCGCCGCAGCCGTTGAAACCGTCCAGCCCGCATCCGGAGCGGAGTATCGCCTCCTCGGGCCCGTAGTAGCCGATCGTGTCGGCCACGGCGATTCGCAGCTCGCTTTTCAGGGAGAAGGAGGCCGCCTCGGCGCAGATGCGCAGCATGTCGGCCGGACGAATCGTGAGCTCCGGGTTGTCCCGCAGGTTGCCCATCTCGATCGCGGGCTGCAGCTGCCAGGCGAACGAGCCCCGCTCCCGGAGCAGGCTCTCGATACGCGTCAGCTGGCCGATGTTGAGCCTGTTGACGTGCGTCACGACGGAGAAGGGGAGATCCTCGGCGGCCGCGCACTCCATCGCAGATAGGATTTCGTCGAAGTGGCCGGGACGGTTGCGCACGCGGTCGTGGGTCTCGCCGATGCCGTCCAGGCTGAAACCGACCGCCGCCGCGCCGGAGTCGCGGGTGGTCCGGGCGCGCTGGCGGTCGAACGAGACACCGTTGGAGAAAAGTCCGGTGCGCATTCCGGTGGCAGCGGCCCGCTCCACCAGCGTCGGCCAGTCCGGGCGCAGCGTGGGCTCGCCGCCGGAGATGACCAGCTTGCGGCAGCCCAGCTCGGAGAGTTGCTCGAGCAGAAAAATCGCTTCTTTGGTGTCCAGCTCGTCGGGGCGCGGCCCGCCGGCTGCCGATCCGCAGTGGCGGCAGCGCATGTTGCAGGCCAGCGTAGCCTCGTAGACGCATTTTACGGGGCGGTAGTCACCGTGCATGCAAGGCTCCTTTCCGGCTTCGGATTCGTCGCGGGCTGAGTGGAGGGCGGAGACGAAAAAAGCCAAAAAAAAGCGCCTGCAATCGTCCTTTTTTTCAAGATCCCCCGGCCAGGGATCCTTTCAGGGCAGCGAGGCGGTCGGCGGCTTTTTGCACGTCTTCTTCCAGGGCGGTCAGGGCGAAGCGCACGTAGCCCTCTCCAGGGTTGCGCCCTCCCTGCACCTCGTCGGATATCAGGCTGCCGGGCGTGCAGATCACGCCCACGTCCGGCTGCATCAGACGCTCGGCGAGCTCCAGGGAGGAGACCCCCGTCGGGGCTCGCTGCCAGACGTATAGCGCCGCCTCGGGCACGCAGCGCGGCAGCCCGGCCGCCTCCAGCCCGGCGACCAGCGCGTCCCGCTTGCGGAGCGCCTCTCCTCGCATCTCGCGCACGTGCTCCTCGTCGGCCAGCGCAGCGGCGGCCGCGTCCTGGATGAAGGTCGGCGCACCGGAGTCGATGTTGGTCTTCAGCTTGCGGAACAACTCTACGATCCTCGCGTCGCCCGCGATCCAGCCCACGCGCCAGCCGGTCATCGCCGAGCGCTTGGACAGGGAGTTGAAGACGACCAGGCCCTCCCGCCCGGCCTGCAGCGCGGAGGGCGGTGGCTCGTCGCCGAAGTAGTGCTCCGAGTAGGCCTCGTCCGAGGCGAGCACGATCTCCCGCTCGCGCGTCCAGGCCAGCACGCGCTCGAAGAAGTCGATCCCGGGCGCGGCTCCGCTCGGAGAGTTGGGGTAGTTGATCCACATCAACCTGGCGCGGCGCGCCACCTCGTCGGGAATCGCCTCCAGTACGGGCAGGAAGCCTCCGCTCTCCTCGAGCGGGTAGAACCACGGCTCGCCCTCGGCGAAGCGCGTGCCCCGCGAGTAGGGCGGATAGCCCGGCGAGGGGACGATCACCACGTCGCCGGGGTCTATCAATGCTTCTGGGAAGTTGAAGATCGCTTCTTTGGATCCGATCGTGATGCTGATCTCGCGGTCTGCGTCCAACTCCACGCCGCAGCGCCGCCGCGTCCAGCCGGCGACCGCCTCGCGCAGCTCCGGGGCGCCCACGTAGCTGGGGTACCCCGAAGCGGCGCGCTCGTCGATCGCCGACTTGCAGCGCCGCCGGATCAGTTCCGGTGTGGGCCGTGCCGGATCGCCGACGCCGAGGTCGATCGGCTCCACGCCGCTCCGGCGCAGCTCTCGCAGCCGCGCGTCGACCGCGGCAAAGGCGTACTCGGGAAGCCCTCCTATTCTGCGCGCGGGTCTGATCTCCATCGCGACACCTCCGATCCAGACCGCGATGATAGGGCAAAACCCGGCTCGAGTCGCGCTTGATTCCCCCTCGTCGTTGACCTAACCTCTGCTTCTCGATTCGAGCCGCCAGGGGAGGAGCCTTGCGAGATTTAGATCCCTACAAGCCGCCGGCAGCGCTCGATCCCGGCCCGGCGGCGCCGGGAACGTCGCGGGAGTACGAGTTCGGCGAGGTGGAGAACGGCACGATCGGGCGCACCGCCTCGCTGACCCGCACCTGGGGCGTGATCGCGCTGGTGGTCGGTGCGCTGTCGGTGATCGCGATCGGAGTGGCGTTCGCCGCCGCCTCGGTGATCGCGGTCGAGCTGGGAATCGGCGTGGGGATCGTGCAGAGCCTGATCCTGGCGATGCTGCCGGTTGCGGGAGTCAACCTGGTGGTCGGTGGGCTCTACGTCTCGGCGGGGGGCTCGCTGCGCGCCGTGGTCGAGACCAGCGGCAGCGACGTGGCCCTCCTGATGCGCGCGCTGAGCCGTCTGACCGGGGCCTTTCGCATCGAGGTGATCGTGACGCTGATCGCGCTGGTCGGCGGGTTTTTCGTCGGCGCTGCGCTGGTCGGAATCTGACGAGGAGTGCGGATGCCGCGGCGACGAGCCGAGAAGAGCGAGCAAATGGAGCCCGGGCCCGGGGTCGGCGGTTTCGGGGGCGCCTGCGGGGAGCACGAGTTCGGTCCCGAGGAGGACGCCGTGATCTCCAAGGCGGCCTTCTGGGCGCGGGCGCTGGGCGCGGTGATGTTCGTCCAGGCTGCCTTCGACCTGCTCAGCTCCTTCAACCTGCTGGGCGCCGGAATCAGCATCGCGATCGGCATCTTCTTCTTCCTGGGCGGAGGCTCGCTGCGCAAGGTGGTCGATACCTCGGGCCAGGACGTGAGCCTGATGATGACGGCGCTGCACAAGATCGGCAACGCCTTCCTCACGCGCATAATAGTCACCTCGATTGCGGTGGGGCTGGGGTTGATCGTGGCGCTGGTGGCGTTGCTGGTGCTCGCCGCGTGAGTATGGATTCGCCGTCGTTGCTCTGATAGGGTCCCTCCGTGAGCGAGCGCCCCACAATCCTCGTGATCGAGGATGAATCCGACTTGGTCGTCGGCCTCAAGGACGCCTTCGGGTTCGAGGGTTACGATGTTCACGACGCGGACGACGGCGAGCGCGGAATCGAGTTGGCCGAGCAGCTCGAGCCCGACCTGGTGATTCTAGACCTGATGCTTCCGGGGATGAACGGCTACCACGTCTGCGAGGAGTTGCGCCGCCGCGATCGCGTGATGCCGATCCTGATCCTCTCGGCGCTCTCACAGGAGAGCGAGGTCGTGCGCGGTCTGGAGGCCGGAGCGGACGACTACGTGACCAAGCCGTTCTCGGTAGCCGAGCTGCTGGCCCGGGTCCGGACCATCTTCCGCCGCATGCAGGTGGTGCGCAGGCGCGATTCTTCCACCGTCTCGTTAGGCGAAGCAAAGGTCAACGTCGACGCGCACACCGCCGAGGTCGACGGCAATCGAATCGAGCTGAGCTTTTACGAGACCGCGATCCTGGCGCTGCTCGACGAGCGCCGCGGCGAGCCGGTAAGCCGCGACGAGATCCTCGACGCGGTCTGGGGCCTGGACGCCAACCCCACCAATCGCACCGTGGACAACTTCATCATGAAGCTGAGGCGCAAGCTGGAAAGCGACCCCTCCAGCCCCGAGCACATCCTGACCGTCTACGGCCAGGGCTACAAGCTGGTCTGAGCTCACACCCGCCCATCGTCGTTGACCGAGCTCGATGCAATGGTCATAATGGATCTGAATTGACCAATTTGGTCCATTCGAGACAAGCAAGGAGTCGGGCCATGATGGTCAGCATCTCCGAGGCAAAGGCCAACCTTTCCAAGCTGGTCAACCGGGCTCACAACGGCGAACGGATCGTGATCTCAAAAAACGATCTCCCGCTGGTAGAAATCGTAAAGCACGTTCCGGACGGAAAACGCAAGCTGGGGTTGCTGGCGGGAAAGCTCGATTTGTCGGACGATCTCACAGGCGAGGATTCCGAGGTGAACGAGCTGTTCTACGAATCGACAAAAGAGGACGACCGGTGAGAATCCTGCTCGACACCCACGCCTTTCTCTGGGCATTGGCCGCTCCGGGTAGGCTCGGCTCGGACAGGATCGAGCGTCTGGAGAATCCGGATAATCGTGTTTTTGTCAGCTCGATCACGATAGCCGAGCTGATGATCAAGCGCTCGATAGGCAAGCTGAAGGTCGAATTCGACCCGGTCGAGGCGGCGAGACTGAGCGGTTTCGAGATGATCGACTTCACCGGTCGCGACGCTTTGCAGCTCGGCCGCCTGCCTCTGCACCACAAGGATCCGTTCGACAGGATGCTGATCTCGCAGGCGATCGCCGGCGACATCTCCCTGATGACGGACGATGCCGCTTTCCACGCCTACGACTGCCGGGTGATCTGAGAGCCGGGCGATCCTCGTCCCTTATCCCTCGCGGCGGGGCGGCTTGCTCAGCAGCAGGAGCACGAACAGCGCAATCGGCCCGCCCAGCAGGCCCAGCAGGAACCAGCACAGCCCGCTGCGGTTCTTGCCCTGCGCGATTCCGGCCGTGATCAGCGCCAGCGTGCCCCAGCCGGCGAAGTACCCCGAGTACCAGGTGATCTCATGCATCGCTTCCTCCACCTTTTCTGCGATCGGTCTCCAGCCCCAGCGCCGCGGGCATCTCGAAGACGTTCAACGCCCTGGCGCCGTCGTCCATCGGGTATCCGTTGGGCGGTCTGGCCACCACGTAGCGGGAAACGCGGGCCAGCGCGGCCGGCCGCCTCTCCTCCACCAGGCGGGTCAAGGCGTTCAGATTGCCCGTGGAGGATCTCAGTCCGATTCGACGCTCGCAGCACGCTCAACCAGAAGGTGACGGCGGTGATGCTGACGCCCACTTTCCTGGCAAGTGCTGACTCGTAGAGTGAACAAATCTTACATCCCCGGCTTCCAGACCTCCCAGACCTTGCCCGCCAGGTCCGGGCCGACCTTCAGAGTCGGCTTGCCTGGCTCCCAGCCGGCCGGGCAGACCTCGGCGCCCTTCGTCTTGCGCACGTGCTGGAAGGCCTGCAGCTGGCGGAGCGATTCTTCGACCTTGCGGCCGACCGGCGGCGTCAGGATCTCGATCGCCTGGATCACGCCGTCCGGGTCGATGATGAAGCGGCCGCGGACGTCGACTCCGCCCGCCTCGTCGTAGACCCCGTAGACCGATCCGATCTTGCCCCCGGCGTCGGAGAGCATCGGGAAGGGGATGCCGCCCTCGACCATCTTGCTCAGCTCCTGCTCCTGCCAGATTTTGTGCACGAAGCGGCTGTCGGTGCTGCACGAAAGCACCTGCACGCCCAGCTTGTCGAACTCTTTTGCCTTGTCGGCGACCGCCGACAGCTCGGTCGGTCAGACAAAGGTGAAATCGCCGGGATAGAAGCAGAGAAGCACCCACTTGCCCCGGTGGTCGGACAGCCTGATGTTCTCGAAGCCGCCCTCGTGATAGGCCATCGCCTCGAAGTCCGGTGCCTCCATTCCTACGGAAACATGCATCTTCTTCTCCTCTCCGGCCGCGGTTTCTCCGGCCGGGGCCTCTTCGGCGGGCTCGACGTCCGGCCCCGCGGCGGACGCGACACAGCCCTCTACCTTCTCGTCTGCGTTCATCCTTCTGTCCTCCGTAACGGGTGTAGAATGGGCAATATAGCACGGACCGAAACGGCGTCGAGCAGCATTATCCCACAACAACGAGGATCGCCGTCGATTGACCAGTCCCGGGTTTAGCCGATCACCGGTTTCCTACTCTATCTCGATTCGGTTGGCCGCCAGGAACCTGCGGCCCCGCTCGCCCATCTTCCCGATCGCAAAAGCGATCGGCGCGCAGAGGAGATAGACCAGGTACAAGAGGAACCGCCCCGCCGGGGGGTTTCTCACAGTCGCGCGCGCCTCGGCGGTGTTGCAGATCAGGTTTCCCATCTGGACCCTGACAGCATCGCGCTCGATCAGCAGGACCTTTTCCGGGCCGTAGTGCTCCACGACCCGCCGGCGGGCCTCGGGAGAGGTTCGTTCTCCGTGCTCGGTGAAGTGCTGGACGTAGGCCAGGGCGGCGGCCTCCCGTTCCGGGAAGTCTCCCAGCTCTCCGGCCAGCAGCTGCTTGATCTCCCCGTCTCCCACCCCGCTTTCCAGCGTGGTCCTGGTGTGCAGGTACGAGCAGTTCCTGCACCTGTTGACCGCGCAGACGGCCAGCATGATCTTCTCACTGAGCCGCGCGTCGAGAGCGTGCTCGGGGCCGACCTTCCTCGCCGCCCGCATGTGCCTCTTGGCTCTGCGCGACTCCCGGAAGAGATCCCGCGGCCTGGTGAAGTAGCGTTTCTGGAACCCGCCTGTCATGCTCGATTCTCGCGATTCATGATCGCATGATCTAATGATCCGTATGATCCGTATGGGGACTAAACGGATCAAGGTGAAATCGTTCTATTTTTCGCATGAAGGCTTTTTGGGGGGGGGCGGGTCGAGACAGGACATCTGCCCGCGTCGCGCACGGCGTTTCGGCGATCCGGGCTCCGGCGATCCGGGCTTGACACTATTTCAACAATGGTGTAATCGGCGCTTTGTGTGGCGGGGCGACTGCGGGCTTGCTCGCGGGAGACTCGGGGCGTAGCGCAGTCTGGTAGCGCGCTTGGTTCGGGACCAAGAAGTCGGAGGTTCAAATCCTCTCGCCCCGACCGGACAACCCACCGGCGAGAAGCCGGGGAACGGAAGGGGTCCCTCGATGGCGAGAAACACCGCTAAGGTCGGGTTGCTCATCGTGGACGACGATCGCGAGATCTGTCGTTACATGGAAACATTCCTCATACGCGACGGTTTCAAGGTCACGGTGGCGGAGACGCCGGAGAAGGCCTTGGACGAGGTCAAATCCGGGAGCTATCACCTGGTGGTTCTCGACCTGATGATGCCGCAGATGGACGGGATCGAGCTGCTGCGCCGCATTCGCAAGATCGACACCGACATCGCCGTGATCATCTTCACCGGCTACCCCTCGCTGGAGACTGCGGTCCAGTCGATGAAGCTCGACGCGGTCGACTACATCAAGAAGCCGTTCGAGATAGACGAGTTCCGCGAGGTGATCGACCGCGTGCTGAAGCGCAAGGGCCTGACCCGCACTCCCGAGGAGGAGCTGCACAAGGTGATCGGCAGCACGATCCGCAGCATGCGCAAGGAACGCGGATTGACCCTCAAGCAGATGGCACGCCGGACCTCGTTGTCCGTCTCTCTGCTCTCCCAGATAGAGCGGGCCGAGAGCTCGGCTTCCATCTCGTCGCTGTACAAGATCGCCGTGGCGCTCGATACCAAGATAACCAGCCTGTTCGGGAATTTCTGAGCACCGATCCCGCTTCGGCGATCGGCGCCGCAGGGGAGGGGGCCGAGCTGCCGCATGACGACCCGGCAAACAGATTCGCAGGAGAAGCAGCCCGGTAGCGCTGTTGCTGCGACCACCCGCGAGCTGGAGCAGCTCTGCAGGTTCGCCGGAACGCTGGGCGCCACCCTCGATGTGATGACAATCGTAGAGGACGCGCTCGATCCGTTGCTCGACATCACCGGCGCAGGGGACGCCCTGGTGGCCCTGGCGGACGAGAATGAACGATCCCTGTCGGTCGTGGCCCGCCGCGGCCAGGATTTCGACTCGCAAGACAAGAAGCTGACCGCGGCCTCGGTGGCCGCGGTGGGTGCCGAGGCCCGGGCCTACTCGAGGGCGGAAGATCTGCCGTCGGGGCTCTCCTCGTGTTTTTCCGGTATCGATAGTCCGCTGGCGATCGTGCCGCTCTGGGTGCACGCGCGCATGCTGGGAGCGGTGATCCTGGTTCGCGAAAAGCCGTTCGGCCCCGCCACCTCGAAGGTGCTGACCACGGCCGGCAGGCAGCTGGCGCTGGCGATCGAGAACTCACAGCTGTTTCGCGACCTCCAGCAGTCCTACCGACAGCTGATGGACGCCCAGGAAGAGGTGATCCGCACCGAGAGGCTGGCGGCGCTGGGACAGCTCTCGGCGACGCTGGCCCACGAGATCCGCAATCCGCTGGCCACGATCCTGTCGGCCGTCTCGCAGCTGCGCAAGCACGCCGGCGGCGGTGCCGGCGAGGTGACCGGGACGCTGCTGGATATCGCCGAGGAGGAGACGCTGCGCCTCAACCAGATGGTCCGCGGTCTGCTCGAGTTCGCCCGGCCGCGCACTCCCTCCCTGGAGAAGGCGCGTCCGCTGGCACTGGCGCGCGAGGTCGTGCGCTCGTTCGAGGAGGCCGAGGAGGTTCCCGAGGAGGTCTCGCTGGCCGTCGACGAGAGCAGCGCGGATCCGCTGGTGGAGGTGGACCCGGAGCTGACGCAGCGGGCGCTTTCGCTGCTGGTCTCCAACGCGCTGCAAGCGCTGGATGGCGCCGAAGGCCGGGTGCTAATCCGCGTCGTGGAGGAGTCCCGGAGGAATCTCGCCTTCGCCCTGGAGGTGGAGGACGACGGCTGCGGCATCGGGCGGGAGCAGCTCGCCAGCATCCGCGAGCCTTTTTTCACGACCCAGCCGTCCGGGACCGGCCTCGGCCTGCCGACCGCCGAGCGCATCGCCGAGGATCACGGTGGTGGGTTGGAGATCGACTCGGAGGTTGGAATGGGAACCACGGTGCGGCTGTTGTTCGGCCGGCCCGGCTCTGCGGCCGAGCACGAGGAGAAGAGACGATGAGTGATGCGATGGGGCGAACGATGAGCGGGGGCGCGGCGCTGTTGGCGGCCGCCTTCTCGATTGCAATCTGGGGTTGCTCCTCGTCCGAAAAGAGCGAGCCGGACTGCGTTCGGCCCGACGCCGCGACCGCCAGAAAGCAGGTGAAAATCGAGAGGTTCGGGCTGGGCCGCGCCGGGCAGCGGGACAAGTCGGAGTTGGACTGGTGCCGCGCCTGCGTGATGAGCGACCTCGGCTACGCCAGCTGCCAGCGGGTCTACGCGCGGGAGAAGGGCGAGGAGCGTGAGTCGATCAGGGCCAGGGCGCGGAAGAAAGCCTGCCGCGACGCCAAGCTCTCCGAGGACGAGTGCACCGCCGAGAAGATCATCTCGGTTCTCTGCAAGGGAGATCCGCCTCCCGAGGGCACGCCGTCGCCGTCGGACGCGTTGCAGAACCTGTACCAGGCGCTCCAGGGCGAGGGACCGGCCGCTCCGGACGCCGGCTCGGCCGAAAGCGGCGAGAAGCCCTGAAAATCTGCTTTCGGCGCTTGTCTGGGAGCAAACCGGACGCATACTCGAAAAAGCAATGAGCGAGCCGGCCGAGATTCTGGTCAAGGGGGCCTTCGAGCACAACCTGCGGATCGGCGAGCTGCGGATCCCCAAAAACAGGCTGGTGGTGTTCACCGGCGTCTCCGGGTCGGGGAAGTCCTCGCTGGCGTTCGATACGCTCTACGCCGAGGGTCAGCGCCGCTACGTGGAGTCGCTGTCCGCCTACGCGCGGCAGTTCCTCGGCCAGCTCGAAAAGCCGCGCTACGAGCGCATCAGCGGGCTGTCGCCCACGATCGCGATCGAGCAGAAGGCCGCCTCGGGCAACCCGCGCTCCACCGTGGGCACGATCACCGAGATCTACGACTACATGCGGGTCCTCTGGGCCCGCGCCGGCACGCAGCACTGCCACCTCTGCGGCCGCGAGGTGACGGCGCTCACCTCCCAGCAGCTGGTCGACGAGATCTCCTCGCTTGCGGGCGGCACCAGGGCGCGGCTGCTCGCGCCGCTGGTCGTGGGACGCAAGGGCGAGCACCGCGAGGTGATCGAGCGCGCCCGCGAGCGCGGCTTCGTCCGGATGCGCGCCGACGGGCGGGAGCTGCGCCTCGACGAGGAGACGCCCCCGTTGAACGCCAGGCGCAAGCACACGCTGGAGCTGGTCGTCGATCGCATCGTGGCGGGACGCACCGATCCGGCGCGCCTCGGCGACTCGGTGGAGACCGCGCTGACCGAATCCGGAGGAGAGCTGATCGTCGAGCTCGAGGACGGAGACGAGCTGCGCTTCTCCACGCAGCGCTACTGCCCGGACTGCAAGGTCGGCTTTCCCGAGCTGAGCCCGCTGTCCTTCTCCTTCAACTCCCCGCTGGGAGCCTGTCCGGCCTGCAATGGGCTGGGCACCCGGCTGGAGATGGATCCCGAGCTGGTGGTGCCCAACCCGAGCCTCTCGATCCGCCAGGGCGCGATCCGTCCCTGGGCCCAGCAGCTGCAGCGATCCGACGGCTGGAACGCCCGCATTTTCGAGGCCCTGGGTCGGGAGCTGGGGGTGGACCTGGATCGACCCTGGAAAGAGCTGGACGAGCGGCATCGCGGGCTGGTGCTCTACGGCTCGGGTCCAAGGCGCGTGCGGGTCAGCTGGGACCGCATCGATCTCGAGGTCAGCCGCTCGATGCGGTTCGAGGGGGTGATCAACACGCTGATGCGCCGCATGCAGCAGACCTCCTCCGAGGAGATGCGAAAGATCTACCGGCAGTACCTCTCCAACGTGCCCTGCGCAGAGTGCGGGGGAGCGCGGTTGAGGCCCGAGTCGCGCGCGGTGCGGGTCGGCCGCCGGGGCATCGACGAGATCTCCTCGATGACCGTGGCCGATGCGCTGGAGTGGTTCTCCGCGCTCGAACTGGACGGCGCGCGGGCGATCGTGGCCGCCGAGCTGATCAAGGAGATCGGCGCCCGGCTCTGCTTTTTGGCGGACGTGGGGCTCTCCTACCTGACGCTCGATCGGCTGGGGCCGACGCTCTCGGGCGGCGAGGCGCAGCGGATCCGGTTGGCCAGCCAGCTCGGATCCGAGCTGAGCGGCGTGATGTACGTGCTGGACGAGCCGTCGATCGGGCTCCATCCTCGCGACGGCGCGCGTCTGCTCGATGCCCTCGAAGGGCTGCGCGATCTGGGCAACACCGCGATCGTGGTCGAGCACGATCGCGACACGATCGAGCGCGCGGATCATGTCGTCGATTTCGGTCCCGGCGCCGGTCGTCTGGGGGGACGCGTGGTCTGCGCCGGAGCTCCCGAAGAGGTGAAGAGGCACCCGGACTCCCTGACCGGCGCCTACCTCTCCGGCCGCGCGCGGATCGAGGTTCCAAGGCGGCGGCGCGATCCGAGCGGCTGGCTGCGGCTGGACGGGGCCTCGCTGAACAACCTGCGCGATCTCTACGTGGAGCTGCCGCTGGGAGCGCTGGTCGTGGTCAGCGGCGTCTCCGGCGCGGGCAAGAGCTCCCTGCTTTCGCAGACGCTGCTGCCGGCGCTGCAACGAAAGCTGGACGGCGCATCGGTGACGGTCGGTCCCCACCGCTCGCTGCAGGGCTGGGAGCAGCTGGACAAGGTGATCCACATCGACCAAAAGCCGATCGGACGCACGCCGCGCTCCAACCCGGCGACCTACACCAAGGCGTTCGACGAGGTGCGCAAGATCATGGCCTCCACGCCCGAGGCACGCGCCTACGGTTTCGGTCCGGGACGCTTCAGCTTCAACGTCAGGGGCGGGCGCTGCGAGGCCTGCGGCGGCGCCGGGGTGGTCAAGGTCGAGATGCACTTCCTGGCCGACGTCCACGTCCCGTGCGAGGTCTGCGGCGGCAAGCGCTACAACGAGGCGACGCTGCGCGTGCGCTACAAGACGCGCAACATCCGCGAGCTGCTCGACACCACGGTCAGCGAGGCGCGCGAGATCTTCGCCGCGCACCGCAGGCTGAGGCGCATTTTGGACACGCTGGAGGACGTGGGGATGGGCTACGTCCAGCTCGGCCAGCCGGCGACCACGCTGTCCGGAGGAGAGGCGCAGCGGATCAAGCTCTCCCGCGAGCTGGCCAGGCGCTCCACCGGCCGCACCTTCTACGTGCTGGACGAGCCGACGACGGGCATGCACTTCGACGACGTGCGCAAGCTGCTGGCGGTGCTGGGGCGCCTGGTCGACCAGGGCAACACCGTGGCCGTGATCGAGCACAACCCCGAGGTGGTCAAGTGCGCGGACTGGCTGATCGACCTGGGCCCCGGCGGAGGCCGCGAGGGAGGCCGCCTCGTCGCCGCGGGAACCCCCGAGAAGGTCGCCCGCTCGCGCAGGTCGTTCACCGGACGCCACCTGGCCGGAATGCTCCCCTCGACAAAACCGGAAAAGGCCGGCCGCACCGGAAAACGAGCCAGAAAACGGTAGCCGCGGCGGCTTTTTCGGCGTTACAATGAAAATTGATTCGTAAAGTAGCAGTGTAGAGTGCAACTGCTACCAGAGTAGGGGCGAGGGCGTGAATTCTGCCGACATGGAGAGCTCGGCGAGGAAGCTTGAGGCCGTTGCCCCGAATCTTTGGAGAAACCGAGGAGTGAAGCGATGCGTCCAGGTGCTGCGAGTAGATGGGCCGCAGTGTGTACGGGGATCGCCGCCGCCGCCGCGCTGTTTCTGAGCAGTGGGCCCGCCGGTGCGCAGACACAGATCAAGCCCAGGATCCTGATTCTGTTCGACACCTCGGGCTCGATGGCGCTCGACGTGGACGGTAATCCTACGTGGGGCGATGGATCCATGGATCCCTGGACCGGCGGTCGCTACTGCTGCCCCGGGCTGGGCGGGTCGCGCCTGTTCCTCGCCAAGGAGGCGATGACCCAGATGCTGAACGCCACCGGGGACATCGAGTTCGGCCTGATGAAGTTCCCGCAGCGTTTCCACGCCGACCAGGGCGACGCCGAGCTGGCGGGCTGGTACCACTCCAACCAGGTCGCCGGCGACTACGACTACCTGAGGTATCACGGCATCGAAGGCGCCGGATCCTCGCCGCCCTACGACTACACCGGCTCGTTCGCCACGCAGAGCGACTGGCTGTGCGAGGGGTTTTCCGACGGCAACGCGCCCTACATCCTGGAATGGATGAACCACCACGAGTACTCGGGCAGCTCTCTGGGAACGCCGGTGGAGGTGGAGCTGCGCGCCGACGGCGGGACTCCTCTCGGCGAGGCGGTCTACTGGGCGATGGATTACATCACCGGCGTGCAGGCCGCCGATCCCGAGGCCGACTGCCGGCCGTACTCGCTGATCGTGCTGGCCGACGGGGACTACGACGGTCTGACCGACCCCGTGCCCGAGGTGAACGACCTGCACGATATTCATAACGTGGACACCTGGGTGATCGGGCTGGCCGTCGCCGCGACGACGCTCGACGAGATGGCCGACGTGGGTGGCTGCCACTACGACCCGGATCAGGCCTACGATCGCACTCCGCACTCTTCGTCGGACTGCTCCGACCCGGCGGGCTACGCCTTCTTCGCCGATTCGCAGGACAGCTTGTCGACGATTCTGTATTACATCGTTTCTGAAAGCATTTTGACCGAAACCTGCAACTACGTGGACGACGATTGCGACGGCCTGACCGACGAGGGCTTCACCCTGTTTTGCGACATTCCCGGCGGTCACCCGACCCAGGATCTATGTCCGGCCGACAATCCGGGCGAGACGGTCTGCGACGGCGTCGACGACAACTGCGACGGCGAGACCGACGAGGGAAGCTGGGGGCTGGGGCCGGACTGCGGCGGCTGCGACGGCTACGCCCAGTGCACCGGCGATCCAGGCGAGGGGATCTGCGAGCAGGGCGTGGAGCAATGCGTTCCGGGCACCGGCTGGGTCTGCGTCGGCTCGATCGAGCCCGAGAGCACCGAGCAGTGCAACGGGCTGGACGACGACTGCGACGGTGTGACCGACGAGAGCGTAGCCTGGGATCCGGGCTGGGGAACCAACGAGTGCGGCGTCAGCGACGTCGGCGAGTGCACGCTGGGCACCTGGTCGTGCAACGCGGCGACCGGCCAGTGGGAGTGCGACGCGGTCTGGCCCGGCGACGAGGGAGACGTCTGCAACGATTTGGACGACGATTGCGACGGTCAGACCGACGAGGGCATCTCCCAGCCCTGCGGCGGTTGCGACGGGACCGACCCGGACAACAGCGCCTGCCTGCTGGGGCCCGACGAGGGCGAGTGCGAGCAGGGCGTCCAGCTCTGCGACGACGCCGGGTCGGGCTGGGGCGCCTGCCAGGCCAGCTCGACACCCGAGCCCGAGGTCTGCGACGCCTTGGACAACGACTGCGACGGCGAGACCGACGAGGATCTGACCGATATCGGCGACCCGTGCGGCGGCGGTCCGAGCGGCTACGAGAACGAGGGGGCCTGCCAGCAGGGCCTGACGGTCTGCAGCGCCGGATCGATCCAGTGCCAGGGCGACGTCGGCCCTTCGACCGAGGGGACGACCTGCGACGGCGTGGACAACGACTGCGACGGCCAGACCGACGAGGACATCTCGCAGTTCTGCGGCGGCTGCGACCCGCTGGTCTACCCGGACTGCACCGCGGATCCCAACGAGGGCGTCTGCCAGCAGGGGATCCAGGTCTGCGACTCGGGCGGCTGGGGCGCGTGCGACGGCACGGTCGAGCCCTCCTCCGAGGTCTGCGACGCGCTGGACAACGACTGCGACGGGGTCACGGACGACAACCCGGGCGACGTTGGCGATTCGTGCGGCGGCGGCCCGAGCGGCTACGAGGACGAGGGCGCCTGCCAGCAGGGCCAGACGGTCTGCAACAGCGGCCTGATCCAGTGCGAGAACGACGTCGGGCCGGAGACCGAGAGCTGCAACGACATCGACGACGATTGTGACGGTCAGACCGACGAAAGCATCTACCAGCAGTGTGGCGGCTGCGATCCGGCGATCTACCCGGGCTTCACCTGCCCGGCCGGCTACGAGGCGGGCGTCTGCCAGCGCGGGAGCCAGTCCTGCTCCACGACCGGCTCGGGCTGGAACGCCTGCCAGGGCGACGTGGGCCCGATCGAGGAGCTGTGCAACGGGCTCGACGACGACTGCGACGGTCAGACCGACGAGGACATCACCAGCGATCCCAACCTGGGCGTGGCCTGCGGACAGGGCGAGTGCGCAGGATCCACGATCTGCGAAAACGGCCAGGTGGTCTGCGACTACGCGCTCGATCCCGGCACGCTCCCCGAGTCGTGCAACGGCCTGGACGACGACTGCGACGGAGAGACCGACGAGAACCTCTACCAACCCTGCGGCGGAGCCGATCCGTTCGGCTGCGACACCGATCTCTACCCGGGCGGCGAGTGCCCCGACGGCGCCGACCAGGGCTACTGCGTGGAGGGCATCCAGGAGTGCGACGCGGTGCCGGACTCCGGAGTCGCGTCGTGGGCCGCCTGCCAGGGCAACATCGATCCCCAGGCCCCGCCCGACGATTGCGACGGAGTCGACCAGGACTGCGACGGGCTGACCGACGAGGACGAGCAGGGCGGCGATTCGTGCGGTGCGTGCAACGACGGGACCACCGCCTGCATCGCAGGCTCGCTGGTCTGCGACGGCGCGACCGTGCCCTTGCCCGACGACTCGATCTGCGACGGGGTGGACAACGACTGCGACGGATTGACCGACGAAGACGCGATTCGAAGCTGCGGCGGCGGTCCGTCCGGCCACGAGGAGGAGGGCGCCTGCACGGTCGGCACGCAGGAGTGCGACTCGGCCAACGCGACCCCGTTCCTCGAGGTGTGGCTGCCCTGCGAGGGCAACGTGGATCCGGCGCCCGAGTCCTGCGACGACATCGACAACGACTGCGACGGCGAGACCGACGAGGGGCTCTACCAGCCCTGCGGGGGATGCGATCCGGCGAGCTACGCCTGGTGCGTGGCCGGCGGGGAGAACGAGGGCGCTTGTCAGACCGGAGTGCAGCAGTGCTCGATCACGGGCTCCGGCTGGGAGACCTGCCAGGGCTCGATCGGCCCGGCCGACGAGGTCTGCAACGGTCTGGACGACGATTGCGACGGTGAGACGGACGAGGGAATCAGCAACGCCACTGATCCCGAAATAGGCGTTGATTGCGGCAAGGGCATCTGCGCCGGGACCACGATCTGCGTGGACGGACAGGTGGAGTGCGACTACGCCGTGGAGCCGGGCAGCGAGAGCGAGGTCTGCAACGCCCTGGACGACGACTGCGACGGCGCCACCGACGAAAATGTCAAGCGTCCTTGCGGCGGAGCGGATCCGGACGGCTGCGATCCGGCGACCTACCCGGGCGGAACCTGTCCGGACGGCGCGGAGCAGGGCGCCTGCGTGCAGGGTGTTCAGACCTGCGTGATGGGCGAGTGGGGCGCCGGCAGCCCCTGGGTCCTGGGCGCCTGCCAGGGCAGCACCGACCCGGTCGCGCCGCCCGATCTGTGCGACGGCGTGGACATGGACTGCGACGGGCTGACCGACGAGGACCAGCAGGGCGGAGAACCCTGTGGCCAGGGAGTCTGCGAGGGGATCTACACCTGCGTGGAGGGCGTCTTCCTCTGCCAGGGCGGATCGGAGCCGAGCAGCGAGGAGTGCGACGCGCTGGACAACGACTGCGACGGCGAGACCGACGAGGACGTGACCCAGGTCTGCGGCGGCGGGCCGCTGGGCAACGAGGACGAGGGGATCTGCCAGCCCGGGATCCAGGATTGCGACACCGCCAACGCCACGCCCTCGGTTCCAGCCTGGCTGCCGTGCAGCGGCAACATCGATCCGGAAACCGAGACCTGCAACGGTCTGGACGACGATTGCGACGGATCGATCGACGAGAACGTCTACCAGGCGTGCGGCGGAGCTGATCCGGCCGGCTGCGATCCGGCGACCTACACCGGCGGGATCTGCCCGGAAGGCACCGAGCAGGGCGAGTGCCGCGAGGGGATCCAGGCCTGCGCGGACGGCAGCACCGAGACCACGCCGCTGTGGGAGACCTGTCTGGGAAGCATCAATCCGCAGCCGGAGATGTGCAACGGGCTGGACGACGATTGCGACGGTTTGACCGACAACGACCCGACCGATTCCGAGATCGGCACCGATTGCGGTCAGTGCGGAGACGGAACCTGGGAATGCGTCGACGGCGATCTGACCTGCGTCGGGGCGACCCCGCCCGTGACTGAGTCGTGCAACGGGCTGGACGACGACTGCGACGGCCTGACCGATGAGGGCGTGACCCAGCCGTGCGGCGGCAACCCGTCCGGCGATCCGAACGAGGGCCAGTGCCAGCAGGGAGTCCAGGAGTGCGACCCGGCGGCATCCAGCGAGGGCAACCCGGTCTGGGGCGAGTGCGTGGGCCAGGTGCTGCCCAGCCAGGAGATGTGCGACGCGGTGGACAACGACTGCGACGCGGTCACCGACGAGGAGGAGGACATCCCGTTCGCGATGACCCAGTGCCAGGACGGGGTGGGAATCTGCGACGAGGCCTGGCTGCGCTGCGTGGACGACGGCCTGGGCGGCAAGAATCTCGAGTGCTGCGCCGACGTGAGCGGGGACCAGTGCGTCTACCCGCAGACGCCCGAGCTCGAGGAGTGCGACGGACTGGACAACAACTGCAACTCGCTGATCGACGAGGGCCTGGTCGAGCCGTGCGGCGGCTGCGATCCGCTGCTCTACCCCGGCTTCGACTGCCTGCTGGGTCCCGGGGAGGGCGAGTGCGCTCAGGGCTTCAGCTACTGCGTGGCAGAGATCGGATCGGGCTTCGAGCTGTGGGGCGAGTGCCAGGGAGACCAGGGGCCGATCGACGAGCAGTGCAACCTGCTGGACGACGACTGCGACGGTCTGACCGACAACGACGTGCTCTACGACCCGCCGGACTGCTCGCTGTCCAACACCGACGACCCCTGGGAGGGCATCTGCGAGCCGGGCGTCTGGACCTGCGTGGACGGGATCGAGTCCTGCGAGGGACCGGGTCCCGAGGAGGAGAGCTGCAACGGATTGGACGACGACTGCGATGCCGAGACCGACGAGGAGTTGCCCAACGTGGGACAGCCGTGCGGCAACGATTTGGGCATCTGCGAGTCGGGCACGGTCCAGTGCGTCTGCGACACCGATCTCGACTGCGGCTTCGAGTGCGTGGGCGAGACGACCGGCGTGGACGAGGAGTGCAACCTGCTGGACGACGATTGCGACGGGCTGACCGACGAGTGGGAGGACCTGCCGCAGGGCGCGCCGTGCTCCAACTCGCAGACGGACGACCCGGACGAGGGCGAGTGCAACGAGGGCGTTTTGATCTGCGTGAACGGGGAGTGGGAGTGCAACGCCAACCAGCCGACAGAGGAGATCTGCGACGGCAAGGACAACGACTGCGACGGGATCACGGACGAGGACACCGACCTGGAGTGCCCGGGCGGTCTCTGCATCGAGGGGGAGTGCGCCGAGCCGTGCGAGCCGGGCGAGAACGTCTGTCCGCAGGGCAAGACCTGCGAGGAGATCGACGGCCAGTGGGTCTGCATCTCGAACGTCTGCAACGAGCTGAGCGAGGACGCGCTGCCCTGCGTGGAGAACCCGTACTGGTGCGACGACGGCTTCGTGCCGCCCTGCGAGTGCGAGGCGGTTTCGTCTCAGTGCGTGGACGCCTGCTACCAGGTTCAGTGCCCCGAGGGGTACGTCTGCGTGCCTCAGGACAGCGGCGCGTGTCACCCGATAGACGAGAGCTGCTACGTGTCTGGCTGCGGCGGGGGACAGATCTGCGTGGACGGCGAGTGCGTGGACGACCCGTGCGCCGGGGTGGAGTGCGAGGAGGGGGACTACTGCAACTCGGACGGGGAGTGCGTGTCGCCGTGCGTGGACATGGACTGCCCGGACGGCTGCTACGAGGGCGAGTGCGTGGACGACGCGTGCGCCGGAGTTCAGTGCGATCCCGGTTTTTCGTGCGTGGACGGCGAGTGCGTGCAGGGCGACTGCTGGAACGTGACCTGCGAGTACTGGGAGGTCTGCGTGGACGGCGAGTGCGTGGACGACCCGTGCTGGAACGTGGACTGTCCCAACGGGCAGTACTGCGAGGACGGGGCCTGCTACGAGTACGAGGAGGAGACGGCGAGCGACGCGGACACTGACGCGGACAGCGACGCGGACAGCGACGCGGACAGCGACGCGGACAGCGATGCCGACAGCGACGCGGACAGCGACAGCGGCGAGCAGGCGGTGCCGGGCCTCGACCGGATCCTGGCGACCGGTACGGGTGGCTGCCTGTGCAGCGGAGCGCCCGGAGCGCCGGGCGGCGGTGCGGGCGCGGCCGGCTGGCTGGCGGTGCTGCTGGGCGGTCTGCTGCTGGCGCTGCGCGCGATGGGACGCAACCGCAGGCTGCTGTTGCTGGTCGCGGCGCTGGGCGCGCTGCTGCTGGCCGCGGGCTGCCAGGTAGATCCCTACGGTTTCTCCGAGGCGGACGCCGGCGGGGTGGACACGACCTCCGGAGCGGACGGAGACAGCGACGCGGACAGCGACGCGGACAGCGACGCGGACAGCGACACCGACAGCGACACGGAGACCGGCACGTTCGAGTGCCAGCCGGACGCGGGCGACTCGACGTGCGACGGAGTGGACGACGACTGCGACGGGGAGACGGACGAGGACGTGGACACGGCCAACGACGTGTACAACTGCGGGGAGTGCGGGAACGTCTGCTCCTACGATCACGCCTGGCCGGAGTGTGTCGAGGGCGAGTGCCAGATGGGGGACTGCGCGAGCTTCTGGTACGACCTGAACGAGTCGGATACGGACGGCTGCGAGTACTTCTGCCAGCCGACCGCGGAGTCGGATCTGTGCGACGGGGTGGATCTTCAAGACACGGACAACCCCTACCAGCCGCTGGACAACGACTGCGACGGGGATTTCGACGAGGACGTGGATTTCGACAACGACCCGTTGAACTGCGGTTGGTGCGGCCACCTCTGTCACTTCGCCAACGCCGAGCCGCTCTGCGTGGGCGGCGAGTGCCAGCTGGGCGACTGCGACGAGAACTATTGGAACATCGACACGGATACGCAAAACGGCTGCGAGTACGAGTGCGAGTTCTTGCAGGACGAGGAGCTGTGCAATGCGGCCGACGACGACTGCGATGGCCAGACAGACGAGGGAAATCCCGAAGGCGGAGCCGGCTGCTACACCCTGGCCGAGGGCTGCACCGGAGATCCGCCGGTCTGCGAGGGCGTCTGCCAGCCGGGGAGCTGGGAGTGCGTGCTCGGAGAGCTGAAGTGCACGGGGCAGATCGGTCCGGCCGGCGACGAGGAGTGCAACGGCCTGGACGACGATTGCGACGGGCTGGTCGACGAGGAAGAGGACATGCCGCAGGTCGGTCCGGACGGGGCGCTGTGCGGCTCGGCGACCGGCGTCTGCGAGCAGGGGCGCCAGCGTTGCGCCTACCCCGACGCCAGCGCCGATTCGCGGGAGCTGCTCTGCTGCGAGTCGGTCGATGGCGAGGGGGTCTGCGTGCCGCCGCTGCAACCCGGCGATCAGCTCGAGCTGGCGCCCGACGACTGCGATGGGCTGGACAACGACTGCGACGGGCTGGTCGACGAGGATCCCGACGACCCCGGCGCCTCGATGACGAACGGCGAATGCTACTACGATCAACCCGACCCCGAGACCGCGACGACCGCGGTCGGAGTCTGCGCCGACGGTCCGGGCACCTGGACCTGCAACTGGGGGCTGTGGATTTGCCAGGGAGCGACCGAGCCGACCGTGGAGATCTGCGACGGTCTGGACAACAACTGCCAGGGAGAGGCGGACGAGGGCCTGACCCGAGCCTGCGGAGGAGCGCCCGGTCCGGATCCCGACGAGGGCGAGTGCTGGGAGGGCTACCAGTTCTGCGACTCGGACAACGCCTCGCCGGGCAACCCGGTCTGGCTCGAGTGCCAGAACGACAACTCCGGCACGGCGGAGACCTGCAACGGCCTGGACGACGATTGCGACGGCCTGACCGACAACGATGTTGTCGGCTCCGGGTCTCCGTGCGCCGAGCCGTGCCCCGGGACCTGGACCTGCAACGACGGCGAGATGCAGTGCGACGGACCGGATCCGGTTGCCGAGACCTGCAACGGCCTGGACGACGACTGCGACGGCGCCACCGACGAGAACGTGACGCGGCCCTGCGGAGGCGCTCCCGGCCCGAACCCCGAGGAGGGGGTCTGCGTGGAGGGCATCCAGGTCTGCAAGATGGGCGAGTGGGGCGCGGGCAATCCGTGGGCCCTCGGCGAGTGCGGGGGCAACGTGGATCCGGCCGCCGCCGAGGACTGCGACGGGCTGGACAACGACTGCGACGGCATCACCGATGAGGAAGAAGATATCGTCGGCGTCGGCAGCGACGACGGCATCGAGTGCATGCCGGGAGAAGGCATCTGCGACGCGGCGCTGTTCCGCTGCGTCAACAGCGGCTCGGGCGGCAAGACGGTCGGTTGCTGCGCGGACGTGGACGGTATGGGGAACTGCATCGCGCCCAACGGTCCCGAGACCGAGGAGTGCGACGGGATCGACAACGATTGCGACGGTGTGACCGACGAGTCGTTCATGCTGCAGGGCGAGGCCTGCGGCGGCGCTCCCGGAGCCGACTCGGAGGAGGGCGAGTGCACCCAGGGCGGTTGGGTCTGCGTCGACGGTTCAATCGAGTGCCAGGGCGAGCAGGGACCCGTGCTCGAGCCGTCGATCTGCAACGGCCTCGACGAGGACTGCGACGGCCAGACCGACGAGGGGGTCACCGAGCCGTGCGGGGGCTGCGACAGCGATCCGCAGTGCACGGGCAACCCCGACGAGGGCATCTGCCAGCAGGGCTTCCGCTACTGCGGCGAGGTCGACTGCATCGACGAGGTCCAGCCGGCCGAGGAGATCTGCAACGGGCTGGACGATGATTGCAACGGCGTGGTGGACGACGACACTCAGGGCGAAGGGGGCGCCTGCGGCGTGGGAGCCTGCGCCGGAACCTACGACTGCATCGACGGCGCGATGCAGTGCAACGGTCCGGAGCCGTCGGCCGAGGTCTGCGACGGGATCGACAACGACTGCGACGGCGAGACGGACGAGTTCGTCTCGCGTCCCTGCGGCGGCTGTGATCCTGCTCTCTACACCCAGTGCACCGCGGATCCGAGCGAGGGCATCTGCATCCAGGGCGTGCAGTACTGCCAGCCGGGCAGCACCGAGCTGAACCCGATCTGGGGCGAGTGCCAGGGCAACGTGGACCCGCAGTCCGGCGAGGAGTGCGACGGGCTGGACAACGACTGCGACGGGATGACCGATGAAGAGGAAGACATAATCGACGTCGGAACCGATGACCTTCCCTGCCTGGACGGCGAGGGAATCTGCGATACGGCCTGGTATCGCTGCGTAGACAACGGGCTGGGGGGCAAGACGGTCGGCTGCTGCGCCGACGTGGTCGGCGGGTTCTGCGTGGCTCCGCAGCAGCCCGAGACCGAGGTCTGCGACAGCCTTGACAACGACTGCGACGGTCAGACCGACGAGGATTTCTCGCCCCAGGGCGAGTGCGGCGGCGCGCCGGGACCGGATCCGGAAGAGGGCGACTGCTCGGCTGGAACCTGGATCTGCAACGGCAGCGAGGTGGTCTGCGACGGAAGCGTCGATCCGGTGGACGAGCCGGCGCTGTGCGACGGAATCGACAACAACTGCAACGGCCAGACGGACGAGTACATCACCGAGCCGTGCGGAGGCTGCGACGGAAGCGATCCGGACAACACCACCTGCGCGATGGGACCGGAAGCCGGAGAGTGCCAGCAGGGCACGCGCTTCTGCGGCGGAAGCTGCACCGGCGGCATCCCGCCCGAGCCCGAGAGCTGCAACGGGCTGGACGACGACTGCGACGGCGAGACCGACGAGGGCACCGGCGGCGGCGCCTGCGGGGTGGGAGCCTGCGCCGGGACCCTGGTCTGCGCGGGCGGGGTCTTGGAGTGCAACGGCTCGGATCCGAGCGGAGAGACCTGCAACAACGCAGACGACGACTGCGACGGCGAGACCGACGAGTACCTGACGCGCTCCTGCGGGGGCTGCGATCCGCTGGTCTACACCGGTTGCACCGCCGATCCGGCGGAGGGTATCTGCCAGCAGGGCGTGCAGATCTGCCAGAACGGCGATTGGGGGGCGGGCTCGCCGTGGACGAGCGGCGCCTGCGAGGGCAGCGTCGACCCGGCCTGCCCGCCGAGCGGGACCTGCGACGACTGCGACGGAGTGGACAACGACTGCGACGGAGTCACGGACGAGAACGCCGCCGGCGGAGCTTCGTGCGGACCCTGCGACGACGGGACGATGAGCTGCGTGGAGGGAGTCATGCAGTGCACCGGCGGCACGACGCCATCATCCGATCTGTGCGACGGCGTGGACAACGACTGCAACGCCTCGACGCCGGACGGCTCCGCGGAGAGCTGGTACGGCCAGTCCTGCGACGGGCCGGATTCGGACGGCTGCAACGAGGGCGTCTACGAGTGCGGGGAGGTCACGCCGGGCAACTGGGGCCCGGTCTGCTCCGACACCAGCGGCGACACGCTCGAGGTCTGCGATGGGCTGGACAACGACTGCGACGGCAACACCGACGAAGGGCTGACCGCGCCGGCCGGAACCTGCGACGCGGATTGCCCCGGAGTCAACACGGCGTTCTGCGACGGCGCCGACGGCTGGGCCTGCAACTACCAGTGCGGCACCGCGCCCGGCGACGTGGAGTGCGACGCCTACGGAGATCCCGCCGCGGTGGAGACGCTCTGCGACGGTTACGACAACGATTGCGACGGCCAGACCGACGAAGGGTTGACTCACAGCGTGGACCACTGCGGCGACTGCTCCACCGACTGCGACTCGCCGATGCCGCCCAACGTATCGGCGATGGCCTGCGTGGGCGGAGTGTGTCGCGTGGACACCTGTGTCGCCGGCTGGGTCGATCTCAATTACGACGCCTCCGACGGCTGCGAGTACGAGTGCACCTACGTCGGAGCCGAGACCTGCAACAGCGAGGACGACGACTGCGACGGCCAGACCGACGAGGGGCTGGTCGAATCCGAGATCTGCGACGGGATCGACAACGACTGCGACCTGCTGACCGACGACGCCGATCCGGATCTGCCCGCGGCGCCGCCGGGAACCTGCGACCCGATGTGCCCGGGCACCAACTCGGCCTTCTGCGACGGAACCGACGGCTGGGACTGCAACTACCAGTGCGGCACCACGGCCGGCGACGTGGAGTGCGACGCCTACGGTGATCCGGTCGCGGCGGAGTCGCTCTGCGACGGCTACGACAACGACTGCGACGGCCAGACCGACGAGGCCTGGCTCGGCACGCTGGACACGGTCTGCGACAACGGCGGCAGCACCGGCGCCTGCCTGGTGCAGGGCATCTACAAGTGCTCCGCCGACCTGTCCGGGGTCGTCTGCTGCGATTCTTCCAACTCGAGTGCGGTCTGCTCGAGCGGCAACGAGCTGCCCGCTCCGGGCGACCTGCAAGAGCCGGACGAGCTGGCGATGCCCAACGGCGTGGACGACGACTGCGACGGGACGACCGACGAGGGCGCGGACGGCTGCATCGACTACCTGACGGTCACCAGCGGCGCGTACAGCTGGGATGTTTTCCTCTACGAGTCCTCGCGCTGGGATGCCTCCTCGATCGATTCCGGCTCTGGCGACTCGGTGCCCTGCTCGGAGAGCGGGGTGCTGCCCTGGACGATGGTGACCCAGAGCCAGGCCGCCGCGGCCTGCCAGCTGCTGGGCGGCGGATGGGATCTGTGCTCGGCCGACCAGTGGCAGTACGCCTGCGCCAACGGAGGCGGGACGGAGACCTACTACCCGTACGGCGACACCTACTACGGCTCCTACTGCAACGGCGCCGACTACGGAGTGGACGACCTGATCCCGACCGGCGACGCGACGAGCTGCGCGGCGGACTACGGAACCGACGACCTGTGGGACATGTCGGGCAACGTGGAGGAGTGGACGCGCAGCGAGCGGGTACTGGGCTCGGACACGCTCTACGAGATCCGCGGCGGCTCTTACAACGACCAGGGCGGCGGCCTGACCTGCGACTTCGACTTCTGGGCCGCCGAGGCGGGATTCAGCATGGAGAACCTGGGCTTCCGCTGCTGCCGGGGCGACGACCCGGCCGACGCCTGCGACTCGATCACCTGCGACTCGTCGCCGGCCGACTACTGCGACGGCGATATGGCGATCGTCTACGATCCGATGGGCGACTGCGTGGCAGGTGCCTGCTACTACGACTACAGCGAGTACCCCTGTCCGGGAGGCTGCCTCGACGGCGAGTGCCAGGACTGGGACGGCGACGGCTACACCGTGGCCGACGGAGACTGCGACGACTTCAACGCGCAGATCAACGAGGATGCAATCGAGGATCCCACCGACGGGGTGGACAACGACTGCGACGGCTCGACAGACGAGACCGAGACCTGCTCGTGCAGCCCGCAGACCGGGCATTCCACCTCGGCGATGAACTGCGCGATCGGTCTGTCTTGCTACTCGGATTTCGTCGGGACGACCAGTATCAGCTCTCCGACGGGCGACAGCGTCGGTACCGCCTGGGATGCCGTCAGCCACTTCGGAAACACCAGCAACGATCTGGCGCCCAGGGAGCGCTCGGGGTACGGCCTGGTGGCCAGCGGTGACGCCACGGGTACCACGGTTCACGACGTGAATCTCCCCGGCGACTCTGCCGGATCGGATCCCTATTCGAGCGATGGTTACGACATATTTGATGCTGTCGAGTACTCGATCACCCTGACCGCGCCGAGCAATGTTCAGGGATTCTCGATAGATTACGTTTTCCTGTCTTCCGAGTACGACGAGTGGGTGGGGTTCGAGTTCAACGACAAGTTCTACGTGCTGCTGAACGCTCCCACCACTACTGGAGGGACTACGGAGGTGATCAACTTCACCGATTGCAGGGATCAGAGCTCGGGCGGGTACTACGATTTCATCGATCCCGCGTGCGACGGCCACCCGTACAACCATTGCTGCTTCATCGCGATCAACACAGCGCTGAGCGAGTGCTGCTGGTACCAAGGCTGCCCCGGAGGAACATGGACCACGGACGTCAGCGGCACGGGCTTCTCCTGCGCGAGCCAGTGCGAGGACGAGAAGGCGGGATGGCCTTGCGAGACTAGCACTAGTTATTACAACGCCGCCCTAAGCTATGGTAGCTCAACGGGCTGGCTCACGACCACCTGGATCATCGAGCCGGGCGAGACGTTCACCTTGACGTTCCACATTCACGATACTTCGGATGGGATTTTTGATTCCGAGGCGATCCTGGACAACTTCCAGTGGCACACCGAGCCGGTGACTCCGGGTACGTTCCCCTCCTGATAACAACCTGACAGGAGTAGGCTGGCGTTTCTTCCGGCCGGCGCTTTTTCCCCGAAGGCGAAATTCGTTGTTTTGGTCCGACTTTTTCGGAAAAAAGCGTTATGATTGATCTCTAATACGACAGAAGCGCTCCGAGGAGCGAATCGCGCTCACAGGGCGCGGTCGCGCGCGGATCGAGCGAGAAGGAGTCTAGGCATGCAGCGTGGTGAATGTCGTCCCTGGTCTCGGTTTCTGGTGGCCGGCCTCGCGGCCGCGGCGTTGGCCCTGTCGAGCGGCGCGGCGCGGGCCCAGACCCAGATCAAGCCCAGGATCCTGATCCTGTTCGACACCTCCGGGTCGATGGCCTGGACCTTCGGGGGGGACGAGACGGATGGCGACGGCAGCTCGGATCCCTGGCCCGGCGGGCGGACCTGCTGCCCGGGAAACGGGGGCTCGCGCATCCACTCGGCCAAGGAGGCGATGGGGCAGATGCTGCTGTCGTCGGGCGATATAGAGTTCGGCCTGATGAAGTTCGCGCAGCATTACTATTCCAGCCAGTCCAACGCGCAACCGGTAGGCTGGTACTACGGCAACCAGGCCGCCGGTTCCAGCGACTATCTTCGCTACTACAACAATGACGGCTCCGCCACCTTCACCGACGAGCGCGACTGGCTGTGCGTCGGCTTCGGCGAGCAGACCGGCACCTTGCCTTCGGAGCGCGACGTGACCGCGGAGAACGATCGCG
Organism: Polyangia bacterium; assembly: GCA_046484285.1. Classification (GTDB taxonomy): domain Bacteria; phylum Myxococcota_A; class Polyangia; order JAAYKL01; family JAAYKL01; genus CAZHCG01. The sequence goes on from JAWOBP010000140.1 coordinate 40,473, forward strand.
CCGAGGTGCTGATGTGGTTCAACCACCACGAGTACTCGAGCGACGATCTGGGAGTTCCCGACGGAGCCTCGTGGCGAGGACCGTGGAACGACTGGACCGAGCAGGAGCTGCGCGCCGACGGCGACACTCCGCTGGGCGAGGCGGTGCAGTCCGCGTACGCGTACTTGCAGCAGGTGATGAACGACGAGGAGTCCCTCGATCCCTACACCGCGGAGTGTCGCCCTTATTCGATGATCATCCTGACGGATGGGCAGTACGACGGCACCGACCCGATTCCCGAGGTGAACGATCTGTACGACAACCTCGGCGTGGACAGCTGGGTGATCGGTCTGGCCTACGCCTCGACCACGTTGGACGAGATGGCGGACGTGGGCGGATGTCACTACGACCCTAGCCAGTCTTACGACAGGACTCCTCACGGCTCCTCCGACTGCGTGAGCCCGGCCGGTCACGCCTTTCTCGCCGACTCCCAGCAGACGCTCTCTTCGATTCTGTACCAGATCGTGTCAGGGTCGATCATGACCGAGGTCTGCGATGGCGAAGACAACGACTGCGACGGGGAGGTCGACGAGGGCTTCGAGTTGTATTGCGATATCGAGGGCGGCCATTCCGCCGAGGACCTCTGCGAGGATCCGGGCGAGACGGTCTGCAACGGCGTGGACGACAACTGCGACGGCGAGACCGACGAAAATCTCACACCTCCGGACGACGGCTGGGGCGAGGGCGTCTGCAGCCACAGCGCCACGACGGATCCGTTCGAGGGCGCCTGCCAGCCCGGTACCTACGAGTGCCAGGGAACGTCGGGCTGGGTCTGCACCGGCGGCGTCTCCGCCACCGACGAGATCTGCGACGCCGTCGACAACGATTGCGACGGGCTGACCGACGAGGACGTTGCCTGGGATCCGGCCTGGGGTCCCAACGAGTGCGGCGAGTACAGTCTGGGCGAGTGCGACCTGGGCAGCTACTACTGCGACGAGACGACGAACGGCCAGTGGGTCTGCTCCGGCGCCAGCACGCCCGGCGACGAGGGCACCGAGTGCGACGGGCTGGACAACGACTGCGACGGCCAGACCGACGAGGGCATCTACCAGAGCTGCGGCGGTTGCGATCCGGCGCTCTACACCCAGTGCACCGCCGATCCCGAAGAGGGTATCTGCGAGACCGGCGTGCAGTACTGCGACGTGGCCGCCAGCTCGCCGGGCAACCCGGTCTGGCTGGCCTGCTCGGGCAGCGTCGATCCGCGCGACGACGAGCTGTGCAACCTGCTGGACGACGACTGCGACGGCGAGACCGACGAGGACGTGCCCGGCACGGGCGTGGACTGCGGCGGCGCCAATCCCAACGGCTGCTCCGACTATCCGTCCGGCGTCTGCCCGGACGGAGCAGACCAGGGCGAGTGCCAGGCCGGCACGTTCTTGTGCATCAACGGCGATCTGGTCTGCGACGGCGAGGTGCCGCCGGCGGGCGAGGGAGATGTCTGCGACGATTTCGACAACGATTGCGACGGCAGGACCGACGAGAACATCACGCAGCCGTGCGGGGGCTGCGACGGCACCGATCCGGACAACTCGACCTGCTCGCTGGGTCCCAACGAGGGACAGTGCGTGCAGGGCCTGCAGTACTGCGACGACTCCGGTCCGGGCTGGGGAGAGTGCCAGGGGGCGGTCTATCCCGATTCCGAGACGTGCGACGGGATCGACAACGATTGCGATGGTCAGACGGACGAGACCTTTTCTCAGGACGGCGATTCCTGCGGCGGAGCTCCGGGCCCCGACCCAGATCAGGGCGAGTGCTCGCAAGGCACGATGGAGTGCATCGGCGGGACGGTGGAATGCAGCGGCGGGCAGGGACCGGTTCCCGAGGGAGATGTCTGTGACGGCCTGGACAACGACTGCGACGGCGAGACCGACGAGTGGATCACCCAGCCGTGCGGCGGGTGCGATCCAGAGATCTACGGCCAGTGCACCGCCGATCCCGACGAGGGCATCTGCCAGCAGGGCTTCCAGTACTGCCCGGCCACGGGTGACACCACTTGCTACGGAGCGATCGGCCCGGCCGACTCGGAGATGTGCAACGGCCTCGACGACGACTGTGACGGGCTGACCGACGAGGACATTCCCGACGTTCCCGACGATTGCGGGCCGTGCGGCGACGGAACCACGACCTGCCAGGACGGGGAGTTCGTCTGCGACGGGGCTTCTGATCCGGGCGACGAGCAGTGCAACAACGCGGACGACGACTGCGACGGCTTCACCGACGAGGGGCTCAGCGAGGCTTGCGGCGGAGGCGATCCGTTCGGTTGCGACCCGGCGGTCTATCCGGGTGGCGAGTGCCCGGACGGCGCCGGCCAGGGAGCCTGCCAGCAGGGCAGCACCACATGCAGCGCGGGGGACTGGGGAGATTGCCAGGGCGCGGTCGGCCCCAGCGCCGAGATCTGCGACGGGATCGACAACGACTGCGACGGCCTGACCGACGAGGAAGAAGACCTAGTTGGCGTAGGCGCTGACGACGGCGACGAGTGCTCGCCCGGCTACGGTATCTGCGATCAGGCCTGGTTGTACTGCGCCTTCGACGGCGTGGATTCCTACTCGGTGGAGTGCTGTGTGGCGTTGGACGGCGACGGCACCTGCATCGAGCCGATTGGCCCGGGGACGGAGGTCTGCGACGGTCTGGACAACAACTGCAACTCGCTGGTCGACGAGGGCCTGGTCGAGCCGTGCGGCGGCTGCGATTCGCTGCTCTACCCCGGCTTCGACTGCCTGCTGGGCCCGGAGGAGGGCGAGTGCGCTCAGGGCTTCAGCTACTGCGTCGCCGAGCTCGGGTCGGGCATCGAGCTGTGGGGCGAGTGCCAGGGAGACCAGGGGCCGATCGACGAGCAGTGCAACCTGCTGGACGACGACTGCGACGGTCTGACCGACAATGACGTGCTCTACGACCCGCCGGACTGCTCGCTGTCCAACACCGACGACCCCTGGGAGGGCATCTGCGAGTCGGGCGTCTGGACCTGCGTGGACGGGCAGGATGTCTGCGAGGGCTCGGGTCCCGAGGAGGAGAGCTGCAACGGGCTGGACGACGACTGCGACGGGGAGATCGACGAAGAGCTGCCCAACGTGGGGCAGCCGTGCGGCAACGACCTGGGCATCTGCGAGTCGGGCACGGTCCAGTGCGTCTGCGACACCGATCTCGACTGCGGCTTCGAGTGCGTGGGCGAGACGACCGGCGTGGACGAGGAGTGCAACCTGCTGGACGACGATTGCGACGGGCTGACCGACGAGTGGGAGGACCTGCCGCAGGGCGCGCCATGAACAGAATCCAATTAAGATTCGGTCAAGCAGTAGGCTTGAAAGAACTCATTGCAACTTTGGTTGTATCTGGTGTTCTTTTAATCGTTGTTACTGTTGTTTTC
>JAWOBP010000161.1:0-21205 GCA_046484285.1 Polyangia bacterium
CGGATCGCTACCGCCTCCGCTCGCTGAGGCCGCAAACGCCGATCAAGAACCTCTACCTGACCGGCCAGGACCTGGTGCTGCCCGGAATCCCGGCCGCGGTGGGCTCGGCGATGATGACCCTCTCGGCGATCCAGAAGCGCAACACCGGCGGCGGGCTGCTGAAGGAAGCCCGCGCCCTGTTCGGCATCTAGTGCCGAGTCAACCTCTCCCGTTCGGGTGAGAGCGGCCCCTGCCTGCGTATCCCGGCGTCACTCCTCCTCGACGTGGCGCTGCCACGCCTTCGTCGTCCTTCCTTGGCCTCGCCGATGATCTCTCGCCCCGTACCCGAAATCGTAGGGTTGACGAGGCACTAGCCGCGGCGCAACTCCACGCCCTGCTCGGCCAGGTCCCGCTCCAGCTCCCGCCAGATCCGATCGGAATCGCCGTGCGGGACGAGAGATTGCAGCCAGAGCACGACGCGTTCCGGCCCGCGGCGCAGGGTCGCGGCCAGCAGCCTCTCGGCGAAGCGCTCCCGCCCCCGCTCGCCCAGATCTCCCACCGGCGCGGCGTGCAGCGTTCCGCGGTCGAACAGGATCGGCGAGCGCTCGGCCAACTCGGCGGCCAGATCTTCTGTCAGCTTTTCCTCGCAGGCGGCCGCGTGCACCTCGGCGGCGAGCGGAGCCAGCTCGGGAAGTCCGATCTCCAGGGTCGCCTCGACGGCGGCGATCGGCCCGCGCTCGGCCTGCGCCAGGCGCGTCGCCTCGGCCGAGATCAAGTCGGGGAGCTCGTCCTCCGCACCGTCTTCCAGCGCGCGACGCAGGCGGCTCGCGATCAGCTTGCTTTCCTTCATGCGGCCCGTTGCCCTTTGCTCGCCGCCCGGTCGCCGTCCGGCGGGCGGGTGCGCCAGCGATCGTGGAGCCACACCCACTGGCTGGGACGAAGGCGAACGCGCCTTTCCAGCTCGGCGTTGAGCGCTAGCGCGGCGCCGGCGTCGTCGCCCGGAAGGTGCAGCTCTTGGATCGATATCAGGTGGCCACCGTTCCGCAGCCTGCGGATCGATCCGACCAGCAGCGGCGTCCCGGTGCGGCGCGCGATCGCGGCCGGTCCGATCGGAGTGTGCGCCTCGCGGCCGAAGAAAGGCGCGAAGACGCCGTCGACGCGCGTGTCCTGGTCGATCAAAAAGCCGAGGATCCGGTTGGCGCGCAACGCCCTGAGCATGCGGGCCGCGGCCCCGGGACGCCCGCGGAAGATCGAGCTCACTCCGAACGACGAGCGCCCGCGGTCCAGCAGGCGGGTGAAGCGCGGATCGTAGCTCTCGCGGGCCACGGTGGAGATCGGATAGCCGAGACGCGCCAGCGATATCGCCATCAGCTCCCAGTTGCCGATGTGGCCCGTGACGAAGACAGCTCCGCGGCCGCGCGACAGGGCCCGTTCGAGAGCCTCCCGAGAAGGAGAGGGCAGCTCCACTCGCAAAGGAGCCGCAGGCCGACGCAGAAGGCGGCACAGCTCGATCGCCCCGGTTCCGAGGTGCGAGAAGACTCCGTGCAGCAGGATCCGGGCGCGACGCCCGTGGGGCTGCAGGGAGAAGGCCGCGGCCAGCTGCCGGCGGGCCAACTTGCGCTGGCGAGGAGCCAGCAGGAGGGCCAGGGATCCGACGGCCGCGCCACAGGGGCGGACCAAGGTAGCGGGAACCAGACCCGCGAGCGCGACGGCCGCGCGGGCGAAGAGAAAGATAGCGGTGTTCTTCAGGCGGCGCATCGAATTGGACGCATCGTACCACATTTGACAACCATCTGGGGCTCTGGCAACGATGAGCCGTTCTCTGAGACGATGTCGGGCGCGTGGCGCGCGCCCCGAGGAGAAGATGTCGGAGGTATACGAGTTCCTGGAAAAGGGCGGGGTGATCATGATTCCGATCGCGCTGGGATCGGTGATCGCCCTGGCGGTCTTCCTCGAGCGGATCTGGAGTTTGCAGCAGGGGCGGGTCAATCCGTCCGGCCTGGTCGACGAGATCCTGAAGCTGGTCGGTAGGGGCGAGATGACCGCGGCGCGGGACGGCTGCCTGCAGAGCAACACGCCGATGGCGCGCCTGATGGTCGCCGCGATCGACGCGCGCTCCTTGCCCCGCGAAGAGCTTAAGGCGACTCTCGAGGAGCGCGGCAAGCGCGAGGTGGCCCGCATGGAGCGCTACATCGAGGCGATGGGGACCACCGCCTCGGTCGAGCCGTTGCTCGGGCTGCTCGGCACCGTGGTCGGCATGATCCAGGTCTTCCAGCGGGTGGTGATGACCTCGCGGCAGGGGGCGGTCGATCCGGGGCAGCTGGCCAACGGAATCTGGCAGGCGCTGATCACGACCGCGGCCGGTCTCAGCGTGGCGATCGTGGCCTTCGTCGGCTACCGCTACCTGCTGGCGCGCACCGCGCGGCACGCGCTCGCCCTGGAGGAGGGCTCTTTGCGGATCGTGGACGAGCTGGCTCCCTCGGCAGGGCCCGGGGACGACGAAGAGAAGCCATGAACTTCAGCAGCGGCTCGCGACGAAAGGGGATCGGCGCTCTTGAGGTCACGCCGCTGGTGGACATCGTCTTTCTGCTCCTGATCTTCTTTTTGCTGACCGCGACCTACGTGAAAAATCCCAACCTGGACATCCAGCTTCCCAAGGCCTCGATCAACCAGGCCAGCGGAGACGAGATAGACGTGGCGGTCGTGGTCACGGACGACGGTGAGCTGCGCTACGGAAACGAGGAGGTCTCGCTGGAGAAGCTCGAGGGCATCCTGCGAGCCGAGTTCGCCCAGAACGAGCAGGCCGTGGTCGTGATCAGGGCCGACGACGGATCGCGTCACGGTCGGGTCGTGGAGGTCATGGACCTGGCCAAGCGGGTCGGCTTCGCCCGGCTGGCGATCGCCACCCGGCACGATCCCGGAAACGGCGAGTAGCGGCGTGGGACGAGGCCGGCGAGCGCTGGTCGGGTGCGCGGCGGTCTTCGCCGCGGTGTTTTTTTTCGCGTCGACGCCGGCGGCGAGGGCCGCGGAGGGGCTGGGGGCTTACCTGAGGCCGTCGATCGGGCACAGTTGGCTGACGATCAAGACCCTGGAGATAGAAGAGACCTTCATCTCGGCGCCGATCGATCCCGATACGGGTGACGTGGACGAGGAGGCGGCCGAGCAGCTCGCGATGAGCGCTGCTCGCCGCCCGGTGGGGCGCAAGGCCTTCTACGAGGGATCGGGGATGTCCTACGGGGTGGCCGGGGGGCTGCGGCTCTACTCGCTGTGGATCGGCGTCGACTACAGCTGGATTCCGGCGCGGCTGCACGGCTACTCCAAGCGATACCGCTACGATCCGGAAAAACTCCGCGCGCGGGGACGCAAGTTCTACGACGAGGCAACGGTCGACTTCCAGCGCGTGCTGTGCGAGCTGAAGTACGGTTTCCCCATAGGGCGTTTCGAGTTGCAGTTCCGCACGCGCTTCGGCGCGGTTTTCATCGACGAGGGCGCGCTGGTGATGGGACGCTCGGTGGACAAGGGGGCCGGCTTCACCGGCGACGTGGGAGCCGGGCTCTCGTTCGCCCCGCTCGGCTGGTTGAGCATCTCCGCGACCGGCTTCGTGGGGATGAACGCCTTCACCGGCGTTTACCACGGTGCGTACGGCTCGATCGGCGGGCTGGACTTGTCGCTGGTAGTGCACATCTGAGCCGTATCCCGCCTCCAATCGCGCGCCGTTGACACCCGGGTGCTTTCTCTCCTACTCTCCAGACAATGGAGTGAGTTCGGACGGATGCGGGCCACCGCCTCAACCCGAGGAGCGAGTAGATGTCGGCAAAGAACCTCCTGGCCTTCGAGCCGGATCCGCTGTACGCGCAGATGCTCAAGGACGAGTTCGAGGGACGCGGCTTGGCCGTCGAGATCGTCAGCGACGGAGCCGAAGGGCTCGAGAGAGCAACGGAAGCCCGGCCGGACCTGATCTACCTGAGCGTGGAGCTGCCCAGGATCAGCGGCTTTTCGATCTGCAACAAGCTGCGCAAGAACAAGAAGACCTCTTCGATTCCGCTGATCATCGTCTCGGCCGAGGCGACGAGCGAGACTTTCGAAAAGCACAAGAAGCTCAAGGTGCGCGCCGAACAGTACGTTCTCAAGCCCTTCGACGCGGAGAAGCTGGTCTCGACCGTCGCCGGGATAGTTGATCTGGACGACGGTATCGAGTTGGAAGAAGCAGAGGAGATTCCGCTCGAAGACGATGACATGATCATCGACGACGAAATAGAGCTGGAGGAGATCGAGGACATCGACGAGGGGGAGCCCGCTCCCGCCCAGGGAGAGGGCGGCGAGGACGTGGAGGCGCTGACCGACGCGGCGTTCGATGCAATTGCGATAGAGGACGAGGGCGGAGAGCCGGAGTCGAAGCCCGAGCCCGAGCCCGAGCCGGAACCCGAGCCCGAGCCGGCGCCCGAGCCGGCGCCCGAGCCCGAGCCGGCGCCCGAGCCGGCAGTGGCGGTGGACAGCGCCGAGGTCGAGAAGCTGTCGCGCGAGAACGAGTCTCTGCGCGACCAGGTCTCGCGTCTCGAAAAGGAGGTGGCCGAGGCAAAGACCTCAAAGGGCGGTGGCGTCTCCAGCCGCGAGTTCCTCGACTTGAGGGAGTTGCTCAACAAGAAGGATCGCGAGCTGCTCGACCTGAAGGACTCGGTCAACAGCAAGGAGAAGCAGCTGCTCGAGAGCCGCGAGCGCCTCACCGAGCTGGAGCGGGCCAGTGCCGACCTGGAGGAGCAGAGCCTCAGGTTCGAAAAGAGGAGCTCGGAGCTGGAGGACAGGCTCGAGGAGGTCAACGCGGACAAGGAAGTGATGGCCAAGAAGGCCGACGATCTCCAGGCGCGTCTCGAGACGCTGCAAGGCAAGCTGGCGGGCACGGAGAAGGAGCTCGAGGAGGAGCGCGAGGCGCGCAAGGCCGACGCCGAAAGGTTGGAGGCCGAGAAGGCGGCCGAGCTGGAGAAGCTCTCGGGCGAGAAGGACGCCGGGCGCGAGGCGGCGCTGAGCGAGCTGCGCACCGAGATGCAGCAGCAACAGAACAGCGCCCTGGAGGAGCAGCGGGCCGAGCTGGAGGCCGAGGCCGAGAAGAAGCGCGAGGCCGACCTGACCGAGCAGAGGTTGCGCTACGAGGCGTCCGTGGAGGAGCTCAACGACCAGGCCGCCGCGGAGAGGAAGGCGGCGCTGGAGGAGCGGGACGCCCGGCACGCCTCGGAGATCGAGGAGCTGAACGAGAAGCACGCCGGCGAGATCTCCGAGCGCGAGGAGAAGATCGGCGGTCTCGAAGCGCGAATCCAGGAGCTGGAGGACAAGCTGGAGGAGGCCGGCACCTCGTTGAACGAGGCCCGCGAGGAGCTGTCCAGCACCCAGGGCCTGCTCGACGAGAAGACCTCCGAGCTGCAGGCCTCCGAGTCCAGGCTGGAGGACTACAAGGCGCGGGTCTCGCGCCTGGAGGGCGAGCTCGAGCAGCGCGACGAGAAGATCTCCGCGCTGGACGGAGAGGTGGAGGAGATCGGAGAGGTGCTGGGACGCAACGAGGCGATCGTCGGAAAGACGCGCCAGGCGTTGGAGATTGCGACCAAGCTGCTCGACGAGCTCGCCGACGAGGGCGGCGATGAGGAAGAGGAGGAGGAGGACTCCGAGTAGCCTCCCCGCTCGACGGCGCCACGAATCAGCTCTTCGTCAAGTCCGGATCGAGAACCAGTCTGATATCTTCTACCACCCCGGGTCCTACCTGGTCGGTCAGGTTGTCCAGCAACTGCGGCCTGAGAAAGCTGAGCTCCTGCAGCCAGGGAGAGGAACCGACGGCGACCACCAGCGTACGGCCGCGCAGCGAGCGGGGGACCGCGCGGCCGGCCAGCTGCGGTCCGGCGATCTGCGGCCAGCGCGCCCAGATCTCGGGGTGGACGTTCCTGCCTCGGGAAAAGACGCGCCGCAGCACCGAGGTGACCTCGGTGCCGAGAGCAGTGGGCCGACCGGAGCGCTCGCGCCTCGCCATGCCAGGCAGTGTAGGCCGTCGCGGGCGAAAGAGAAAGGCGCCGCTCGCTTTGAGCAGTTCGCGCTGTAGGTTTTTTGAGGACACATGCTACGGCGGGAACGACGAAATCGAGCTGTGGCACACGATTTCCGTGTGGGGAGCCGGACCGTACCGTATCTACAGCGGCAAGGAGGTGATTCCATGGGGTGCTTGGGAAAAAGGTCGATGCCCGCGGTTGTTCTGGCAGCGCTGATCGCGGTCGCTTGCGATGACGACGACGCGGAGGGAAACGACGGCGCCGGAACGGATACGCCGGAACGGATACGGGGGTACTGGAGCTGCGGGATATCGTCTTTCCACCGGATCGCCGGCGCCCGCTTCTTCCGGCGGTGATCCGACAGCGCGGATTGCTCGCTCCGAGCTTTGATCGCCCGCGATCTCGTGGTAGGGTTCGCTTCATCATGAATATCAAAAGCGATCTGTTGGACATTGAGGATGCCCTGCGCCTGCTGGGCGACCGCGCGACTCTCCGCGAGCTGGGAGCCGTGATGCTGGAAACGGCGCCGCGCAAGGTGGCCGAGCTGAGGCTCTACGTCGAGACCGGCGAGTTGGAGGTCGCGGCCCGAATATCGCACGGGCTGATCGGCTCGGCATCCAACGTGGGGGCCAACGATCTGGCCGCCAGCGCGCTTCGGCTCGAACGCGCCGCTCTCGAGGGCAGCGTCGAGGAAGTGGGCAATCTCTTCATCCGCTTCGAGCGCTGCTGGAAGGAGACGGCCGTGGAGATGGAGCGGCTGGTCACCACGGCCTGATCGATTCCCGGGCTCGTCTCAGGGGCTTTTTTTGAAATTTTCCCGGTCAATAAAACGGGGCGGCTGATTCTCGGAGTCTAGTGCCTCGTCAACCTCTCCCGTTCGGGTGAGAGCGGCCCCTGGCCACGATCCCGGCGTCACTCCTCCTCGACGTGGCGCTGCCACGCCTTCGTCGTCCTTGCTTGGCCTCGCGGACAGTTGCTCGCTCTACCCGAACGTTTTCAATTGACGAGGCACTAGCGTCAGCGCGGCTTTTTTGAAGCTGCCGGCTCGCACTCCCTGATCACGCGGCAGACCTCACCTCTGCCGAAGCTTGTCTTCCATGTGTAGCATTCCTTCTTCGTGGTGATGCACCGCTGAGCCATCCGCGCTGTGAGGTTTTCTGATGGGGCCTGGGTCTCATCGATGGGCGACACCGGTCGGCTTGGAGGCAGGGGCGGAGGCGGATCTGCGCTTTCGATGGGTTGCGCGGCACGCGGCGTTTCTATGGGTATCGCGATCGAGCGCCGCCCACCAGACCCCCGGCCGGAAAAGCTTTCCCAACAGCGCGGAGTGCTCTCCCTTGTCGCCAAAAGACAAAAATGAGAAGAAGGGCGCAACCCGGGAGGAGCGATGATCGAAAAAGCGAGACGCGCGATGAACGACTCCGCGGCGATGCGCTGGGGCGTGGTGCTGCTGGTCTCCGTGGGGATGGCGGTCAACTACTACTTCTACGACGCCCTGTCGCCGCTCAAGGAGATCCTGACGACCGAGCTGGGCTGGACCTCCTCGCACTACGGCGTGTTCGTCTCGGCCTACTCGGTGCCCAACACCTTCCTGTTCATGGCCGTAATCGGCGGGATGATCGCCGACAAGCTCGGAATTCGGATCACGGGCACGACTTTCACCGGGATGATGCTCGTCGGGACGATCCTGACCTGGTACGGCGGCACGGACACCTTCAACGACGGCGGTCCGGGCTACGCCCTGCTCAGCTCCTTCTGGACCGGCTATCCCCCTTCGCTGAAGATGATGTTCATCGGTTTTTTCGTCTTCGGGCTGGGGGCGGAGACCTCGCTGGTCGTGATCAGCAAGACCATCGTCAAGTGGTTCCGCGGCAGGGAGGTGGCGATGGCGCTGGCGATCAACCTGGCGCTGGCGCGACTGGGCACCGCGCTGGCGATGATCGTCCCGCCGATGCTGATCGAGCCCGACTGGACCCACTCGCTGTGGGTCTGCGTGGTGCTGATGGCGATCGGATTCGTCACCTTCGTCTTTTACGCGTTCATCGACGCGAAATACGACAAGCAGGCCGCCGAGGCCGCAAAGGGAGAAGAGGAGCCGCCGTTCAGGCTCTCCGACCTGCTGGCGCTGGTCAGGAATCCGTCGTTCATGTTCATCGCGCTGCTCTGCGTGACATTCTACTCCGCTGTCTTTCCGTTTTTGAAATACGCCCCGGATCTGATGTTCAACAAATTCGACATGAGCCTCGAGCAGAGCGGAGCGATCGTCAGCATGCTGCCGTTCGGCACGATCATCTTCACCCCGCTGTTCGGCTGGATAGTCGACTACAAGGGCAAGGGCGCGTCGTTGATGATCCTCGGCTCGCTGCTGCTGGTGGCGGTCCACCTGCTCTTCTCGCTGACGAACCTGACACCATGGGTCCCGCTGTTCGTGCTGGGCGTGGCGTTCTCGCTGGTTCCGGCGGCGATGTGGCCCTCGCTGGCGAAGATCGTCGACGATAACCGAATGGGAACCGCCTACGGGCTGACCTTCTCTATCCAGAACCTGGGCCTGTGGGGGTTCCCGATCCTGATCGGAATGGCGCTGGACGGCACCAATCCGGGAATCGCGGACGCCAAGGAGATCGCAGCGGCCGCAGCCGAGATCAGGGAGGCCGCCGCCGCGCTGGCCGAGGCCGACCCGCGTAAGGCCTCCGCAGAGGAGATGGAGACGCTCCTCGCTCAGGCGCGCGAAGCCGCCGGTGATCTCGTCGAGATCGACCCCTCGGGTGTCGACGATCGCTATATTTCCGGCTTTGCCGCGGCTCGTCCACTGGCCGAGCGTCTCGCCGGGGAGGAGAACCCGCAGGCCGCGCGGGCGCTGGCCTCCGAGCTGGCCGGCCTGGAGGCGAGAGGCGACCGGCCCAGGTACGACTACACCTACGCGGTGCTGATGCTGGCGTTGCTCGGTCTGGCCGGTCTGGTCTTCGCCTTCCTGCTCAAGGCGGCCGACCGCCGCCAGGGCTACGGTCTGGACCTGCCCAACGAGAAGTGAGCTACTGGCCGAACAGCTGCTGGCAGTCCTCGAGCACTTCCTGGGGATGGGCGCTCACATTGAGGACCGTGTACTCCAGGACGAGCGTTCCCTCCTCGTCCAGGATGCGCGTCACGCGGGAGGCCATGCTCTGCGAAGCGCTCGAGGCCGCTCCGTAGTAGAGAGCCAGCTCCCTGTCCAGGTCGCTCCACAGCTCGTAGGCGAAGCCCTGGTCCGCCTTCCAGGCGGCGTTGTCGGTGGGAGAGTCGAAGCTCGCTCCCACGATGGTCACTCCCAGCTGATCGAACTGTGCTTGCCTGTCGCGGAACCCGCAACCCTCGACAGTTCACCCGCTGGTGGCGGCGGCCGGGTAGAACCACAGCACCGTGGGATGACCCGTCAGATCCTGCGGGCCGCGCTCCGACCCGTCGGAGCTCAGCGCGGTGAAATCGGGGACCGGCAACGCCTCGGAGGGTGGATCGCCGTGGAGACCGTCGCTGTCCGCGTCGGTGTCCGCGTCCGCGTCGGTGTCCGCGTCGGCGTCGGAATCCGCATCCGTGTCGGCGTCGGAATCGGTGTCCGCGTCCGTGTCGGCATCGGTGTCCGCGTCCGAAGAACCATCGTCGTCGTCGTCTCCGCAGGCGACCGTTCCGCATGCGAGCAGCCCGGCGAGCAACCCGGCGTACAAAATGACCTTCATCACCTCTCCTTCCCGGGAAGATCGCTTCTTCCTCGAAGAGCATGCATACCGCGAAGCTCCGCGGAAGAAAAGTACATGGAGCGCACCGCGGGCTGCGGGTTATGATGAGCTTTGCATGGGTCGGGCACACTTTCGCGTCCTGGCGAGCCGGGTTAGACTGGTAGATAGAAAGCAGAGGTTTCGAAGATGCACTCCAAAACCGCAATATTCGTTCTTTTTCTTCTTTTGCCCGTGTGCGCCTGCGCGCAGATCGAGGTTTCTCCACAGGTCGATACCGAGGCAACGGACGCTGACACCGACTCCGACACGGATGCGGACGGCGACAGCGATGGCGACACGGACGCGGGCGGCGACGCGGACGCGGATGCCGATGGCGGGACCGACGTGGACACGGACACCGATGTCGATACGGACGCGGACAGCGACAGCGACACAGACACAGACACAGACACAGACACCGATACCGATGCGGATGCGGATGCCGACAGCGACACCTGCGAGTGCACGACAGGGGTTTGCTGTGACGGCTGCAACCTCCTGCCAGGCAGCGAGCAATGCGATTTCGAGGTCTACGACTACATCTACCAGTGCTCTTCGAATGACTGCGGAGCGGACGTGCAGAGGGCGGCGAGGTACCGTTACTGCAACGGGTCTTCTCCGGACTGTGGAACCGAAAACCTCGTGGCCGATGCCTGGGAGACGACAGAAGATTGCGACCTGGGCTCCATTTGCGTCTACGACGGCGATCAGACCTCGTGCGAGCAGTGCCAGTACGGCTGCAGCGATGGGACCTGCAACGAAACCGAGTGCGACAGCGGCCCCTGTTGCGACTCCGGATCGTTCTCATCTCCCACCCAGGTCTGCGGATCCTCCGCTTACGACGTGGAGTATCGTTGCAGCAGCTCCGGCTGCGGCGCCGACGTCGAGACCAGGGAACAGTGGCAGTACTGCACAGGGACGAGCTCGGAATGCGGTACGAGCAACCTGGTTTGGCACGGATGGGAGACGACGACCGATTGCACGTCGGACCAGATCTGCGAAAGCGACGACACGTCGGCCTGGTGCACGAGCTGCGACTACGGGTGCTCGGATGGTGCCTGTATCGAATGCGGCCAGGGAACGAACGTGGCGCCGCAGGCCACTCCTTCGTCCAGCGGAGGCGGCTCCGAATCGACCGGGTACGGTCCTTCGGAAATGAACGACGGGCAGCTGCAGAGCTCGTGCACGTTCCATTGGGTGGACACCTCCGAGACTTCGAACGCCTGGATCCGCTACGACTGGTCCTCTTCGCAGCTGCTGTGGGGTTTCTGGATCGACACCAACTACCTGACCTCCAACTCGTGCGACTCGAATCCGCGCACCCTGGGCAGCGGGACGATCCAGTACTGGAGCGGTTCGAGCTGGGTGACGGTGCAGTCGCTCAGCGGCCAGGTCGACGACTGGAGCTACCAGTTCCCGGATCCGATCAGCACGACCGCTCTTCGTATCTACGACATAGAAGTGAATCCCTCTTGCCCCTCGCAGCAGACCAACCCGATCATCTACGAGTGGAGAGTCCACGCCTGCAACTAGTGCCTCGTCAATCGAAAACGTTCGGGTAGAGCGAGCAACTGTCCGCGAGGCCAAGGAAGGACGACGAAGGCGTGGCATCGCCACGTCGAGGAGGAGTGACGCCGGGATCGTGGCCAGGGGCCGCTCTCACCCGAACGGGAGAGGTTGACTCGGCACTAGCCCGCGAGCACTCCGCGCCGCAGCCGGATCCCGGCTCAACCGCCCAGCTCCACGATCGCCCGTCCGAACTCGTTGATCACCTCGGTGCCCAGCTCCCCGGAAAGAGAAACCAGCTCGCCGACCGCCTGGTGAGACCTCTCGTTGAAAGCGCCGCGGCTGCGTCCTTCCAGCACCCGAATCGGAACTCCCTCGATCCAGGCCGGGGATCCGCGGTGGAGGTGCAGCTTGTAAACGAACGAGCACCCCCCGGCGCTGGATATCCCGTCGTACGCGAGCAACGGGCCGGGATTGTGCAACAAGACCGATCCGTCGCGAAGCTCGATTCCATCGAACGGCCCCATGTGATGGCCGACCAGCACGTCGAACGATGCCTCGTCACAGATCTTCCTCAAGATCCCGCGACGTTCCTCGCGCGATTTCTCCCGCGAAAGAGCAACGAAGGCGACAACGATCCCCGCCTTCGTTCCAGCGGCTCCCACCGCCTGCTTGGCCGCCTCGACGACTTCCGAAGCCTCGCCCTCCAGGTCGATCACCTCCACCCGCACCTCGCCGCCGCCTCTCCGGCAGGGCCGTTCGCCTCCGGATCCGCCGGTCGTGCAGATCCCGGCTTCCGAGAGCAGATCCCTCGTGACCTCGAGCGAGCCCTTGCGCCGTGCCTCGATATCGCCCGAAGCCAGCCCGACCACCTCGACGCCGGCCTGCCGGATCGCATCCGCCAGCTCGTGCCGTCCCGGGCAGCGCGACCGATCATCCTTCTTGCAGGCGTCGCGCGTGAACCCGGCACCGAGAGGGACGGCGGTCAGGGTGGAATCGCGGTAGAAGTCGGTGCCCTTCAGCACCTCGTAGATACCGATCAGCGGTCCCCGCACCTCGCGCCGCGCAATCCGCTTGGGCCGCACGATATCATCGTAACGGCCGTCCAGCGCCAGCTCTCCTCCCACGATCACCTGAGCGTCCCACGCTCTGAGCGGAGTATCCATCTCCACCTTCCGCTCCCCGCAACCGACCCAGGCGACGAGAGAGACCAGCACCGTCAATAGCGCTTCGAATCTCGCGAGCTTGTTCGACATACGACGACTCATGGTCTTTCATGCTACCCGATTCGCACCGAAATCCAAATCACCTCTCGACCACTCTTTCCCCCGCACCGATTTGTCTGCTACAAGCGGGGCGATGAAACGCTTTTTCACGCTCGTCGTCATCGCCGCCTCTACCTGGGCACTGATCCCGCGCCCGGCACCGGGAGCCGAAGACGAGCCAGCCGCGGGCCCGCCGGCGCCGGAAAAGAACGAGACCGACTCCGCGAATAAGACGCAAGCAGAGAAAAAGCCGCTGCGCCTCTCGCTGGAGGATCTCACCCGCCGTGCGCTGAGCAACAGCCACTCGTTGGCCGCCGAACGCCACCGCCTAGCGGCGATGGAAGCCAAGGTCGAGCAGGCCTTCTGGGCGCCCTTTTCCAAGTTCACCCTCGGCGGCGCGTTCACGATGGTCCCGGACAAGTGCTTCGACACGACCGCCCTCGAGGAGGACGGAGTGCTTCGCGACTGCGAGGGCGGCGCGGTGGAAGCCGAAGAGAACTGGATGAAGAAGGAGTGGGGGCCGTCCTTTCACCTGGAGCTCAAGGGCGGCGTGCCGATCTACACCTTCGGCAAGATCTCCAGCGCCAAGGACGCGCTCGGGCACGCCCGCGACGCGAAGGAGGCGAATCTGCCGGCCCTGCGCAACCGCATCCGCGCGGACGTGGCGCGCGCCTACCACGCGATCATCGGCGCCCGCGAAATGCTCTACACGATCGGCGAGGGCCGCAAGCACCTGGTCAAGGCGCGAAAAAGACTCGAGCGTGACCTGGAGAAGCAGGAGGGCAACGAGACGCAGGTCGATCTGATCAAGCTCAAGGTCTTCGAAAGCGAGATTGATCACCTCGAATCCCAGACGCGCAAGATCGAGCAAACGGCCCTGGCCGCGCTGCGCTTCCTGGCCGGCGGTCCGGACGCCGAACGCTTGGACGTTCCGGATGTGCCCCAGCAGCGGGTCGAGCGCGAGCTGGAGCCGCTCGAGGAGTACCTCGATCGCTCGCTGCACCACCGGCCGGAGCTGAAGGCGATCAAGCTCGCCGTCAAGGCCCTCGAATCGAAGGTGGATCTCCAGCGCGCCCAGTTCTGGCCCGATCTGGCGATCGTTCTCTCGCTGCGCTACGGCTACACCCCCGGCCGCACCGACGTCCGCAACTGGGTGCTGGAGGACAACTACAACTACGGCAACTGGATTCCCGGCGTGGCGCTCAGCCTCAAGTACGATCTGGACTGGGGGCTGGACATCTACCGGCTCGACGAGGCCAAGGCCGAGCTGACCGCGCTGGTTGCCGAGCGTCAAGAGGCGCTCGACGCCGTGCTGCTCGAAGTGCGCACCACCTACCTCGAGGTCTCCGGCAGCCGCGACAGCATCGAGGACCTCGAGAGGTCCAAGCGGCTCGTCAAGGGCTGGATTGCCGCGGTGACCCAGGGCCACGCGGCCGGTCTCAACTCCTCGAAGGACGTCAAGGATGCGCTCAAGGAATATTTCAAGGTGATGGCCGAGATGCACCAATCGATCGGAGAGTACAACGCTGGTCTGGCCGAGCTGGACCGCGTCACGGGCATCACCGAAGAGCCCGAAAAGAGGGAGCGGTGACGGTGAATTTCGATCCGTCGCCGGGCGTCTTTTCGATTGGAGGTCGGCGGCCTACCGAGCCGCACCGAGAAAAAGGAGAAGCAGAGCGATGCAGCCCATTCGAAGACTGCTGACACTGGCCGCGCTGGCCGCCGCGCTGAC
Source organism: Polyangia bacterium (assembly GCA_046484285.1). Taxonomy (GTDB): domain Bacteria; phylum Myxococcota_A; class Polyangia; order JAAYKL01; family JAAYKL01; genus CAZHCG01. The sequence goes on from JAWOBP010000161.1 coordinate 14,261, forward strand.
CGCCGCTTCGACGGCGATGGCCGGCTCTCCGACCCAGTTCCTCGAGAGCAAGCACAACAAACTCGATCCGCTGCTGGCCAACACGAGCGGAAACGAAAAAAAGATCGCGCGGATCGTCAACCAGATGCTCGATTTCCCGACCCTGTGCAAGGACTCTCTGGGCAAGCACTGGGAGGAACGCAGCAAGGCCGAGCGCAAGGAGTTCACCGAGACTCTGCACGCCCTGATCGAGAAAAACGTGATCAACCGCCTCGCCGACACCCGCGATCACACCGTCAGTTATCAGTCAGAGGAGATCACCGGAAACCGGGCCTCGGTGGTGACGATCGTCTCGTCCGGAGACGGGCCGCGCGCCCAGCAGACCGAGATCATGTACAAGCTGCGCAAGAACGGCAACAAGTGGATCGTGGTCGACATGGTCACCGACGGCGTCAGCCTGGTCTCGAACTACCGCTCGCAGTTCCACAAGATCATCACCCAGGACGGCTGGGCGACGCTGATGCAGAAGATGAAGGACAAGCTGGCAGAGCAGTAGAGATGGAGCTGGAGAAGACCGGATTCACCCTCGAGGGGCGCGTGCTGTGCTCCGACGAGTCCTGCATCGGCGTGATCGGGCCCGACGGCCGCTGCAAGGTCTGCGGCAGGCCCTACGAAGGCCCCGAGCCGATTCCCGACCGGGAGGGAGCGAGCCCCGAGCCGTCCTCTCCTCCTGCCGAGCCCCCCGGCGGCGAAAAGAGCGCTCCCGGCGAGGTCGTGCTCGAGGACGACGAGGCCGCCGGCCCGGACTCCTCCGAGCGGGAATGCTGTCCGGACGAGGCCTGCATCGGCGTGATCGGGCCCGACGGCCGCTGCGGAATCTGCGGCCGCCACCGCTGAAAAGAGCGACGGTTACCCTCCGTCTTTCAGCCTGCGCCGGGCGATATCGGCCCAGGGACCGGTGGGCTCCAGCGACAGGTAGTGCCGCCAGTGTCGCCGCGCCTCGTCGCTGCGGCGCAGCCTGAATGCGGTCATCGCCAGGTTGAAATGCGCGTCGGCAAAGGTGGGGTCCAGGTCCAGCGAGCGCCTGAAGCATGTCCGGGCTCCGTTGAGGTGCCCTTTTTCGTACTCCAGAAAACCCAGGTTGTAGTGCGCCTCGGGCTGATCGGGATCGACCTCGATCGCCTTGCGGTAGAGCGTCCTGGCGTCCTCCACGGCTCCGGCGCGGTAACGCAGGTTTCCCAGGTTGGTGTAGGCGTTGGCCAGCGAGGGATCGAGGTGGATGGCGCGATGATAGGCCTCCTCGGCCTCCGCCACCAGCTCGTCGCTCTCGTCCAGCCGGCAGCCCTCCAGGTACCACTCGTAGGCCGTGCGCCTTTGAGCGGCCAGCCTCTTCTCCGGAAGGCGCGCCACGATCGTGTCCTCGATGCTGCTGACCTCGAAATCCATCAGCAGCTGCCCGGAGTCGGCCTCGAACTCGTGGTCGTCCTCCACGATCACGACCTTGCTTCCGTCCCCGCGAACCCGCAGCCGCCCGAGCGGATGGGTTGCGCGCGGAAGCTTGTCGTTCAGCTCAAAGAGAATCTTTCGGGCGCGCCGCAAGCTTATCCCGTTTTCCAGCAGCATCACCGCGGAGCGCACCGCGACCAGGTCCTGGAATGTGTAGCTGCGACGGCGGCCGTCGTGCCCCGACGGCGAGATGAACCCGGAGCGATCCCAGTAGCGCAGCCTGCCCTCGCCTATTCCGAAAAGGCGGCCGACCTCTCTGCGGGAAAACGTCTGACTCATCGTACGTCCGGGCGCAACTGTCTCCTCCAACGGTTCTTCGCGCGGTTCCTCGTCGCCGGCAGCGCCCGCTCCGGCGATTCTCCGCGCGTCCGGGTCGCGCAGCCTGCCGATCTCACCTCGCCGCGGTCCGTCGAACCGCACGTAGTGAACGCATGGCTCCGGCACTTTCACGGCGCGCCCTCGCCGGAGCCATCAGCCCGTTCGACCGGATCGGCGAGTCGACATTCAACACCAATATCCACCAAAAGGCGCTGGCCTTCAACGGCGAATTCTGTCACGGCGGTCATCCGCCGCGGCAACAGCGGGCGACAGCGCCTCTCCAGCTCGGCGCGCGCGATGCGCAACAGGCGGACCCGCAGCGAGAGCGAACGGCTGGCTGCCGCCGCGAGCTGCTCGGCGTCGACCGGCTCGAGTCGGCCGGCGGCGCGGGCCTCGTCGAGCCTGACGGTGATCAACGTGCTGCCGTGGTACAGCGCTCCTCGCCGATCCCTGTCGACGACACCTTCGCTGACGATCTCCGCGGCGGAAAGCAGGGCCTCGTCCCCGAAGCGGGTGATCGAGCATCCCTCCACCCGCTCCAGAAGCGGAACGCTCGCCGATCTGCGTAGCGGTTTCAATCTCATGTAGGCTATTGTAGTTAAATGTGGGTCCACCGCGCAAGAAAGCAGCCTCCCGCCGTCTGCTGCTTCTCATTCGAAGCAGGAGCGCATGCAGGCGCGGTATGCCTTCTCGCAGGCGTTCGCACAGGAAGGCGGAGCGCTGCTCTCCCGGCAGGCGCCGAGGCAGGGCTCGTAGGAATTGCGGCACATCCGCTGGCAGTCGCCTCCCGGCAAGTCCGCAACACCGGAATCGGCCCCGGCGTCGCCGGTCGCCCCCGCGTCCGCGCTCGCCGCCGCCAACGGCGAGGCTCCGGCGTCGGCCGCAGCCGGCTCGCCTCCGGGCTCCGGCCGCGGCTCGACCTCCACGGCGAAATCCTCGGGACTCTGCTCCTCTCCCGGCCGGGGCCGCTCGTCGAACGATCCCGGAGGACCGGGCGGACCCGGCACGGAAATCCCTTCCGCCAGCTCCTCCAGCCTCAGCTCGGCGTAGGCCACCTTGTCCTCGGGCTGGTTGTAGACGTGCTCCTCGAGCCACTCGCTCCAGCAGCGCTCCTTCTGCTCCGCGCTGCGGCCGGGGTTGTAGTCCATGTCGAAACAGCGCAAAAACGCGTTGTCGCTCTGGTGGGTCCGGCGCAGGCTCGGACCGCAGGACAGCCAAGATCCCCCCGCGACCGCGACCGCGACCAGCGCGACGGTGACGCAAGCCGACTTGCTCATGGGCACCTCCTGGACACGTTCGTAAGGATGTCGCAAGCGCGGGCGTTTGACAATCACTCCTTGCGGGTGCAACTGCGCCTCGTTATAAGTCGGCAGCGTCGCGGGCCGCGGCGCGATCGAGGCTCGAGCACTACTGGTGAAAAAATGGAGAAGCACTACCCCCCACGGGCAATCGAGAATCGCTGGCAGGCCGAGTGGAAACGGCGGGGCACGTTCGAGGCCCGCGCCGACGCGCCGGGCGAGAAGTACTACGTCCTCGAGATGTTCCCCTACCCCTCCGGGCGCCTGCACATGGGACACGTCCGCAACTACTCGATCGGCGACGTGGTGGCTCGCTACCGCAAGAAGCGCGGCTGCAACGTCTTTCACCCGATCGGCTGGGACGCGTTCGGTCTGCCCGCGGAGAACGCCGCGATAGAGCGCGGGATTCACCCGGCGAGCTGGACCTACCGCAACATCGACGCGATGCGCGAGCAGCTCCAGGCGCTGGGGATCGGCTACGACTGGAGCCGCGAAATCGCTACCTGCCGGCCGGAGTACTACCGCTGGGAGCAGCTCGTCTTCACCCGCGCCCTGGAGCGCGGCCTGGTCTACCGCAAGAAGGCGCTGGTCAACTGGTCGGAGCGGATGCAGACCGTGCTGGCCAACGAGCAGGTGATCGACGGGCGCGACTATCGCTACGGCGAGCCGGTGGTGCAAAAGGAGCTGACCCAGTGGTTCTTCCACATCACCGCCTACGCCGAGAAGCTGCTGGAGGGGATCGACCGGCTCGAGGGCAGCTGGCCCGAGCGCGTGCTGCTCGAGCAGCGGGCCCGGATCGGCAAGAGCCACGGCGCGCGCGTCGACTTCCGGCTGGAGAGCCCGATCGACGGCGAGGAGACATTGCCGGTCTTCACCACGCGCCCGGACACGCTCTGGGGCGTGACCTTCATGAGCCTCGCCCCGGAGCACCCGCTGGCGCTGCGCCTCGCCGCCGGCAGCGAGCGCGAGGACGAGGTGCGCGGCTTCGTGCAGCGCACGCTGGCCGAGGACAAGCGCAAGCGCGGCTCCGAGGACTACGAGAAGGAAGGTGTCTTCACCGGGCGCTACTGCGTCAACCCGGTCAACGGCCGGCGCGTCCCGATCCACGTCGCCAACTTCGTGCTGATGGACTACGGCACCGGCGCGGTGATGGCCGTGCCGGCGCACGATCAGCGCGACTTCGAGTTCGCGCGCAAGTACCGGATTCCGATCGAGGTCGTGATCCAGCCGCCGGACGGCACGCGGCTGGACCCCGCCGAGATGAGCGAGGCCTATGTCGACGACGGCGTGCAGGTCGCCTCGGGGCCGTTCGACGGCAAGCACAACCGCGAGGCGATCGACGCGATCATCGACTACCTCGCCGAGAACGAGATGGGTGATCGCACGATCAGCTATCGCCTGCGCGACTGGTGCATCTCCCGGCAGCGCTACTGGGGAGCGCCGATCCCGATCGTCTACTGCGATCGCTGCGACGCGGTCCCGGTGCCGGAAGACGATCTTCCCGTCGAGCTTCCCGAGGACGTCAGCCTCGACCGCGAGGGCGGCTCGGCCCTGGCCCGCTGCCCGTCCTTCGTCGAGACGACCTGCCCGCGCTGCGGGGGGCCGGCGCGGCGCGAGACCGACACCTTCGACACCTTCGTCGAGTCGTCCTGGTACCACCTGCGCTACACCTCGCCCCGCTGCGAGACGGCGCCGCTCGATCCGGCCGAGGTCTCGCACTGGCTGCCGGTCGACCAGTACATCGGCGGGATCGAGCACGCCGTCGGCCACCTGGTCTACGCGCGCTTCTACCACCGCCTGATGCAGGACCTGGGCTTTTTCGAAAAGGACGTCCCGCGCGAGCCGTTCTCGCGGCTGCTGACCCAGGGCATGGTCTGCAAGGAGACACTGCTGACCCGCGACGAAAACGGCCAGCCCGTCTGGCACGCTGCCGACGAGGTCGAGGACGGCAAGAGCCTGCTGAACGGAAAGCCGATCGAGGTCGGCCGCGTCGAAAAGATGTCCAAGTCCAGGCGCAACGGAGTCGATCCGGGCGAGATCATCGAGCGCTACGGCGCCGACTCGGCCAGGCTGTTCACGCTCTTCGCCTCTCCCCCGGAGAACGACCTGGTCTGGAAGGACGAGGGCGTGGAAGGGGTGCACCGCTTCCTGACCCGGATCTGGAACATGGTCCGCCGGCGCCGGGAGTCGTTGCTCGAGGCCGGCTCCTACTCGGACGACGGAAGCGATCTCGACGAGGAAAGCAGGGATCTGTGGCGGCTGACCCACAAGACGATCGCGGCCGTCAGCGAGGACATCGAGCAGCGTTTCCACTTCAACACCGCGATCGCCCGCTGCATGGAGCTGGTCAACGCGATCTCCAAGCTCGGCCCGCCGCGGGGGGAGGCCGCGGCCGACGCGGTGCAACGCGACGCGCTCTTGTCGCTGCTGGGCATGCTCTCGCCGTTCGCCCCGCACGTGGCCGAGGAGCTGTGGAAGGAGCTGGGCGGCGAGGGACTGGCAGCCGAGGCCGCCTGGCCGGCGCACGACGAGCGCGCCGTCGCCGACGAGGTGGTGACGATCGCGGTCCAGGTCAAGGGCAAGCTGCGCGCCACGGTCGAGGTGCCGGCCAGCGCCGATCGCGACGAGATGGAGCGCGCCGCGCTGGCCGACGAGAACGTGCGCCGCCACGTGGAGGGCAAGACGGTGCGCAAGGTGATCGTGGTGCCGGGCAAGCTGGTCAACGTGGTGGTGGGGTGAAAGGCGGGGTTTCGATGAGCAACGTGATCATCAAGTCCAAAAGCGAGATAGACGAGATGCGTCCGGCCTGCCGGCTCGCGGCTCGAACCCTGGAGGAGACCGGTCGTCTGCTGCGGCCCGGAATGAAGACCGCGGAGATCGACGAGTTCGTCCACCAGTACACGATCGACCACGACGCGCGGCCGGCTCCGCTGCACTACCGCGGTTTTCCCAAGAGCGTCTGCACCTCGATCAACGAGGTGATCTGCCACGGGATCCCCGGCTCCAGGCGGCTGCGCGAGGGAGACATCGTCAACGTGGACATCACCTCGATCCTGAACGGCTGGCACGGCGACGTCTCGGCCACCTTCTACATCGGCGAGCCGTCGGCCGAGGCGCGGCACCTGGTCGAGGTGACCCGTCGCTGCCTGGAGCTGGGCATCGCCGAGGTCGGGCCGGGGGCGAGGCTGGGCGACATCGGCGCCGCGATCCAGCAACACGCCGAGAGCAACGGCTGCTCGGTGGTTCGCGACTTCGTGGGGCACGGCCTGGGACGATCCTTCCACGAGCCGCCCCAGGTGCTCCACTTCGGCAAGCGGGGCCGCGGGCTGCGGCTGCGCGAGGGGATGACCTTCACGATCGAGCCGATGATCAACGCCGGAGACTGGAGGGCCAGGATACTGGAAGACGAGTGGACCGCGGTCACGGTCGACGGAAAGCTCTCGGCCCAGTTCGAGCACTCGCTGGCGGTCACCGAGGGCGGAGTAAAGGTGCTGACCGCCTTCGAGCAACCGCTGACAAACAGCGAGGTCCTCCCCGACTGAAGACGCCCGTAGAAAAACGTGGAATATTCGCTGTTGACTTTTCAGCTTCGGGCTACCTACGAAGTATCCATGGCTAATATTTTGACCCGTTCTGTTTCGCCCTCCTTTTCTACCGCGATCCATGCAGTGTGCAAGAAAACGAAGAGTTTCCGGAGCCGGGCCAGCAGTCGCTCTCGCCGGACGATGGCGCCGAGGTGCTTCGCAGCTGGGACCTGGCGGTCTGCTCCCCCGAGTGGGAGGGCGCCGCTGCGGGAGTGTGGAGCTGCGGAGAGCCGAGCAGCGGTCCGCGGGCCGGTGTCGAG
>JAWOBP010000042.1:0-18194 GCA_046484285.1 Polyangia bacterium
TGGGAACCGCGCTGCCGGTGGTCGTCTTTTCGGCGGTTATCGCCTTTGCCGCCAATCGCGTCTCGAGAGCGTTCAACATCTTCACCAAGATCGAGCCCTGGATGCGGCGCATCACGGCGGTGCTTTTCATTCTCGTCGGCGGGTATCTCTGTTCCGTCTACATTTTCGGCGTGCTTTGACGTCCGGAGACGACCAGTCCACGGGCTCCTGCGGTGTCCCCCGCAGCGTCGAGATAGTGGAACGGAGATCGGTGATCGCTGAACGCGGCATGCCACTCCACCCAGGCATCAAACGTCCCGAACCACCACACCCTGCGCGGTTTCGGCGAACTCGACATCCGGCAGGCGCTCTCGAGCGAAGCGGATCGACCAGTCGCGCTCGAAAAGAATCACGGGGCGCTCGCGGACGTCGAGCACGACAAGCCCGGTGCAGACCTTCTGCAGCTTCTGGAAGTCCAACGGCTTGCCGTTCTTCGGCGAGACCCAGCGGGCCATCTGGTATTCGAGCGGCTCCATCCTCACCTCCGCGCCGTACTCCTCCTCGAGCCGGTGCTTGGTCACCTCCATCTGAAGCTGACCGACGGCTCCGAGGATCATCTCTCCGGATCGACCGCCGGGTGGGCGATAGAGCTGGACGGCCCCCTCTTTGGCGAGCTGTTCCATTCCGCGGGTGAGCTGCTTCCGGCGCATTGGATCCTGTGAGACGAGGCGAGCGAAATGCTCCGGAGCGAAGCTCGGAATGCTCTCGAATCGGTACCTGGAGCCGGCTGTCAGGGTGTCCCCGATCTCGAAAATACCGGGATCGAAAACACCGATGACGTCCCCGGCGTAGGCCTCGTCGACGAGGCTTCGTTCCTGCGCGACGAACTGGGTGGGGTTGGCCAGGCGGACCTCTCGCCCGGTTCGAACGTGGTAGGTCTTCATTCCACGCTGGAAGCGTCCCGAGCAGACGCGTACAAATGCCACCCGGTCGCGGTGCGCCCGGTTCATGTTTGCCTGCACCTTGAACACGAACCCGCTGAATTCCGCCTGCGCGGCCGACACCCGACCTTGGCTCGTCATGCGGGAGCTCGGCGCCGGCATGAGATCGCAAAAGTCGCCGAGGAAGGCCTCCAGGCCGAAGTTGTTGATGGCGCTGCCGAAGAACATCGGAGAGGTCTCGCCGGACCGGAAGCGGGCACGATCGAACTCGTCACCGGCCGCGTCCAGCAACTCGATGTCGTCTCGCAGCCGCTCGTAGCCCTCGGTGTCGAGCTCCCGTTCGAGCTGCGGATCATCGACACCGGAGGCCTCGAAAAGGGCCACATCGCTGCCCAGGGCCGCGCTCGAACCGGCGCGGCGTTCATCGAAAATGTACACTCGCCTGGCCAGGCGGTGATAGACGCCCCGAAACACGCCCGAGCGGAATACGGGCCACGTAATCGGAAAGACTCCGATGCCGAGGACCGACTCTACCTCCCCGATGAGATCGATGGGGTCACGGCCGGGCCGGTCCATCTTGTTCACGAACGTGAAGATCGGAATCGACCGGTGCCGGCAGACGCGGAAGAGCTTCTTGGTCTGCGACTCCACGCCCTTGGCGCAATCGAGCAGCATCACCGCGCCATCAACGGCGTGGAGCGTCCGGTAGGTGTCCTCGGAAAAGTCGGCGTGGCCCGGCGTGTCGAGCAGGTTCATCTGCAAGCCGCGGTAGGGGAACTGCAGGACGCTGGTCGTGACCGAGATGCCGCGCTCGCGCTCCAGCTCCATCCAGTCGCTGATGGCTGCGGCTCGACCCCGCTTGGCCTTGACAGCGCCGGCGAGCCGGATGACCCCGCCGTACAGGAGGAGCTTCTCTGTGAGCGTGGTCTTCCCGGCGTCCGGATGGGAGATGATGGCGAAGGTGCGACGGCGTCGTGCTTCGGTTTCGATCAGTTTTTGGTCGGCCATGATGACGTCCTCGTTCGGATTCCTCGTTGCTTACGCGTGCCCTCCTTTCTCGCCCGAGGCCTGAAAATCTTTCACCTTCGCCAGCATGCGGCGCGTGAAAGGAGAATGACAGCGTCGGGCCGGGCCCGAAACGTCTCACGGCGGACAGGATATCGTGCGGGAGATGGCGCTCTCGACCCGGCCGAACACCGCAGCTGGTACACTCGGCGGCGCGTCGTGCTTTTCCAGATCGAGATCGTCCCAGATCATTTTCGTTCCTCTCACGGAGCAGCATGTACAATCCTGCTGCATGGGTGTCAAATGATACTGGACACGCAAGGGAAAGCCATCACCGCGCTCGACATAGGACCACCGCTCCGGTCGGCGCGCGAGTCCCTCCGGTTGGGAACGGCCATCGGGCAGCCCGAGATGACGATTCGCGGCGTTTTGTCGGGAGCCACTCCGGTCTTGTTCTCGATGCGCTGCTCGAGCTCGTCGCAGAGCTTGTCGACGTTGCCGGTGAAGCGCTCCGGGGCGTCGTAGAAGAACACCTGGTTGGCGAGCAGCGCGTCCAGGCCGCTGATGGGGGCCGGGTTGGCGTGGCGCAGCTTTGCCAGCCGGTGCATGGCGGCGCGCTTCTTGTTGACCGTCTCGATGCCGGCCTCGAGCGAATCGACGCTGATGGCCTTGCCCGACACCCGCTCCAGCGCGGTGACCAGGTCGCGGTAGCCCCGTGAGAGCACCGCGCGCCCCTCGTCGCTCTTGGTGTTGCCACCGGCTGACGTCTGCCGCCGGTCGCCCGCGGAGGCACGGGAGACCAGGCGGGAGGAGTCACCCGAAGGCGATCGGTTTCTTGGAGCCGACCTGGCTCCAGGCCTCGCCCTCAGGTGAGGCGGTTTTTGGGGTGCTTCCAGTTCAGTCCGTCTTTCTCCACGAGTAAAATCGTCGTCCGATTGTGCTCGTGACAAAATCATTATCGAAGGCGCTCTGTCAAGGATGGCCCGGCCGCGAGACGCGGGGGCAGCCAGTGGTACAGAGACGGCACCACGAACAGGGTGAGCAGCGTCGCCGTCAACAGCCCTCCGATGACCACCACCGCGAGCGGTCGCTGCACCTCCGCTCCGGGCCCGACGGCATACACCATCGGCAAGAGTCCCAGGACCGTCGTCGCCGCGGTCATCAAGAGGGCCCTGAACCGCAGACGGCACGCCGCCAGCACGGCCTCGCGCAACGACCGGCCATCTTCTCGGAGCTGGTTGATGAAGGTCACCAACACCGTGCCGTTCTGCACGGCCACACCGAACAGCGCGATGAAGCCGACCGTGGACGGCACGTTCAACGTGATCCCCAGAAGGACCATCGACAGGATCCCTCCGACCAGCGCGAAGGGCAGATTTGCCAGCACGAGACCGGCCGTCTTGATGGACCGCAGCGCCGAGGTCAGCATGAAGAAGATCAAGAGCACAGATATCGGCACCACCACCGCGAGCCGCCGCATGGCGCGCTGCTGGTTCTCGAAGGTTCCGCCGTATTCGATCCAGTACCCGGCGGGCAGGCCTCTGGTAATTCCCGCGAGACGCCGCTTTGCCTCTTCGACGAAACCACCGAGATCGCGGCCCCGGATGTTCGCCTCCACAGCCACGCGCCGCATGTTGTTCTCCCGGCTGATCTGCGCCGGGCCTTCGACGCGCTCGATTTGAGCGACATGCCCCAGCGGTACCCTGGCGCCCGCTGGAGTGGGCAGCAGGATCGCCTCGATGGCCTCGATATCGTTGCGTCGCTCCCGAGGGAAACGCACCTGCACGTCGAAACGCATCTGGCCGTCGATCATCGTGGTCGCCACCTTGCCTCCCACCGCGGTCTCGACGATCTCGTTGAGGTCGTGCATGTTCAGCTCGTAGCGAGCCATGGCTCGGCGGTCGGGGATGATGTCGAGCTGCGAGAACCCGGTGACCTGCTCGACGCGCACATCCCCGGCGCCTTCGATGCCCCCGAGAATCGCGGCGATGCCGTCGGCGTTGCTTTTCAGGATATCGATTTTCTCGCCGAACACCTTGATCGCCAGGTCGCTCTTCACTCCTGATATCAGCTCGTTCACGCGTAGCGCGATGGGCTGGCTGAAAGACAGGCGAAGGCCCGGGATCTTCGACAGGCGCTCTTGCATCGCCGCGACGAGCTCTGCCTTGGTGCGCCCGGTGGTCCACTGCGACTGGGGATGGAGCATGATCAGGATGTCGTTCTGCTCCGGCCCCATCGGGTCCTCGGAGATCTCGGCGCGCCCCGTCTTGGTGACGACGGTCTTCACCTCGGGGAAGGTCCGGAGCTGCTTCTCCATGAACGTCCCGGTCTCGATCGAGCCTTCCAGCGAGGCGTTGGGCAAGCGCACGACGTTGATGGCGATGGCTCCCTCCTCGAGCTGTGGGAGAAACTCCGTGCCGACAAGCGGCAAGAGCGCCAGGGTGGAAGCAAACAGCACGGCGGCGACGCCCACCGTGAGTTTTTGATGGTTCAGCACCTTGTCCAGCACGCGCAGATACCCGCGCTGAAGCCACAAGAACGCGCGGGGCTCTTTCGCGCCGATTCCCCTGTTCACCAGGAACGACAGGATGACCGGCATGATGGTCATGGCCACGACCAGAGAACCCAGCATGGCGAAGACCATCGTCAACGCGAGCGGGCCGAACATTCGCCCCTCCATGCCTTCGAGGGTGAATAGCGGCACGAAGACCAGGACGATGATGAGGATGGAGAAGACGATGGGCCGGGCCACCTCGCGGGTTGCCCGGATCACCACGTCCAACCGGTTCTCGGACGGCCGCTCCTCGAGGTGGCGGACGATGTTCTCCGTCACCACGATGGAGCCGTCGACCACCATGCCGATGGCGATGGCCAGACCTCCGAGGCTCATCAGGTTGGCCGTCACCTGCCCCAGGTCCATGAAGATGAACGCGATCAGAGCGGTGAGCGGCAGGCTGGTCGCAACCGCCAGGGCCGAGCGGAGATTGCCGATGAGCAGGAACAAGACCAGGATGACGAGGAGCCCGCCTTGCAAGAGCGCGCCCGACACGGTGCCGATCACGGCCTCGACCAGGTTCGTGCGGTCGTAGAAGACGTCGATGGAGGCGCCCTCGGGCAGCGCTCGCTCGATGCCGGGAAGGGCGGCCTTGACCCGCTCGACCACCTCCTTGGAGTTCTCGCCCTCGAGCATGATGACCATCCCGGCGGCGACCTCGCCCGCACCGTCACGGCTCACGGCGCCCATCCGGGTCATCGCGCCCTCGGTGACCTCGGCGACATCGGTCAGGTATACGGGTGTTCCGTCGTCCGCGTGCAGCACGACATCTCGGACATCCTGGACCGAGCCGAACAGGCCGACGCTGCGGATGTTCTCCTGCTCCCAGTCCTTGACGATGAAGCTGCCGCCGGCGTTGGCATTGTTCTCGGACAGCGCGGCGACGATATCCGGCAGGGTGAGCTCGTACTCGAGCAGCTTGTCGGGCTCCACGAGCACGTGGATCTGCTTGACGTGACCGCCGAAGCTGTTGACCTCGTTGACGCCGGGCACCATGCGCAGACGCGGCGCGACCATCCAGTCCTGCATACAGCGAAGCTCGGTCAGGCTGTGACGGTCGCTTGTGATGGTGTATTGAAAGATCTCTCCCAATCCCGTGCTGATCGGCCCCATCTCGGGCTCGACGCCCGCTGGAAGCCGCTCTCTGGCCATCTGCAACCGCTCGAACACGAGCTGGCGGGCGAAGTAGGTGTCGACGTCGTCCTCGAAGACGATGACCACCTGGGAGAGGCCGGTCTTGGACAGCGAGCGAACCATCTTGATGTCCGGTAGCCCCCCCATGACCCATTCGATGGGGAAGGTGATCTGTTGTTCCACGTCGAGGGGGCCCAGGCCCTCGGCCTCGGTCAGAATCATCACCTGCTGGTTGGTCACGTCGGGAAAGGCGTCGATGGGCAGGCGGCTCCACGAGAGCGCGCCCAGGGCGATCAGCACCAACGCGCCGATCCCCACGGTCATGCGTCGTCGCAAGACGAATTCGAGCAGGTTCGGCATGACGGTGTCTCCTTTCAATCCGCGCAGCCTGCGCCCATCTTGGAGCGCAGGACATCGGACTTCAGGAGGAAGGCGCCGTTCGCGACAACGGCCTCACTTCCCGTGAGCCCTGTGGTTATTTCGGTCATTCCCGCGAAGGTCCGCCCCGGGTCGACGGGCCGTCGGACCCAGTAGTCGCCCTCGTGATGGACAAAGACAAACGAACGCCCTTCGTCCTCCAGGATCGCCTTGCTGGGGACGGCGAGCACCTGCTGGTCGCCGGGGATGAATACCTTCACCCGGGCGAACATGCCGGCGAGCAGACGTCCGCCCGGGTTCGGCACATTGATGCGCGCCTTGACCGTCCGCGAGGACTCGCTCATCGACGGGCTGATGAAGTCGACGCTGCCGGCGAGCTCCTTTCCGGGGAACGCCTCCACCTCGACAGCGGCCGCCAGCGGCTGTTTCGCCTGCTCGCGTGTGACAAGCGCAATATCCCGCTCGTAGAGGTCCGTCCACACCCAGACCGAGGAGTTGTCGCCGACCGTGGCCAGCGACGTGTCGGCGCGCGCGACCTCGCCGGCCACGGCGTGGAGGTCCAGCACGATGCCGGCGACCGGAGCACGCAGAACCAGTCGGCCGGAGGCGGTCTTCCGGGTGAGCTCGCGTGCAGCGGAGGCGCTCATGCCGAGCCGCCCGAGCTTGCCGAAGGCGGCGTCGGTGCGGATCCGGGCGGCGTCGAGCTCCTGTCTGGCCGAAAGCAGCTCCTTCTCTGAGGAGATACCCTCCTTGCGCAACGCATCCAGACGCGCGTGGTTTCGCCTGGCGAGGTCGAGTATCCCAGCCGCCTCGAGGTACGCCGCCTGCGCCTCTCCGATCGCGACGGACTCGAGCTCGAGCAGGGACTGGCCCTGCCCCACTTTGTCGCCCAGAGTGACGTGAACGGCCTTGATGATGCCCTCTGCCTGGGTGCTCACGTGCGCGACGCGACGCTCATCGAAACGCACCTCTCCGGTGAGCTCGAGCGGTGCCGCGACAGCTGTCTTTTCTGCCCGGGTCTTCTTCAACAGCCCCCCGTCGAAGAGGCTGGCATCCGCCTTGACCACGCCGACCTCGTAGCGGCACTCGTCGCACTCGTGGGTCTCGAGGTCGTGCTCGCAGGTCGCCGCGAACAGCTCCGAGACGGGGCGGTCGAGATCCGATGTCTCGTTTTCGTCGTGGTCGTGTCCCTCGTGACCGGGCTCATCCTTGTCGGGCTCGGCGCCTTCGTGCTCTTGTCCTGCGCGCGATTCTCCGGACTCGGCGCGGGCATCCGGGTTGCTCTCGTTGCAGCCGGCCAGCGCGGCCAGTGCCAGCGCGATGAGAATCAGTTTGCTTTTGATAACGGTTTTCATGGCAATTCCTCCCCGGCGAGAACGGTCAGACGGCTGCATTCGGCTTGCGCCTGGGCGAGGGTCGCCAGCGTCTGGGTCCTCGTCTCCAGCAGCGTCCGCCGGGCGTCGAGCACCTCGAGCAGCGTGGCCTCGCCGAGCTGATAGGTTCGTTCCATGGTCTGTGCGGCCGATCTCGCGCTCGGCTGGATTCTGTCTCGATAGCGTTCGGCCAGCGCCACACCGGATTGACATGCGGCCTGCGCCTCGATGAGCGAGGACTCGAGGGCGAGGCGCTGCGCATCCAGCCGGCTCCTCCCGACCGCGAGCAGCGCCTCGGCTTTGCGGATGTTCCCGGTGTTCCAGTTCCACAGCGGAAAATCCACGGCCAATCCCACGCCGTAGGCGGTGCGGTCGAGCTCGTGGCCGGTGAAGGCCCGCAAGGAGAACGAGGGAATGCGGGCGCGGCGCTCCGTGGAGACGTTGGACGATAGCGCACGGACCTTCGCCTCGGCCGCTCGGATCGCAGGATGGGCGCCGCGCACCTTGGCGCGCGCGGTTTCCGCCGAAAGGGGCCGCGGGAGCTTGGTGAGATCGGCGACCGCAATGATCCGCTTCTTGCCGGTGACGCCAAGCCAGAGCCCGAGTTGAGCCTGCCGGGTCTTCAGCACGGACCGAGCCATCGCCAGCTCCCCGGCAATCTTCTCGGCTTCGATGCTGACCCGTGTCGCCTCCACCGGTCGGCTCTCCCCTTTCTCGACGCGTTTTTCGACCGTGGTGGCGAGCGCGGCGGTCTCTTGCTTGAGCGCGGTCAGCGCCGCGACGCGGTCCTGCTCGTAAGCGAGGTTCCAGAACATGAGGCGTAGCTGCAAGAGCACATCTCGGCGCAAGGCTTCGGACTCTGCCTCGGTTGCCCGCGCCTCGGCGCCGGCCGCATCGATCCGTGCACCCCGCCTGGCCAGCCAGTCGAACGGAATCGAGAGCGAGAGGCCCCATTCGACCCGTGACGCCGAGGAATCACGCGCCTGACCGTAGGCCGTGGCTCCCTCGACGCTCGGGTTGGGGATCGCACCGGCGGCGTCAACCTCGGCGCGCGCGGCCACAACTTGCTTCCTTCCCGCCGCTACGGTGGGGTGAGCATCGACGAGCTCCACGACATCCGTCCAGGTAATGCGGATCTCGGCACCTGCTTGTAGACGATCCCCCTCCGATTCACCCGACGCCTGGGCGCGAACTGATCCCGGGGCCAACGTGAGAACCAATGTGATCGCCGCTGTGCCTGGCATCCAGGCGGGCGGAACGTATCTGCTTTTCATTTCGAGTCTTCCTTCCTCCAAAAGCCGTCCGGAAAGTGACCGGTGGCTCGGGTCGTGGATCAGCAAGCTCCCCGCAAGCGGAGAGACGATCCGGATCTCGGGTCTGCGAGACCCTCAGACCCGCGGAGGGCGGAAGATGCGGCGGTGGATACCGCTGGGATGATCAGTCTCGGAGGGGCCGAAGCGATGCACCGACGAAAGGTGCGGCCTTTCGAGGGAGGCGACCGCCGGTGGGAACATCACCGTCGCGTGGCCCGGACAGCAGAGACAGGGGCACCCGTCGTCGCAGGGGCCGTCATCGTCGCCGTCGGGACAAGGAGCGCCGTCGGCGTGATGGGCCGGGGAAACGAGGGCCGTGTGCGACGGCTCCAACGCCGCTGCCACAGTTGGACCGGCGATCATCCACGCGAACACGGCCAGCATCAACGCGGAAGGGAGGCGTTTGTTCATCATGCCGCCCCCTCGTCGCTCAGGTGTCGAAAGTAGTCTTCCAGGAGGGCCAGAACGAAGCGGTCACCGAGGGAATAGTGGACCAGCTTGCCTTCCGAACGCGATTGCACCAGACGTTGCGCCTTGAGCGAAGAGAGCTGGTGGGAGGTGGCGGAAACCGAAAGGCCCAGCACCTCGGAGATCTCACAGACACACAGCTCACCGACCGAAAGCGCTCGCAGGATCCTGACGCGGGTCGGGTGGGCGATGACCTTGAAGGCGCCGGCGATGGCATCGGCCATGGCGTCGCTCGGAACGGCTGCGCGGGCTACGCTGACCCGTTCGGCGTCCGTCGAAAACACACTGCAGCGGTCAGCCTGAGCCGCCTGTTTTGCCGTTGCTGTGTTCTTGCTCACGACTGAGCGCACCTCTCATTACTACACTTGAACAACTGTAGAATCGTTCCGTGCTCCTGTCAACCGCCGAACGCGTCTCTTGGCTCAAAGGTCCGGTAGCTGACCCTGAAGATACGCTTCACCTCGAGCACCCGGTCGACGTTCCTCTTGTTCATCATTGGATTGGAGATGAACCTACGCTACGCCAGCATGGAATCGCTCGGGTCCGAGCCGTGATCTCGACCATCAGCAACACCTTCTTGCGGGGCACATCAAACCAGGCGCTCGCCGAGCAGGTGAGGCATATCAACCCGAGCGCCCGATTCATCGCCACGGCCGACGACGAAAGGACCGCGTCCAGTCTCCGTGACTTCGGGGTCTTTCGTGTCGTGGTTCCGCCGGTGCAGGCCGCTGCGGTCTTCACCCGGGCGATCGAGAAGAGGATCATGACGCGTTGCGGTTCCGTCTCGCTTCCTGGATCAGCGTCGCGATACTGGCTCGCAAGTGGGCACCGTCGAATGGCTTGTTCAGAGTCGGCGGGTCGACCGCGGCCAAGAAATCCTGGGTCTTGGGAGTGAAGGCGCCCCCGGTGATGAACACAACGCGCTTGGCGGCGTCTGGGTCTCTGTCCTTCAACCAGGTGAACAAGTCCATGCCGGACAAGCCCGGCATCATCAGGTCGCACAGGATCACATCGAACTCGGAATCCTCGACGAGGATGCTTCGACCTTCCGTGCCGGAGGCTGCGACCACTGTTTCGTAGTCTTTGAGCATCCCCACCAGGGCCTCGCGCACGAAGGCCTCGTCGTCGATGACGAGGATTCTCCGCCTCGGGCTTGCGCCTTCGGCCGACGTGTCGTCGAAATTGGCAAAAGGACCTTCGCTGTCTTCCGACGGGGCTACAGCCGGCAGACGGACTGTGAACGTACTGCCCACTTTGACTTTGCTCTCCACGCTCAGAGTGCCCCCCAGGGCGGATACGATTCTCATACAGATGGAGAGCCCGAGGCCCGTTCCGGAACCAGCGGGCTTGGTCGTGAAGAACGGGTCGAAGACCTTGTCGAGGTTGCCTGCCGAGATGCCTGCACCGGTATCGGAGATCTCGGCCAGGACGTCACCACCTTCGGACCGGGTGCGAACCGAGATCTCGTTGTCGTCGACACGTCCTTCTTCGATGGAATGCGCCGCATTGACCAGCAGGTTCAAGAAGACCTGACACATCTGTCCGCGGTTCGCCGAGACGTTCGGCACGGGGCCGAGGTCCCTGACCAGGCGCGCCCGCGCACTGATCTCCTTGGCGGCCATTGTGAGCGCAGTCTCGACGAGGCTGTTGAGCGACAACGGTTCGATGAGCTCTTCGTCGACACGCGAGAATGCGCGCATGCCCTTGATGATCTCACGTATTCGCCGGGCTCCTTCCACCGCGGAACGTGCTCGCTCGCTCATCTCCCCCAACTCCGCGCGTGCTTCGGCCAACGACGTGACCAAACGGAGACCTTCCTCGTTTTGCGCCGTCGAGGCGTCGGGAGGGGTCAGTCGTCCCGCAACCGCCGGAAGGTCTTCGGCCAGGGTCTCCACGTTGTACAAGACGTAGGTCAAGGGGTTGTTGACCTCGTGGCCCGTGCTTGCGGCCAGCAAACCGAGGCTGGACAGCCGGTCCGCCACCGCGAGCTGGGTTCTCAGCCGCTTCTCCTCGGTGATGTCACTCAACGTGACCCGGCAAACCGGTTCTTCGCCTGCCTCGCCCGTGGCCAGGGCTGCCTCCATTCGCGCCCAAATCTGGTTGCCACCGGGCTGCTTCATGCGCAGCTCATAGGCCTGGGGCTCGCCCGTTTCGAACAACTTCTTGCGGTGCAGGTAGTAGAGATCCTGATCTTCACCGGCGATGAAGCGGGTCAGCGGTTGCCCGGCGAGCGCGCCTCTTGGGATACCCAGCAGGGTACAGGCTCTGAGGTTGGCCTCGAGGACCAGGCTCCGCTCGCTGAGCGTAACGTAGCCGACCGGCGCCAGATCGTAGAGAGCGAAGTATCTCGTCCGCGAAGCATCCAGCGCCAGCTGAGCGCGCCGCAGCTCCTCGTTTTGCATTTCCAACTCTATCCGGTGCACGCGCAGCTCGTGAACGAGACGTTCTGCCTCCTCGAGTGTGGCGGGGGCCATCGCCTCGGTCGCCGTCTCCAATGCTCGTTCCTCTGCCCGCCGGCGAAGATCACGTGCCGCGCGAGCCTCCTTTTCTCTCGTCTCATTCTCTTTTTTCATGACCCGTTCCCCCTGTCGACGCCGTCCGTCTTCCGACCGGCGGTCTCCACCGGGGCAGGAGCATCCGCGCCGTCAGTTTTGTCTTCGATGGCCAGCAGGATCCGTTCGCCTTCATTGCCATCGAAGCAGATGCGGCGAGCATTGAGCTGCATGGTTCGTCGGCCGATCCCGTCGAAGTCGTGGACCACCTCGAAGTCCTCGAAGCTGGTGTTCTCGAGGAGTATCTCCCGAAGCAGTTGACGCAGCTGCGGAATGTTCCATTGACCGTCCCCCAGATCGATGAGCAGATGCCCGACGGTTTCCTCCTTCGACATTCCAAAGGTGCGGTAGAAGGCAGCGTTGGCCTGGAGGATTCGCAGATCCTCATCGAGCACCAACAGCGGTTCGCGAACGGTGGCCACGATGCCGTCGGCCAGATCCTTCGCATTCAACCAGGACGTCTCGATTCGCTTGTGCTTGGTGACATTCGTGAAAGTGATCACGGCGCCATCGATCACGTTCTCGAGCGTACGATAGGGCTGGATGCGTAGCAGGTACCAGTCACCCGTCCTTGTCTGGACCTCGATCTCGCGCGATGACAGAGTGTCCAGCACCTCCTTGACGTCCTCCACCAACCGGTCGTAGCCCACGAGGTTCGAAACGATGTGGGCCACCGGGCGACCGACGTCGCTCTGGATCAGGTTGATCACCTCGGCAGTGGCGGGCGTGAAGCGGGCGATGCGCAGCTGATGGTCGACAAAGAGAGTACCCACTCCCGTACCGGCCAACAGGTTGTTCATGTCGTTGTTGGCCCGCGACAGATCGGCCACCTTGGTCTGCAGCTCGGAGTTGACCGTGGCCAGCTCTTCGTTGACCGATTGCAGCTCCTCCTTGGACGTCTCCAGCTCCTCATTGGTGGATTGCAGCTCCTCGTTGACCGACTGCATCTCCTCGTTGGTGGACTTGAGCTCCTCGTTTGCAGTCTCCATCTCCTCGATCGTGCTCTGGAGGTACTCTTCCTTGGTGCGCAGCTCCTGTTCCAACGCGGCGATGCGCTGGTGGGATTCGACGGCCGGCTCATCGGCGTCGCCAGGCGGGTCGGGCGCCTCGGCATCCAGTGCGGGAGGCGCCGTGGGTTCTGCCTCGAGAATGACCAGGAAGAGGTCGGGCTGGGGCGACCCGGTGGGACCGTCAGCTCTTCGCAAAGAGAGGCTTGCCCGGATGGAATCGCCATTGGTTCGAACCTTCAGCCCTGTGATGCTGACGGGTTCCTGCTGCGTTACCGCCTTGCGCAGCGCGGAGGCCAAGGCCGGGCGCAGCCCCTCGCGAGCCATGGAGAGGATGTTCATACCGGCATCGCCGGCGGCCGGCTCCAGGAACTTGCCCGTACGGCCGTGGATATAGACGACATCGCCGCGACCGTTTACCAGCACGGCAGCCTGGGCGTAGTGAGCGAGCAAGGTGCGCTCGGCCACCTCGCGAGGCCTGACGGAGCCCTGGGGCCGAGCTGTATTTACCGCCGTTGTCGGCGCGGCGGAGACATCGGTCGAGGGCGGAACGGGACTTCCTATTTGAGACGGATGGGTCACACCGGCAAGGTCCTGTTGCTGCTGAAAGATCCTCTGCTTGCGATCGAGCGCGGTGAACAGAGTGCCGAACTCGCCGACCGTCTCGGAGGTGCCGAGCACGAGGAATCCTTGGGGGTCGAGGGCGTAGTGGAACAAGGGGATGAGCCTCTGCTGCAGCTCCGCATTCAGATAGATGAGCAGATTGCGGCAAGTGACCAGGTCGAGCCTGGAAAAGGGTGGGTCCTTGATGACGTCATGTTCGGAAAAGACCAGGAGGTCCCGGATGACTCTTTGGATTCGATAGACGTCGCTGCCCGGCTCTCGAGTGAAGAATCGCTCCAGTCGCTCCGGGGACACGTCGGCAGCGATGCTTGCAGAATAGATCCCGGCGCGGGCTTGCTCGACGGCTCGGGCGTCGATGTCGGTGGCAAAGACCTGCACCTTGAACGAGTGTTCGAGGGTGTCGATGTGTTCCTGGAGCAAGATGGCGATGGAGTAGGCCTCCTCGCCAGTGGCGCAGCCGCAGACCCAGACGCGGACCGGCGCGCCCGCGGGCTTGTTCGCGAAGATCTTCGGGATCACTTGTGACTCGAGAACGGCAAACGCGTCCGGGTCACGGAAGAAGCTCGTGACACCGATCAGCAGGTCGCGAAAGAGGGAGTCTGCTTCGGCGGGGGTCTGGCGCAGGTAGAGCAGATACTCTTGCATCTGCTCGATCTGGTGGACCGCCATGCGCCGCTCGACTCGACGAACCAGCGTGTTTTGCTTGTACTGGGAGAAGTCGTGGCCGGTCTGGTCGCGTAGAACGACGGAGATCTTCTTCAGGGTGTCCCCGCTCTCGGGTGCTTGCGGGCCGGCCAGGCGAGGCCCGGGGCCAAACGCGTGAGCGGCGAAGGCGACAATCCGGGCCGCCATCTCGGCGGGCCGCAGCACATAGTCCGCCAGGCCGGTGGCGATGACGCTCTGGGGCATGCCGTCGTACTCGGTCGACTCGGGGCTCTGGACCATGACCATGCCGCCCTCACCCTTGATGGCGCGAACGCCCAGAGTACCGTCGCTGCCGGTGCCCGAAAGCACGACGCAGATGGCCTGTTCGCGCTGCTCGTGGGCCAACGAGCGAAAGAAGAAGTCGATGGGCAGGCGCATCCCGCGTGGCGCACCGGGCTCCAGCAGCTGCAGGGTGCCATTGAGAAGCGCCATGTCTCGGCCCGGCGGAATGATGTAGGTGCAATTTGGCTGCACCTCGATACCGTCCTCGACCTCGTAGACCTGCATGCGTGTGTACCGCCTGACGAGGTCCGAGAGGATACTCTTGTGATCCGGGGCCAGGTGTTGCACCAGGACGAAAGCCATGCCCGGGTCGGCGTCGGCCGGCATGCCGGAAAAGAAGGTCTCGAACGCGGCCAGCCCGCCTGCCGACGCCCCGATGCCCACGATGGGAAACCTGCCTGGCGGCCTCTTTTCGAGCTGGCCGTCCGTTTCCCGAGCACGCGCGCCGGCCTCGCTTTCGGCCTGGTCACGCGACGTCGGGGCAAGCGAAGGCGCTGTGTTGCTCTTGGTGGTCCGTCTCTTCTTGCTCATGACTGCTACCTGATCCGTCAGCGCTTCGGCTCGCCGAGCCGGTCCTTCGTTCGATGGGCCAGAATCGACCCGCTCACGATCTTCTTGAAGTCGGCCATCTCGAAGGGCTTTCCCACCCGCAGGTTGTCGACCTTGCCGAGGTAGTCCCGGGCCCGGGGCGTGAACGCGCCGCCCGTGATGCCCTCTTCGTCGTCGATGACGAGGATTCGCCCCCGTACGCTGATCTTTTCGGCGATCTCGGAGGCATCCTCGTCCCATGGAGTGGTCATCGGCCCTGCATCTCCTGGCGAATTTCTCGGAACTGTCCCTCCAGGTTGTCGAACGCTGTCGCGACATCGGGATCGAAGTGGGTTCCGCTGCCTTCCCGTATCATCCGACAGGTGTCCTCGTGACTGAACGCGGGCCGGTAGCAACGCTTCGACGTCAGCGCGTCGTAGAAATCGGCAAGAGCGACGATGCGCGCTGCAAGGGGGATTTCCGCCTCCTCGAGGCCGTCGGGGTAGCCGCTGCCGTCCCACTTCTCGTGGTGCGATCTCGCCACGTCGACCCCCACGCTGAGGAACTGGTTGTCGGGATATTTCTCGAGCACCGTGGCGAGCGTGTCGGCGCCGAGCGCGCAGTGCTTCTTCATCTCCGCGAACTGGGCAGTGGTCAGCTTGCCGGGCTCGAGCAGGATGGCGTCGGGAACGCCGACCTTCCCGATGTCGTGAAGAGAGGCGGTCTGAGACAGATTGTCGATGAACGCGACGCTCAGCTGTTCCACGTGCAGCCTCATCTCTCGCATCTGCTCGGCCAGCATCCTGCTGAAGGTCTGCACCCGCTCGATGTG
This sequence comes from Polyangia bacterium, assembly GCA_046484285.1. GTDB lineage: Bacteria > Myxococcota_A > Polyangia > JAAYKL01 > JAAYKL01 > CAZHCG01. Next base: position 15,676 of record JAWOBP010000042.1, read on the forward strand.
GTGTCCGGTGTCATCGTCGCGAGCCTCGGCGAGCTTGGCGAGCGCGAAGATGGTCGCGAGCTGGGACTCCGTGACCTCTCTGACCTGCTCGGCTATCCGTTGCTCGAGCTGCGCACTGTGCGACACCAGCTCCACCTGCAGGGCTCTGAGACGCAGGTGTGTCTCGATGCGCGCGAGCACCTCCTCTTCCTGGAACGGCCTGGAGATGTAGTCGACAGCGCCCACACGAAAGGCCTCGACCTTGTCGTCGGTGCCCTGAAGCGCGCTGACGAAGATGATGGGGATGCCGCGCAGCCGCTCGTCCTGCTTGAACCGGCGGCATACGTCCGCGCCGGACATCTCCGGCATGCGGACGTCCAACAGGACGAGATCGGGAGGGTCGATGACCGCTGCCTCGATGGCGAGCCGGCCGCTCGTGACCGGCCGGGGCACGAGGCCGCCGCGCCCGAGAACCGCGGCCAGGAGCCGCAGGTTTTCGGGGGCATCATCCACGACGAGAACGCTCTTGCCCTGCACCTCGTCTGTCACCACGCCGTCACTCCTTCCACCGGACCAGCAGGTGCCGCAGGCCGTCGTGGTCGAAGGCATCCGCCATCCGTCGAAGCCCGGCGGCCAGCTCCGGTTCCGTCATCCGGATGGTCTCGATGAGCTCGACGAGCTCGTCATGGCGCGCGGCAGTCACTGCCCTGTAGACCCTGCTCAGGAGATCCCGTGGAAGTCTTCGCAGCGCAGCCTCGTCGAGCGGTTGCTCCTCCTTCGCCTCGGCGTCGTTTTTGGCCGCCGGCTCGTGCTCGCCGGCACGGTTGGTGATGCCAGCGTCCAGTACCGCCCGGACCTTCCGCGTCAGTTCGGCCGCGGTGAACGGCTTGGCGAGAAACTGTGTCCCGGCATCGAGCATACCGTGGTGGACGATGGCGTCGTCGGCGTAGCCCGACATGTAGAGGACCTCGATGGCGGGCCGCGCCTTCGAAAGCGCCTTTGCAAGCGCTTTGCCGCTCATGCGCGGCATGACCACGTCGGTGAACAGGAGATGAATGTCGCCGGCGTGCCGTGCGCTCACGAGCAGAGCCTCGTCTCCGTTCGCGGCGGTCAGCACCCTGTAGCCGGCTGCCTCGAGGGTTCTCAGTGCGATCCTCAGCAACGCCTCCTCGTCCTCGACCACGAGGATGGTCTCGGTTCCCGCGGTACGCCTGGGGACCGACGAGGGCCTGACGACCGCCGGCGCAGTGACCGAAAGCTCGCGCGGCAGATAGACCTTGAACGTCGTCCCCCGACCCGGCTCGCTGTAGACCCAGATGTCGCCGCCGCTCTGCTTGACGATGCCGTACACCGTGGACAGACCGAGGCCGGTGCCCTTTTCCTTGTTCTTGGTGGTGAAGAAGGGCTCGAAGATCCGGGCCCGCGTCTGCTCGTCGATGCCGCAGCCCGTGTCGGTGACCACGAGCTGGACATAGGGCCCGGGCTTCACCGCCAGGTGTTGTGCCGCGTACTCCTCGTCGATCTCCACGTTGCGCGTCTCGATGGTGAGCTTGCCTCCCTCGGGCATGGCGTCGCGGGCATTGACCACCAGGTTCATGAACACCTGCTCGATCTGGCTCGGGTCTACCAGCGTCAGGCCGAGATCGGGTGCGAGCGTCTGGGCGAAATCGATGTCCTCGCCGAGAATCCGCCGCAGCATCTTCTCGACTCCGGTGGCGATTGCATTCAGGCTCAGCGGCACGGGCTGCAACACCTGCTTGCGGCCAAAGGCCAAAAGCTGCTTGGTGAGTGCCGCGGCGCGCTCGCCGGCTTGCTCGATCTCCAGAAGATCGTTCAGGAGGGGGTCGCCTTCCGGCACCCCCTCCTTCGCGAATCCCGCGTAGCTCAGGATCACGGTGAGCAGATTGTTGAAATCGTGGGCCACGCCGCCGGCGAGGCTCCCGATGGCCTCCATCTTCTGCGAGTGCCAGAGCTGCTTCTCGAGCTGCGCGCGTTCCGTTTCCGCCCCCACGCGCTCGGTGATGTCGGTGACGATACCATCCACGCTGATCGGTTGGCCGCCCTCGTCGAGAACCATCCAGCTGCGATCCCGAATCCAGGCGACGCTCCCGTCCGGCCTGACGATGCGGTAGCTGCGCTCCGTGGATCCCCGCTTTTTCAGATCATCGAAGGCCTTTTCAGGCTGCGCTTGTCTGAGGGACAAGATTTCTCATATTAATGGCACTTTTAATGCGCTTCTGATACAAAATTGGGGCAGAAAGGCTTTTGTTTCAACAACCTGGATCAAGGAGACATTGCAAGGGCGCACCACTCCCCGCAGGATTTCCTTTTTCCGGTTCGTTATCCTTGCCGGCTATATCAGCCGGAGTTGAAAAGGAGACTCAAGACGTGTCTTCACCCATAAGGGGTCCAGCCATGGCCCGCTTATGGTGTTGCGGACGAAACGGATGAAGCCCCCAACGACTCGATCCCGTTTCGTTCCGTTTGCAAAGCGAATGCCCGCGAACGCTCAGGCTTCTGCGCGGGCCGCTTCCCAAGCC
>JAWOBP010000004.1:0-20091 GCA_046484285.1 Polyangia bacterium
CGGCGACGTCGTAGCCCAGGTCGAGAAGGTGCGTCTCGATCTCGTCCTCCTGCTGGTACCAGCCGCCGGCGACGAACAGCACGCTCAGCGGGTCGGGAGGATCGACCGCCAGCCCGAGGCGCGGGAGCAGCAGCACCATTGCCGCCGCGAGCGCGGCCGGCGCTCCAAGTCTACATCGCCCCCCCTTCGAAACCCTCTTCACCTCGCGCATCGTCGCCTCCCTGTTAGTTGGTGCCGCCTCCCCCGCGGATGGACGGCTGATTACCAACAGAATAGCTTTGCGACCGATGGGCTCGCAAGCGTTTTCTCTGGCCGGCCGGGCAGAAAAGGCGAGGTCGGTTACCGCGTCGGCTGCAAGATCAGCCCCAGCAGCGGACCTCGCTGAAAAAGCTACGGCGCGGATGGCTCGAGGTATTCAACTCGTCATTTCCGGCTCGAGGGGTCTCCGGCGGCGCGGATCAGGTGCCGGGCGTGGGGCGGGATCTGATCGAGGGGCGGAATCCGGCCGGTGGCCTCTATCAGCTGCTCCATCTTCTCCACGTGCGTGCGGCAGTCCCTGCACCACCAGATGTGAAAACGGAAGCGGGCCCGCTCGACCGCGCCCAGCGACTCTTCGAAGAGCTCCGTGAGCAGCTCTCGAATCCCGGGGCAGCTCGTCTTTCAGGGAAACCGCGGGTAGTGCCGGCCGACGAAGCGCCGCGCCCGCTTCGCTATCTCCTCGGGGAGCCGGCTGAGGTTTCCGTAGATCACGAAGGTGCCGTCCTGGCAGGAGAGGTGGCGCAGGCGGGTGGTCTTCTCCTCGACGACCTCTCCGTCGGGGCCGAGCCACTCCCAGCAGTCGGGCAGAACCGCGCACGAAGGCGCGCCGGACTCTCCGCGCGAGCAGATCGCGGTCACGCTGCGCCGCCTGCCGCCTCCGTCCTCGCCCGAGCGCAGCAACGAGACACCGATCATCAATCGCGAGGGGCCGGCTCCCCGATCGTCGCAGACGAGAGGGCCGGCGTGCCGGACGCGCTCGTCGGCCTCGCCCAGCAAGGGCCCGGCGAACCAGCTCCCCCCGGCCGCCAGCGCGACGAACGCCCGCTCGCCGCCGGCGACCGAGCCGCGCACCACGCGCGCATCGGCGACCGGAGCGTCGTCGCCGGGAAACGACGCGGTGGGACCGACCGCCTCGCAGCCCTCGATTCCGCGCTTCTCGCACGCGGCCTCGATCGACTCGAACGGCCCGTCGAGCGGCTCGGCGTCCAGCGCCTTGGAAGGACGCGCGCAGGGATCCTCGTCTCCGAAGATCCCCTCTTCGGCCGCCGCCTCGGCGGTCCCGGCGTCGGGCGCCTGCGGTCGTTCCCCTCCCGCGGCGGGAGCTTCCCCGGCGGGCGCCGGAGCGGCCCCGCAGCCGGCCAGCACCCAGGCGGACACGACCGCGAGAGCGGCCCTGCGGACGAGGCGGCCCGCCGTCTCGATTGAAATAGCTCTGCTCGACATGGAGTGCATTGTACGACCTCGGCGCCCGGATGTCAGCGGCTGTTTCGAGCCGGGATGGCGGTCGAGTCTTCACCGGATGAGCGAAAAAAGCGGTTGAAAAAAAACGCTCGACGCTATGATGAGTGTCGCGTCGAGTTTCCGCAAGGTGGGGGCATGACCCGAAGACGTTCGAAGAGTTGCTGCGTGCCGCCGGTTGCAGGCGTGCGATCGCTGCGCGCAGTGCTCCGCGGCAGCTTGTTCAGCCGCCGGCTCGTCTCCTGAGCCGATCGAAGTACGAATCGTAGCCGGCGAGCAGGGCCTTTTCTATCACCGAGCCGACCACCCTGGCCCCGCTGAACGTCAGGTGGTTCAGGTCGTCCACCATCAGCTGCGGCCGCGCGTTGTACCAGCGCTCCACCGTGCCGAAACCGCCGGTGGCCTCGTAGAGATCGAAAAAGGCGCAGCCCTGCTCGCGCGCGGTGGCCAGCTGGGCGTCGCGCACCCGCTGCACGCGGCGGCGGCTCACGATTCTCCCGTTGCGCATCAGGCCCTTGTCCAGGGTCGAGAGCACCAGGCACGACGCCTCGGGCCTGCCGGCGCGCAGGTTCTCGATGAACTCGCCGTAGTGGCGGACGAACCACTCGTGGGTGAAGCGCCTGGCGCGCACGTCGTTACCTCCCAGCCAGAGGACGATCAGGTCCGGCGCTCTCAGCTCGACCTGCTCTTGGAGATGCTCGTAGTTCCAGTGCGGCAGCATCTCCACCGAGTTGCCGATCAGCATCAACGCGTCGACCACCACTCCCGGGCCATCGTTCTCCATCGCCACTCCGTAGAAGCGGGCGCCCTGCCCCTTCGCGCCGACGGTCAGCTCGTGCGGCCCGCGCGGCACATCGACCCTGTGCAGGCGATCCACCGGCTCGGGCGCGGCGGTCGAGATCAGCTCCGGCGAGCGGTCGTCGACCCGCAGCTCGACCTCGGGGCCCTCGGGCCAGGCCTGGTAGAAGAGGTCGAAGCGCGAGACCTCGCGGTTGGAGGGGCCGCTCTTTTCCGTGCCGAACGAGGACTCGGCCAGCGGTCCGCGGCTGACCGCCAGCACCCCGGCCAGACCGTAGCGCCCGGACGGCTCCTTGCCGCGGTTGACCACGCGGGTCGCGTAACGCCTGTGCTCCCAATCGAGATCGCGGTGCTCCTGCGAGCTCCAGCCCGGCGCCATCGGCACGAAGCCCTTGCCCGCGTCTCCGAACCGCTCTTGCAGCGCGGCGCGCAGCGCCCCCGAGACGCGATCCGAGCCGTTGGTCGAGACGCTGTAGATCAAAATTCTCGTAACGGCGCCGGGACGCTCCAGCGCCACCCGCGCCAGGCTCTCGTAGAAGTGCCGCATCTCCCCGCCAGGATCTTCGATCTTTCGGGCTATCCCTCCCAGCGCCTCGTCCGGCAACGGCGGCGGCAACGGTGCTTCGCGCTCGCCGCCGTCCGCGCCGCCGGCATCCACTGCGCCGCCGGCATCCACCGCGGCGCGTCCGGCGTCGGCCGCATGCGGGACCTCTTCTTCCAGTGCTCCCGTATCTGCTTCGGAATCGGATCTGTCCGGCTGCGCGCCGGGCTTGTCCGGCAGCGGCGCGGACTCGAAGGGATCGTAGCCCCTCGACTGCACGCGGCGGCTGGCGCCGGCGATCGGTGCCCGGCTGCGGGGAGGCTCGAAATCCAGGACATTCTGCAGCGGGAAAGAATCACCGCTGCGCCAGACCCGGAAGCGCTCCAGCCCGGGCACCAGGTAGGGCACGGCGGCCAGCACGGCCAGCCCGGCGGCCACGATCGCGATCCGCGCCACTCCCGACTTCGCCGCCGGAGCCCGTCGCTTCTCTTCTTCGTCGCGATTCATTCCCGCACTCCGTCAGAACTGGAAGTAGATGAACGGCTGGGGCTGGCTCCCGCCGATCTCCATCAGCGCCAGCGCGACCAGCGCAGTGACCGCGAGCTGGAGCCACGCCGGTGCTCTCACGAACCCGTTCCGAATCTTTCGGAACCACTCCACCGGAGTGTAGTGCACCAAGAACATCCCGACCGCGATCGCCACCACGATCGGGCTGACGCGAAACGGCGCCCACTGGAAAGCCAGCACCTGCTCGTAGACCTCGATCATCCGCTCCACCGACGGGGAGCGGAAGATCGGCCAGTGCAGGACGAAGAAGTGGACGTTGGCCACCACGCACAGCACGCGCCTCCAGCCCGCCGGCTCGCCCTGTTTTTCGCCGCGCACGTCTCGCCAGATGCGGTTGATCACCACGCCGGTCGCGTGCCAAAGCGCGAACAGCAAGAAGGTGAAGCCGGCGCCGTGCCAGATGCCGATGATGAACAGCGTGACGAAGAGGTTCACGTAGTTGCGCGCTTTTCCGTACCTGGACCCCCCCAGCGGAATGTAGACGTAGTCGCGCACCCAGCTCGAGAGCGTGATGTGCCAGCGCCGCCAGAAATCCAGCGGGCCGGTGGCGGCGAACGGGCGCCGGAAGTTCTCGGGCAGGTCGAAGCCGAACAGCAGCGCCGAGCCGCGCGCGATGTCCGTGTAGCCCGAGAAGTCGCCGTAGAGCTGCCAGGTGTAGGCGTACATCGCGGCCAGCACCTCGGTGGAGCTGAAGGCCGCGGGGTTGTCGAAGACCCGGTCGATCAGGTTGACCGCCAGGAAGTCGGCGATCGCCACCTTCTTGGTCATGCCCAGCAGGATCAGGAACAGCCCGCGCGAGGCGCGCTCGGCGTCCAGGCTCGGCCGCCTGTCGAGCTGCGGGAGGAACTGCGTGGCGCGCACGATCGGACCGGCGACCAGCTGCGGGAAGAACGCGACGAAGGCGGCGAACTCGAACGGGTTGCGCCGCGGCTCGAGGCGGCGGCGGTAGATGTCGATCGTGTAGCTCAACGACTGGAAGGTGTAAAAAGAGATGCCGACCGGCAGCACCAGCCTCAAGAGGGGCAGCTCCACCTGCAGCCCCAGCGAGCTCAGCGCCAGCTGGACGGCGGATATCGCGAAGTCGGCGTACTTGAACACGCCCAGAAGACCGATGTTGACCGCGACCGAGGCGAAGACCAGCCACTTCCTCCCGGCCGGGCGCTCGACCCGTCCCAGCGCCAGCCCGATCGCGTAGTCGACCATGGTGGAAAAGACGATCAGGACGATGAAGGTCGCGTTCCACGACATGTAGAACAGGTAGCTGGCGACCAGCAGCAGGATCACGCGCAGCACCCGCAGCCGCACCAGCGCCCAGAACAGCGCGAAGACCGCGGTCAGGAAAAACACGTAATCGAAGCTGTTGAAGAGCATCGCCCGACGGCCTCTTTCGGCTTCCAGCGTGCGGGATCCTCCGCGACAAAAGCGGCGGCGGAGAAACAACCCGACAAACAGCGCGGCGCCGCCCCGGGCGGCAGCCGAATCGCGGGCCATGCTAGCGATCTAGGTCGGCAACGGCAAGGATCGTTGTGGATCGAGAGCCGTCACGGCTGCGATCAGGCCTTTCTACCGGCGGGCCGCGGCTCCCAGAGGACGACGTCCCCCATCGGGAAATGCTTGCGGTTGTGCGTCCAAAGCGACATCCCGCCCGCGCGGGCGGTCGCCGCCACCAGCGCGTCGCCCAGCTCCACGCCGTGCGACGCGGCGTAGGAACGCAAGTAATCCCCGGCGAGGCGAGCGACCTCCTCGTCCACCGGAAGTCTTCGCATGCAAGCCAAGAGATTTTCCACGATTCCCTCTTCCGGCCCTCTGAGCCCGGCCCTCAGCTCCGAGACCGTGATCACCGAAACCGCTACAGAACCGTGCTCGGGAACGAGCCGCCGGAAAACCTCGGCGGTACGGCGTTGACTCTGCGTGCGCGATCGCAGCACGTCGACGATGATGCACGTATCGACGAGCAAGCTCATCGGTCTCGGTCGGCGGGATCCCCGTCCAGGACTCCGTCGAGGCGGCGCGAGCCGGAGCGAATCCGGCGGGCCCAGTCGTCGTCTACATCCTCGCGCTCCGACCAAAGCCCTCGAGCCGAGTCCACCGCGGCGTTCCAATCATCCCGATCGACCGTCTCGAAATAGGTGCGCCGCAGGCTCTGACGGACAAGCTCGGACAGAGTCGTGCCCCGCTCGCGGACGAGCGCCCGCAGCCTGCGATGGAGATCTTCGGGCAGATAGAGCTGGGTTCTGATCAAGGCGCTCACCTCATGATGTATATATACATCGCATTCCGTCCACGCGCAAGCGCCCGCCTGCGCTGCACTGCTCACGCCCAGTCGACCGACATGCCAAATGGAATCTAATCGAAGGGCTTGCAAGGCACGTGCAAACCGCTAATATGTACATTCGAGAGGCGAAAATATGTACATTTCATCTCGGTCGTGGACTGTTGTCGAAGCGCGTCGGAGCTTCGCCGACCTGCTTCGAGCGGCTCGCAAGCACCCTCAGCTGATCACGAACCGAAATCGTCCGGTGGCCGTGGTCGTCGCTCCCGAGCAGTACGAGCAATTCGTGGAGTCGAGATCGTCACAGCGAAGCCGGTCGGTGGCCGAGGCATTCGACGATTTGCGCTCTATCTGCCGGGAAGAGTCCTACGAGCTGTCGATCCCCGAGCGAGAGAATCGATCCGCTCGGCTCGCGGACGAGGATTGAGCAGTGGGATATCTGGTGGACACCAACGTGCTCAGCGAGCTGGCGCGGCCACGCCCCGACTACGGAGTGGTCGAGTGGGCAGCGGGTGTCGAGAGCCTCGATATCAGCGCCGTCACAGTGGAAGAGTTGGAGTTCGGGCTGGCCGCCAGGCCGAACGAGCGAATCCGCTCCTGGTTCGAGGAATTCCTCGCCGGACACTGCAATGTAATCGAGATCTCCGACGCCATCGCGCGGCGCGCCGGAGCGATGCGCGGTGGATTCCGCGCTCGAGGCGTGACACGAACCCAGGCTGACATGCTGATCGCCGCCACCGCGGCACAACACGCTCTGACGCTCGTGACCCGCAACGTGCGCGACTTCGAAGGCTGCAAGATACCGCTGCTCGACCCGTTCGCCGGGTAGCGCGCCACCCAACATCACCGTCAGGCTTTCCGACGAGAAGCTTCTCCACAGGGCCAAGGTGCTCGCCGCGAAAAAAGGCACGTCCCTCTCGTCCATGGTGAGGGAGTACCTCGAAGACCTCACGGTTTTCGTCGACTCGCCTGACCGAGGTATTTGTCGAAGACTCGCGCTTATCGCGCTATACTGAATTCGGATACTCGCTCTTGCAGGGGGTGCGAAATGCGATCGACACTTTCTACCGTTCTTCTCGGCGCTCTGATCCTCTCGCTGTTCGCCGCCTGCGGCGGGGATTCCGGTCCCGGTTACGAGGTGAGCCCGGACGGCGGAGACTCGGACGCGGACTCCGACTCCGACAGCGACTCCGACTCCGACAGCGACTCCGACTCCGACACTGGAGATTGTCCCCACGAGTGCATGACCGAGCCGCTCTGCCTCGCCAGCGGCGGCGAGGTGCTCGAGCAGCACGAGTGTCCCAGCTCGATGGACGTCTGCTGCCAGACCGGGTCGGACGCCGACACCGATGCGGATACAGACACGGACACGGATGCAGACACGGACACGGATGCAGACACGGACACCGACACCGGATCGGCTTGCGACGCGCTGTGCGAGCCTTGCGAGGTCTCCGCCTTCGACGACTCCTGCTGCTCTGATCTGCACTGCGTGGCGCAGGGCGAAGAGATGCTCTGCATGCCGACCCAGCCTCCCGACGAGTCGCTGTGCCCGGAGATGGAGCCCACGCCCGGCGACGACTGCGAGCACCCGGGCCTGCAGTGCCACTACTCCATGATGACCGTCTGCGCCTGCACCTGCGAGGGCTGGGGCTGCGCCTACTGAAAACCCGCCCGCTTTTTCGCGCCTCGCTCGAAAAAAAGCGAAGCACCGCACTTTACAACCCGCCGACACGGGGTATGCACAAAGTAAATCCACAGGCGAGGAAGGAGCAAAGAGCATGTTGACAGACAAGATGGAAAAGGCGCTCAACGACCAGATCAACGCGGAGTACTACTCGGCCTACCTCTACTACGCGATGGCCTACTGGTTCGACGACCAGGGGCTGGGCGGGTTCGCCAAGTGGATGCGCGTACAGGCGCTGGAAGAGATCACGCACGGCCAGCGCATCGCCGAGTACATCGCTGATCGCGGCGGGCGGGTGCTGGTCGAGCAGATCGACGGGCCGCCCACCGAGTGGGACTCGCCGCTGGCCGTCTTCGAGAACGCCGCCGAGCACGAGCGCCACGTCAGCGATCTGATTCACAAGCTGGTCGACCTGGCCGCCGAGCTGCGCGATCACGCCACCTCCAACTTCCTGCAGTGGTTCGTCGCCGAGCAGGTCGAGGAGGAGGCGACCGCGGACGAGGCGGTGGACAAGCTGAAGCTTGTCACGGAGGGCAAGGGAGGCAACCTGTACATGCTCGACCGCGAGTTCGGCTCGCGCAGCTTCGCCATGCCGTCCGACATGCCCGACACCGTCTGATCGTCCAAAGGATGAACGACGAGATGCAACGAGGGGAAGAGACGGCCTTTCGCGCCCGCAGAATCAGCGACCGCGTCTGGTGGGTCGGCGCGATCGACTGGGGCCTGCGCAATTTCCACGGGTACCTGACCTCGCGCGGAACGACCTACAACGCCTTTGTGGTGACCGGACCGGTGCCGACGCTGATCGACACGGTCAAGGCGCCCTTCTACGACGAGATGCTGGCCCGGATCCGGTCTGTGATCGATCCGTCCGAGATCCAGCTCGTGGTATCGAACCACTCCGAGATGGATCACTCGGGCGGCCTGCCGCGCTTCGTCGAGCAGTTCCGACCCGAGAAGGTCCTGGCCTCGCGGATGGGCGCCGAGGCGCTGAAGGCCCACTTCGCGGGAGCCGTTTCGGCAGAGGTGGTGCGCAGCGGCGATCGGATCGACCTTGGCGACACCGGGCTGCGCATCGTCGAGACGCCGATGCTGCACTGGCCGGACAGCATGCTCAGCTACCTGGAGGACGGCGGAGTGCTGTTCTCCAACGACGCGTTCGGCATGCACCTGGCCGGATCGGAGCGCTTCGCAGACGAGATCGACGGGGCTCTGCTGCGCCACGAGGCGGCCAAGTACTACGCCAACATCCTGATGCCACTGTCCCCCATAGTGGCGCGCCTGCTGGACAGGCTGCCCGAGCTCGATCTCGAGATCAGAATCGTCGCCCCCGACCACGGGCCGGCCTGGCGCGAAGGCCCTGATCAAATCGTGGAGCTCTACCGCCGCTGGTCCGCGCAGGAACCGACCGCCAGGGCGGTCGTGGTCTACGACACGATGTGGCAGAGCACCGCGCTGATGGCGAGAGCGATCGCCGACGGGCTGACCCACGGAGGCGCCGAGGCGCGCCTGATGCCGCTCGAGGGATCCCATCGCAGCGACGTCGCCACCGAGCTGCTCGAGGCCGGGGCCCTGCTGGTCGGCTCGCCGACGATGAACAACCGGATCTACCCCACGCTCGCGGACGCGACGACCTACCTGGCCGGGCTGGGGCCGCGCAACCTGGTGGGCGCCTCGTTCGGCTCCTACGGCTGGAGCGGCGAGGCGGTCGCACACCTGCGGGATCGCCTGGAGGAGATGGGCGTGGAGCTGGTGAACGAGGGACTGAAAGTGAAGTACGTACCGGGCAAAGAAGATCTGGCGCGCTGTCGCGCTCTGGGCCAGAAGACGGCGAAAAAGGTGCGGGAAAACGCCCGGCCGGCGGGATGATCTCCTGCCGGGGAATAGCCCCCATCATTCGAGACGAGGAGGTTTTCGATGACCAAGTACAAGTGCAAGGCCTGCGGCTACATCTACGATCCAAAAAAGGGACACGAGCCGAGCGGCGTCGCGCCGAACACGGCGTGGGAAGACGTGCCCGAGGACTGGATCTGTCCGCTGTGCGGCGTGGGCAAGGACATGTTCGAGCCCGTCTGAGCCTTTTTTGCTCGGATTCGGAGCCAACAAGGAGAATCGAGATGACCGATTTGAGCAATGTCGACGAGATCTTGAACTTCGCCATCGAGCGCGAGCAGGAGGCGGCCGACTTCTACAACGAGATGGCCGAGCGCGCCGAGTCCCAGGCGATGAAGGACACCTTCACCCAGTTCGCCAAGGAGGAGCTGGGGCACAAGTCCAAGCTGCAAGGGGTCAAGGGAGGCAAGCGGATGCTCTCCTCCTCGCGGAAGATCGCCGATCTCAAGCTCGCCGAGTACACGGTGGCCGAGGAGCCCAGCGGCGACCTGGACTACCAGGACGCGCTGATCATCGCGATGAAGAAGGAAAAGGCCGCCTTCAGGCTCTACTCCGACCTGGCGGCCCGGGTGGACGACGCCGAGATCGAAGCGCTGCTGCTGGGCCTGGCCCAGGAGGAGGCCAAGCACAAGCTGCGCTTCGAGCTGGAGTACGACGAGAACGTGCTCACCGAAAACTGAGCCGACCAGGGAGGAAAGCATGCCGGACGAAAGCGCCGTGAAGATGGCCGACGGGCTGCTCGAAGCGATGCAGGCCGAGCACGAGGGATATCACTTCTACTCGATGGCGGCCATGACCACGATCGATTCCAAGGGCAAGGAGGTCTTCGCCCAGCTGGCCGCGGACGAGCTGGAGCACTTCGAGTTCCTGCGCAAGCAGCACAAGTCGGTGCTGGACAACGGGCGGCCGGACGCCGGGATCTCGCTCGGCCCCCGCTCGGGTCTGTCGGGCTCGAGCCCGATCTTCTCCCCGCAGATCAAGGACCGGATCGCCGATGCGCACTACGAGATCACCGCGCTGAGCGTGGGAGCCCAGCTCGAGCTGAATTCGATTCGGCACTACGAGCGAGCCGCCCGCGAGGCGGACGATCCGGTGGCCGGCGCCTTTTTCGAGGAGCTCGCCGCCTGGGAGCAGGACCACTACGACGTCCTGGTCGCCCAGCAGGAAATCCTCAAGGAGGACTACTGGGCCAAGAGCAGCTTCGCGCCGTTCTGAGCCTTTCGCCGGAGCCTTGGAGCTCCACCGGAGAGACCGATGTCCAAGCTCTCGGAAAACCTGATGAAAAAAGAGCCCTGGTCTGCGATGATCATGGGCAACCAAGCGCTGGCGCGGGCGATGATCGAGTCCGGCGTGCGGGTCGCGACCACCTACCCGGGCTCGCCCACGCCCGAGATCGCGGCCGCGCTGACCTCGGTCGACGAGTCCAAGCGACCCTACTACTTCGAGTACTCCACCAACGAGAAGGTGGCGCTCGAGGTGGCGGTCGGCGCCTCGCTCAACGGGCACCGCTCCACCTGTTTCTTCAAGTCGGTGGGGCTCAACGTGGCCTCCGACTCGCTGATCCAGCTATCGATGATGGAGCTGATCGGCGGGCTGGTGATCGTGCTCGGCGACGACCCGGGCGCCAACTCCTCGCAGAACGAGCAGGACAACCGCCACTTCTCGCGGATGTCGTACATCCCGATGCTGGAGCCGGCCACGCCGCGCGAGGCCTACGAGATGTACCTCGAGGCCATGCGGATTTCGCGCGAGACGCGCGCGCCGATCCTGCTGCGGACGACCACGCACGTCAACCACGCGCGCGAGGTGGTCGAGTTCGGCGCGCTGGGGGACGAAAAGACGGACTGGACACCGGGTTTCTCTCCGGACAACGGTCCGTACGTTCCGATCACTGTCACCGTGCACTCGCTCAAGGCCCGCGCGCTGGAGAAGCTCGACCAGCTCGCAGAGGGCTGCGACCGGACGCGCTTCGACCGCATCCTCCCGGCGAGCGGCGGCGAGAAGCCGGGCGGCAAACGGCGCGGGGTGATCTCGGCCGGGCTGCCGGCGCTGGCCGTTCAGGAGAACCTGGAGGAGTCGGGAGCGCCGATCGATCTTCTCAAGCTGGGGATGACCTACCCGCTGCCGCGCGCCGAGCTGCTGGAGTTTCTCGAGTCGCACGACGAGGTGCTGGTGGTCGAGGAGCTCGATCGCGTGATGGAGGGCGAGATCAAGGTCGCGGCGTTCGACGCCGGGATCGGCTCGTGTCGAATCCTGGCCCGCACGCGGCCCGAGGACCTGCAAGGCGAGCTGGTCCCGCACCGCAGCTGGCGCATTCTGTCCGAGGCCTGGCCGTCGCTGTTCGCCGCGCGCCCCGAGCCGGCGGTCGCCGACGCGATTCCCAGGCTGCCGCAGCTCTGTCCGGGCTGCGGCCACCGCTCGGCGTTCCACGCGGTCAAAAATGCGCTCGGCAGCGACGCGATCACCGTCGCCGACATCGGCTGCCACTCGATGGGCTACATGCCCCCCTACGAGATGGGCCAGGTGCTGCTGTGCATGGGCCACGCCACCGCCACCGCCTCGGGGCTGGCGCTGGGCGGCCACGATCGCGGGGTGCTGGCCTTCATCGGCGACGGGACGATGATCCACGCCGGGCTGCCGGGGGTGATCAACGCGATCGTCAACGACCACGACGTGACGCTGGTGCTGCTGGAGAACGGCACGACCGCGATGACCGGCCACCAGCCGCGCCCGGGCAGCGGAGAGCGCGGAGCGAAGATCCCGTGGGTGCCGCTGTTCGAGGCGCTGGGCTGCAAGATGATCCGCGACGTGGACGCCTACCAGCAAGCCGAGCTGACCGCTCACGTGCGCGAGGCGCTCGACCACCGGGGCTTTTCGGTGGTGATCGCGCGCCATCCCTGCATGCTCAAGTTCACCCGCGAGCAGCGCAGGAAGATCCCGGGCTTCGGGCTGCCGCGGATCAGGGTCGACGCCGACGAGTGCGACCAGCTTCACGTCTGCGTCTCGCAGTTCGGCTGCCCATCGTTCGTGCTGCACGAGGACGGCTCGGTCACGACGCATCCCGACCTGTGCATCGGCGACGGCTCCTGCCTGCCGACCTGCCCGGTCGAGGCGCTGTATCGGCCTGCTCCGGGAGGTGAGAAATGAGCGAGCGGACGACCAACATCTACCTCAGCGGCGTGGGCGGACAGGGGATCGGGCTGCTGGCCGAGGTGCTCGGTCAATCCTGCCTGGCGGCCGGCCACCGCGTGCGAGGCTGCGACACGCACGGCCTGGCCCAGCGCCACGGGACCGTGGCCTCGCACATCCGGCTCGGCGAGGCGGCGCGCATGCCGCGGGTGCCGCTCGGCGAGGCCGACCTGATCCTGGGCCTGGAGCGGCTGGAGACGCTGCGCGCCATCAAGTCGATGCTGAAAAATGGCGGGGTCGCGATCTACTACGACACCGTCTACCAGCCGATCCACGTGCGGATGAAGCTGGCCGACTACCCCGGCCACGACGAGCTGGCCGCGGCGGTGAAAAGGAAGGACGGCCGCCTCGAGCGCGTCCTGGTCGAGGATCTCGCAGATCCGCGCATGCAGAACGTGGCGCTGTTCGGCCGCGCGATCGGAGCCGGAGCCGTGCCCGGAGTCAGCGCCGAGACGGCCGAAGAAGCGCTGGCCGAAGCCGTCCCGCCCAGGCTGAGAGAAGAAAACCTGGCGGTCTTCCGCGCAGCCTCGGGCTGAATAGAAACCCTCACCCCGATCGAACGGGCGGGAAAAACCCGTGCGGGATCTCGTTCATCCCGCCGCAGCCCGGGGTCGGGGAACAGATGGAACGGGCGTAGGGGGACAGGCGTCGTCGGGGCCACTGTGGGTTGCTACTCCTTCAGTGTTGGACTCTTTCATTCCTTCCTTTCTGCCGATTTCAATCGGCGCAAAAAAAGCGGCGGCGCCTGGACGGATCGATCGCGAACCGTCCAGCGCGGGCCCGACCGGCCTCGATCGAACGAGCGCGCCGTCCCCGCGAAGGCGGAGACCGATGCTCGTCCGATTGTACGAAGGACCGCTCTCTCCCGAAGTGAACTCTGGAATTTGGGTGATTTTTCAGCCACTTGGGTGAGGTTTTTTGGGGGGGGTTGTTTGTGGCATCATGGGGGCCCATACGGACAGATCGACGGAGCGGGGGAGAAAAAATGATTGATGTACGCACAAACTTGACAGGTTTTGTCCTGTCCCGGTGTCAGAATGATCATCATTCGAGCGTCTGCTGGAAAAAAGCGCCTTGAAAATGGACGAGGTGAGAGCAATGGATTTCGGGGAGCTATTCGAGAAAGCAACAGGTTTCAGTCCTTACCCGTACCAGTGCAAGTTGGCCGAGGCGAGCTGTCCACCATCGCGTCTGTCGGTACCAACAGGGCTGGGCAAGACTGCGGCTGCGGTTGTCGGTTGGTTGTGGCGGAGGAGATATGCACCGCAAGCGACGCGGTCCTCTACTCCCCGACGACTCGTCTACTGCCTGCCGATGAGAGTGCTCGTAGAGCAGACGCGAGACAAAGCCGCTTCATGGGTCGAGAAACTCGGCCTGAGCGAAGAGGTTTGCGTTCACACCTTGATGGGCGGCGACATCGACGCGGATTGGGACATCAACCCCGAGCGGGACGCGATCCTGGTTGGAACCCAGGACATGCTGCTCTCCAGAGCATTGAACAGGGGCTACTCGATGAGTCGCTTTCGTTGGCCGTTGCAGTTCGGGCTGCTCAACAACGATTGCCTGTGGGTGATGGACGAGGTCCAGCTGATGGGCAGTGGTCTGGCCACTACTGCGCAGCTCCAGGCATTTCGGCGCGTGCTCGGCCACAGCGCGCCATCCATATCGCTGTGGATGAGCGCCACCATGCGACCCGAGTGGCTCGATACGGTGGATTTCGTACTCGACGAGGATTCACCGCGAGATATCGGCCTCGAGACTTACGACTACGAGAAGCAGAGCGTGCGCGAGCGATTCCACGCCAAAAAGCCGGTCGAAAAAGTGGACCTCGCCGACGGCAAGAGCGGAGAGGCAGAAGCCGCGCGCATCCTGGAAGCCCACGCCGAGGCCGGCGGCCGGACTCTCGTCGTGGTCAACACCGTCAAGCGCGCCAAGGCGATCCACAAGGCGGTCGTGAAGGAGAAGCCCGCCGCCGAGCTGCTGCTCGTCCACTCCCAGTTCCGGCCCGGGGACCGCGAGCAGGTGATAGACAGGCTGCTCGAGACGCCGGGGGAGCATGGGACGATAGCAATCTCGACCCAGGTGGTCGAGGCCGGAGTGGATGTTTCGGCCAAGACGCTCTTCACCGATCTGGCGCCCTGGGCGTCGCTCGTACAGCGCTTCGGCCGCTGCAACCGCAAGGGCGATATGGAAAACGCATCGGTGTTCTGGTTCGATGTAGACACCAAGAAGAAGGGCGCCGCGCTCCCTTATGAAGCCGAGGAGCTGAATGACGCACGCGAGCTTCTCGAAGCGCTTCGGGACGCGAGGCCTAGCGATCTGCCGGAGGTGAGCCCGGATTTTTCAGCTCGACACGTGATCCGGCGTCGCGACATCATCGAGCTGTTCGACACCACGCCGGACCTGGCCGGCGCCGACATCGACGTGTCGCGCTTCATCCGCGAGGCGGACGACCACGGCGTGCAGTTGTTCTGGCGCGCGCTCGAAGGCAGAAAACCCGAGGCAGAAGAACCCGGGCCGAGGCGGGAAGAGCTGTGCTCGGTTCCGATATCCGAAGCGCGGGAGTTCGCGAAGAAGAACGCGCTGTGGCGCTGGGATCACCTGGAGCGCGGGTGGATCCGCCCCGACGCCATCTACCCGGGGCTGGTCTTGATGGCAGACTGCAAGTCGGGCGGCTACTCGCCGGAAAAAGGCTGGGACCTGAAGGCGAAGAGAGCGGTCGAGCAGTTCGAGAGCGATGCCGCGCGCGCCGAGGCGAACGACGACGACCGCTACGTGGAGAGCGACTGGGAGACGCTGGCGGAGCACACGGACGAGGTGCTGGCCGAGTTGGACCGGATCATCGAGGCCTGCGAGTTCGAAGACGATGAATCGATGGAGTCGCTTCGCCTCGCTGCTCGCTGGCACGACGCGGGCAAGGCGCACTCGCAGTTTCAACAAGCACTCGTCGAGGCCGATCCGTCGAAGCTCTGGGCCAAGGCTCCGGAGATCCGTCGCTACGAAAGACCGGGCTTCCGGCACGAGCTGGCCTCCGCCCTCGCGATGCTCGAGCAGGGCCACCCCGATCTGGCCGCCTATCTGGCGGCGGCGCACCACGGCAAGGTGCGGCTGTCGATCCGGTCGCTTCCCCACGAGCAGCACCCGGACGACCACTCCGCGAGGTTTGCACGCGGCGTGTGGGACGGGGACGAGCTTCCCGAAGCCGATCTGGGCGGTGGCGTCAAGCTCGACGCAACGACCATCGACCTCTCCTACATGGAGCTGGGAGAGGGCGAAAAGGGGCCGAGCTGGCTGGCGCGGATGCTCACCCTGCGCGATGAGTTCGGCCCGTTCCGCCTGGCCTACCTGGAGGCGCTGCTGCGCGCCGCCGATCGACGAGCCAGCGCCGGGAAGGGAGGTGCGAGATGAGCTGTGTCGTGCTGAAGGGCTGCCACCCGCGACCCGTCGCCAGCTACCTGAAGGCGCTGGCGGTGTTCCGGCTCGTGTCGGAGCAGGCCGACGCTCGGGCGCAGGCGCGTTGGAGCGACGACCGACTCGTGATTGACAGCTTTCTCGACCAGGATCATCTGGTCGAGTTCCTGGTGAAACGGTACTCGCCGACGCCGTTGGTGGCTCCGTGGAACGGCGGGAGCGGTTTCTACGAAGGCGACTCCACTGCAGGGCTCGACGCGATCCTGGCCAGCTCGGATTCGCGCTTCGACGACTATCGAGTGACGATCACCGAGATCCAGGCCTGGCCAGAGATGCCGGAGAAGTTCGACTCTATAGACAAAATTCTGGGCAAGCTGGCCGCTGCCGAGAAGAATACGAAGGGCAAGAGCCGGGAGAAGCTGGCCAATCAAGTCAAAGCAGTCAGAGGCGATCTCGAGCTCACGGCCCAGGCGATCGAAACCGAAGACATATCGTCTCTACCGCTCGAGGAGATCGAGCGGCGAGTGAAAAAGAACAAGGAACCCAAGAAATCTCCGATCAACCTCTGGCTCAAAGAGGTGAAGAAAGCGAGAACTGCATGCAAGCAGATAGCCCGTAGCGAAGTGAAAGGCGATCTCTACGCTGTTTGCCGCTCTCGCCTGCGCGACGAGAGCCTCGCCTGGTTCGATGCGGCGATTGCTCTGATGGCGAACGGCGAGGCCGCGATGAATCCGATCGTTGGCACCGGCGGCAACGAAGGTCGACTCGACTTCAGCAACAACTTCATGCAACGCGTCGCGGAGCTGCTGCTCTTAGGGAACGACGAGCAGTGCTCTTCGCTGTTGACCACGGCCCTGTTCGAGGACCCGAGGCCGGAGATGATCTCCGCGAGCATCGGCCAGTTCGATCCGGGAAGAGCGGGCGGATACAATCAGGGATTCGGCGTCGAAACGAAGAACTTCAAGATAAACCCCTGGGACTTCGTCCTCGCGATGGAGGGCGCTCTTGTCCTTTCGAGCTCCGTCGGCAAGAAGAGCGCGCCTGGCGGCCGACAGCACGCGGCCCTTCCCTTCACCGTCGACTTTTCGGGAGTCGGATTCGCGTCCAGCGAAACGGATGAGGCCGGACGAGCCGAGACCTGGCTGCCGCTCTGGAGCAAGCCGACCCGCTACGACGAGCTGCGCTACCTGTTCTCGGAGGGGCGCAGCCAGGTGGGAAGGCGCAGCTCACGCAACGGTCTGGATTTCACCCGTGCGGTCAGCACGCTCGGCGTCGATCGTGGGATCGATGAATTCGAGAGATACGCTTTTCTCGAACGGCGCGGGGACAGCTACGTCGCGCTGCCCGCCGGGCGTCTCCCCGTGCGCTTCCAGCCGAGCGTGCGGATGCTCGACGACCTGGACCCGATCTTGAGCCATGTGGACCGCTTCATCCGCGGATTCCCGAACGTCCCGGCCACGTTCCAGAGCGCCAGACGCCGCATCGACGAGGCGATCTTCCAGTGTAGCATCGAGCCGCGAGCGGAGCGGTTCGCCGATCTGGTGTGCGCGCTCGGGCGGATGGAGCGACTCATCGCTCAGCGCGACCGGCACAAGAAGCCCCAGGTGACGAGCCCGCTCTCGGGGCTTCGCCCGCAGTGGATCTCGGTGTGCGACGACGGCGGTCCCGAGGTGCGCATCGCCGCGGCGCTCGCGTCGATCCGGTCGACCGGCAAGGTAGGCCCGATCCGCGCCAACCTGGCCGGCGTCGATCCCGCTGCCCCCTGGAGGTGGGCCGTCGGGCACGGACAGACGCGCTGGCACGGCAACTCGCTCGCGGACCGCATGGGCTCGGCCCTCGAGCAGCGGATGATGGACGCCGAGCGGCTGTCGGCGCCCAACGTGCCGATCGAGGGTTCGGTACAGCTCTCGCCTTACGACGTGGTTTCTTTCCTGCTGGGCGAGACCGACGACGTTCGGCTCGAGGAGCTCCTTTGGGGGTTCACACTGGTGGCGTGGCACAAAGGCGGGCACGAGGAGCTGCGATATCGATGGAAGGAGCCTCTAGACTCGGAGCCGATGCCGAGGGGCTTTGCCGCCATGAAGCTCGCGCTCTCGCCCCGAAAGGTGCGCGGGAAGAGGCTCGTGTGGGAGCCGCGCATCCCGAGCCTTTTGCGCGCGGGCAGAGCCAGCGAAACGGTCGCCCTAGCTCACAAGCGGCTGCGGGTGAGCAACCTGAAGCCGCTGCCGGTGGAGGCCGACGATTGGATCGACGCGCGACGTCAGCTCGCGGCGCTGCTCATTCCGACGCGCGATCAGTGGTTGCTCGAGTCGCTGGTGCTCGAAGAGAAAGAACAACCCGAGGAGGGTTGAAGACAACTGAAAGAAGAAAAGGAGACAACAGCATGTTCGAGAAACTCAAAGAGGACAAACGTCTGCTCGTCGAGGCGCCTCTCTCGCCGGTTCAGGGCGAGCGCTTCCAGCCGACCGGCTTCGCCGACCTGGGCGCCGCCACCTACCAGCTCGCCGACGGCACCTCGATGCTGCTCGTCGAGTCGGCCCAGTCGGTCGCCAACCGGCTCGAGGAGGCCATCATCGGCCCGGACAGCGAGATCATCCCCGAGCTCGAGGGGCTGTCCTACGTGCGCGTGCAGATGTCGGGCGCCAGCGACGCCAAGACGAACTCGCTCATCGAGGCCCACCGGGTGAACTCCCCGTTCATCATCTCCGACGAGAGCTTCCAGGAGCAGTTCAAGGAGAAAGCGTCCTACGCCAAGGGCAAGCCGATCGACTGGCGGAGGGTCGCCCGCGCGTTCTTCAGGTACGATGTCAACTCGCTGCTGCACGGTGCCTTCATGGCGAACCTCGAGGACGGGCGGATGAGGATGGCGCGCGCCATCTCCGGGTTCATCGAGGCGCGGGGCGTGCGCGAGGTCGTGTCGGGCGGCGTGAAGAACAACCCGATCGACCCGACGGGCAAGGTGCGCGCCAAGGACTACGACAAGGACGTCTACAGCAACGTACCCTACCAGCGCGTGGAGTACACAGCCGATAGCATCAAGGCGTTCTTCAACCTCGATCTCGGACTCCTGCGCAGCTACGAGCTCGGCGACGACGCCTTCGAGATGCTCGTCGGCCTCGCGCTTTTCAAGGTGCGCCGTTTCCTCGAAAGCGGGCTGCGACTGCGCACTGCGTGCGACCTCGAGCTCGCAGCCGAGATCGAAGTCACCGAGCCCGAGGGATTCGAGGTTCCTCCGACCGGGGCGCTTCTCGAGAACACCCAGAAGAAGATCCGGGCGACCGAGGAGATGTTTGCCTCTCCGCCGGTGACAGAGATCACGACCGAGACGGTGAGCAAAAGTAGCGACAAGAACGAGGAGTAGGACATGCTCGTCATCGAGTTCGGGTTCCCGGCGGGGCGCTATCACGCGACGCCCTGGGGCCACAACGTGAACGAGGGCATCGTCGAGTGGCCGCCGTCGCCGTACCGCCTCGCGCGGGCGCTCATCGACGTGGGTCGACGCCGACGTCCCGGCTGGAGCGACGAGCGGCTCGCCGCTGTGGTGAAGGCGCTCGAGAAGCCAGTGGGTTTCCGGTTGCCGCCGGCCACGGCCTCCCACACGCGCTCGTACCTGAGCAGTAACAAGAAGGATCCCACGAAGAAGCAGAAGGTATTCGATTCGTTCGTCACTGTAGACCGCAAACAGCGACTGGTGGCCGCGTTCGGGACAGAAGTGCCGGCGGAGATCAGAGAGGATTTGGACGGGCTGCTCAGGGAAATCAACTACTTCGGACGCTCCGAGTCGTGGGTACGAGCTCGCGTGGTCGGCGACGAGAACGCGGAGCTGAACTGTTTGCCGGCGGACAGAACCGAAGAAAGACTGGGTCACGACGTGGTCAACCTGGCCTGCTTGCGCCCCGAGGGAGAGTACGAAGCTCTCGAGCACAAGCCCACGGCGGGCAAGCCGCGCAAGAACAAGCCGGCGCAAGCGCTGAGCTGGATAGAGGCGCTGTCGATGTCGACCGACGACCTGCTGCGCGAGGGATGGAGCACGCCTCCGTCTCAGAAGATGGTCCCCTACCTGAGGAAAGCGAGCGCGCTCAGGCCCCGGCCGAGACGGCGGCGCCGGGCGCTCGAGTCTCGTTTTACGGCGGCCGAGTACGCCATCCACACCACAGTGCTGCCGCGCGTCACCGACACCGTGCCGTTCGCCGAGAAGATCCACCGCAAGCTGATGGGGATCCACAAGCGCGTGAT
>JAWOBP010000216.1:0-9910 GCA_046484285.1 Polyangia bacterium
GGCGGTCGACGATGTTGGAGACCATCGAGTAGACGATCCCCGGCTGATAGATTCTGATTGGATGTCCCATGCACCTTACATCGGACGCTGGCCCCGATCGGTTGCAAAAAAGTTGGACCCCTGCGCGAAAAACCGCCGGGAACGGAACTTTCCAATCAACTGATTATCTACCCCCGCCGCGCTTCAGGGTCTTCAGTTTGTAGACGCACGGGTCAAGCTGCGGAGGCTCTACCCGATCTTGGAGGCCTGACGTGCTACTAGTGGAACAGCGGGTTGCTCGCGGATCCGGCGTCTATCTCTTCTCCGCGCTGCATCTTCTGTAGCAACTCGAAGGTCTCCCGCTTGCTCTGCTGCCTGCGGCGGGCCTCGGCGCTTCCCGGCTCGATCCGGACCGGCTCGCTCCTCGAGCCCGCGGCGGCTCCCCGCGCCGCCGGTCGCTTTGCGCGGCGGGCCGGCGAGGCTCCGGGGCCGCTCTCGACCCAGACGTCGACAGTCGCCCCTCCCCTCCTGCCGCGGAAGATGCGGATCGCCAGCCGCTGCTCGGGCGAGACCTCTCCGGCCGGCTCCAGCACCTGCGCGTGGCGGACCAGGTAGCCGCTCGGCTCGTCCTTCAGGTAGGCGGTCTCCACCTGCCCCATCAGGTATCTCTTGACGCTCTCCAGCCGGTGCGTGCTCTCGAAGCGGTAGACCCGGTTGGGCCCGGGCACCGGCTTCATCCCGCGCGGCAGGCTCAGCCCGAACACCGCGTGGCGGCCGTCCGCCATCGAGATCACCTCGACCTTTTCGCTCTTCGCCCCGCGCTCGGCTTCGTCCGCCCGGCCCCCGGGAGCCGCGGAGGCGTCGGCGTCGGCGGCGCCGGCCTTCCCGGAAGAGCCTTCGGGCTCGGCGCGGTCGTCGGTGCAGGCCGCGGCCAGCAGCGCCGCGAGCGCGATCCGGGCCGGTGGACAACGCATCAGTCGAACACCAGCGACCAGGAGTCGATGTAGACGGTGGTGAACCCGATCGATCCCTGCTCGATCGGAATACTGATCGACTGCACCTTCGGCTGTCCCGGAGGCGGAGAGGTGTGGCTGCCCGGAGTCTCGTTGACCCGCTGGGCGACCAGCTGGAAGGTCGGCTCGCCGGTGCAGGCCGGCCGGCGCACCACCCGCACCCCGGAGATCAGCTCCCCGGGATACTCCACGAAGGGCGCGTATCCCCCGCCGCTGCCTCCGTCGACGCCGGCGTCTCCTCCGCCGGAGCCCATCTTGCCGAAGTCGTTCTCGGTGATCCCGCTCTCCCAGCCGCCGTTGTCGCCGTCGCGATCGGCGTAGTGCACGCCCCAGATGCGCGATCCGCCCGACTCGCAGGCGTTGAGCGAGTCCGGATCCGTGGGCACGAAGGTCGCGAAGTAGGCGGCCTGGGCAAAGACCACCACGCTGCCCAGCAGCTTCTCGCCCAGGTTGAAGAACTCGAAGTCCGGGCTGCCGTCGTCGGCGAACCAGACGTGGGTGTCGAGCATCTCCTGCTCCTGCTCGTCCACCTCCACTCCGCCGTCGGCCGACATGGTGTCGGTGGGCATCTCCTCGCCGAGCCACCAGTTGATCTCCGGCTCCTCGTGGTAGCTGCGCTGTCCGCTCACGTCGTACCTGATCCGATCGGTGATCGAGAAGATGCGGTGGTGGTCCAGCACATCCAGCCCGTCGATCTGGCCGGTGCCGAAGATGATGACGTTGTTGCGATCGCGATCCTGGGTGACCGTGGGCGCGGTCACGATCGGAATCCTGGGGAACGGGTAGTCCTCGTCCTGGCAGTAGCCGTCGATGCCCGTGCAGCAGTCCACTGCGTAGCAGTCGTCGGCCGAGTACTCCTCGGGGGTCTGGGTGCACTCGTTCTCGATGCAGTCCTTGTACGGAAAATGGGTGGTCAGCAAGGTGTCGAAGTACATCTCGATGCACCAGTCCTCTCGCGGATCCTTGCCCGACAGATCGACTCGCCACAGCCGACCCCGGTCGTCTCCCAGGTATGCCTCCTTGGCGATCAGCGTCGCGCCGGCGCGCTGCGGCACGGCCGGCTCGCCCACCAGCTGGGCGGTCATCGGATCGTGGACCGGAACCGAGGGTGCCTCGGGATCGGGACAGATATCGTCGGCGTTCGTCGGGTCCAGGTGGCGGATCAGCTTCCCGTCGGCCAGCCTCACGATGTAGACCCCGGTCGAGGTCTCCGCCCCGTGGCTGCCGTCGTTCCAGTACCCGCCGGGCAGGATCGCGGTCGCCACCTCGTAGTCGGAGGCGGTGCTGCCCTCGCCCGGAATCGTGGTCTCGATGAAGGTGTAGGCCAGCGCCGGCCTGGAGACCGGGATGCCCATCCCGTCGAAGGTCTGCGGCTCGCCAGGATCGGCCGTCGGATCCTCGGGGTCGTCCGGCGGGCCGGGCGGGTTGTTGGCCGCGCTGTCCGGCGAGATCTCCCAGCGGAAGGTGGGCTCCCGGCTGGGGTTGGTCACGTCGAGCGCGTAGTAGCCGCGACCGCCCTGCCCCAGGCTGCCGAGCACGACCGATCGCCACAGCTCGACCTCTTCTTCGGGGTTCATTCCCGCCTTGCGGTACAGCCGCGCGTCCGCGGTCAACGGCGATCCGTCCACTCCGAAGATGTGCTGGTACTGTCCCCCGGTCTCGACCGTGTACGAGGTGTAGTTGCCCATCCCGTCCGTGTTCATCTTCCACGAGATTGGATACTGCTCGCGAATCGAATCGAGCAGGGCCGTCGGGACGTAACCCCAGGTCTCGACCGTGTCCCCCGCGGATTCGGCCCAGACGTCGATCGCGTGCAGCACTCCGTCGTTGGTCCCCACGAACAGGTGCGGCGTTCGCTCGACCATCCGCTTGTCGGACTCGCCGGGCAGCTCCGCCGACTTGTAGGCCTGGTAGGACTGGGTCAGCAGTCGCTCCATCGGCGGGCCGAGAATCGTCGGCGTGGAGTTGTAGATGTCGGCCAGGCGGTGGTGGCGGCGCTCGGACCCGGTCTCGCCGTAGAGATGCCTGGTCACCTCGGCTTGCACATCGTTCGAGGTGCTGCAAAGCGCGTAGGGATCGGGTTCGGTCTCGGGCAGCACCGGTCCGCCGAAATCGCAGTCGTCCAGAGCCGTGGCGTCCTCGATCCGCGTCAGCACGTTCTCCAGGCCCTGCGGCTGGGCCTTGATGCTCGCCGGGTAGTCGTCGGGCAGAGGCAGCCCGTCCGGCGGCGCGGTGTAGATCGTCCGGGTGGCCTGGACGTCGAGCCATTCGTGCAGCGGATCGGGATCGGAGACCGCGCCTCCGCCGCTGCCGTCGTCGCACTCGAAGCCCTGGCGGTAGAGGTAGCCCTTCCAGGGCAGCCCGGCCGAGGTCTCGTACGCCGAGTTGAACTCGTACTGCGCCACCTGCTTGTCGGCGTAGGCGGTCAGGTTCAACGCCTCGCTGGTCTGGTCCGTGGTCGCGACCTCGGTGCGGGTCACGACCGAGGTGGTCAGCGAGCCGATCACCATGTCGAGCACGGCCGAAAGCTGCTCGGGCGTCTCCACGAACAGGGCGCCGCCGCTGCCGCAGACGGACGTCGGGCAGTTGTCCTCGGAATCGTCGCCGACCGAGAAGTCGTCCGGGTACGGAGCGCGCCAGGGCGGCGACTCCACGTTGGCCACGTCGGGCCAACCGGCGTAAGCCAGCTCGTCGAGGAAGGTCTTCGGCGAGTGCAGCGTGCCGTCCGTGTGGACCTGGACGCAATCGTCCGGATCCGTGCCGCAGTCCACCTCGGGCACGTTGAAACCGATCACCACCAGCAAGACCGGGTCGGCCTCGGCCGGATCGATCAGGCCGAACAGCTCCTCTGCCTCGCGCTTCGAGGAGTTCCAGGGGCAGCGGTAGATCGTGCTCGGCGAAACCGTCTCCGCCGGATCCGGCGGCGCCTCGCCGCCCAGGTCGCAGTAGTCCTGCGGAAACTCGAAGCCCGGCGTGGGCTGGCCGTCGCTGATGAAGATCACCAGCTTGGGGCGGCACCAGAAGTAGCGGTCGTTGCCCCCCTCGCCGGCCGCCTGCACGTCCGGGTGCCGATCGAAATAATACCCTATGTCGTCCAGCATCGATCCCATCGGCGAGCAGTAGAGCGGCTCGGTGGTCTCCAGCACGTGGCGCACGGCGTGGTTCGTCGACGCCATGTCGCTGCTGATCGGCACCATCCTTCCCACGGCGTCGGCGTCGTTGCCCCGTATCCCGGCGTTCCAGGTGCAGGCCGGGTAGCCGCTCAGGTCCGAGCCCTGCTCGCCGTAGTACCACTCCTTGCAGCGCCACTTGCGGCTCGGCCCGTAGTTCCAGAGGCCGTCGTGCCGGTCGGGAAGCTCTAGCAGCCCCTCGGCGGCCGGGGCGGGCATGTTGTCGTAGGTCGCCAACCCGAAGCGCACCAGCGAGCTGTAGCGCTCCAGAATTCCGTTGGTGCGCCGCGAGTGGGCGAGAGGATGCAGGTCGTAGCAGATTTCGTTGGTTGCGTCCCAGTCGGCGTCCCGGCACCAGATGTCATCCTTGCCATAAGCGTGGGGCGCTCCCTCCGTGGGATCGAGCGTGCCGCCGATGCACTGCTGGTAGTCGCTGTTCCAGTCCTCGGAAGCGCAGGCCACGGCGCGGAAGTGGGAGCGGGGCGAATCCCTGAACTCGCTGATGTTCTCCAGCACGTCGCCGCCGACGGTGTCCGACCGCAGCGCCGGCCGAATCGGCGGCTCCTCGATCATGCAGTGGTACTCGTCCGAAGGCACGACGCCGAGCATGACGTCGAGCAGCTTCTGCCAGGCGGTCCGCTGGTTGGGATCCTGCATCTCGCAGGCCGCGGCGGACTCGCGCCACGCGACGCTTGCATCATCGCCGTGATCGGACAGCCAGTCCATGCTGCCCGACGAATCGATCACCAGCATCACGTTGGGGTTGACCAGCTCACCCGTGACCTGGGCCGACGCGGCGGAAGAGAGCAGCACGGCCGCCAAACCCGCCATCAAAGCCGCTGTCAGTCTTGTATGTCTCATGTGTCTTCCCCGTCCCCTCATTTACCGTACGCCGATATCGGCCCCACCATCACCCTTCCGCGACCGCGGGCCCGTCCGCTCTCGTAGAGCGGATGAGCCGGCGTTTCCGGCGGCCCGTAGCGCGCGGTGGAATCGATGGTGAAGTAGTACCAGGCATAATTCTGCTCGTCGTCACACGAGTACCCCGGAGGGCACGGCGCCAGCGCCGGCGCATTGTGAGTCACCTCGGTATCCGCCGAGGCACCATACATCTGGCCGAGCTCGGCATTGCTCGCCAGGTTGCCGTTCAAAAATGGAATCGTGCCGTCCGAGACCGGCCCGCCGTCGTGCTCTTCCTGGATCAGCGAGCTGAGCGGTATCGTGTACGTCTCGTCGAGCCCCAGCACGCCGGCGTCCGCATCGGTGTTGGTGAACATGAACTCGTAGTAGTCGGACGAGAGCCGCAGGTCGGTGGAGACGACCGCCAACGCTCCCTCGGCCAGCTCTCCGGCCTGCGTGGCGTCCAGGTAGGCCCCGGTCGAGCGCAGCTCCAGCCGCGTGTGACGCATCGCGAGCAGCCCCAGCCCGGTGAACATGACGATCAGCAGCACCACGGTCAGCAGCACGGTGCCGCATTGCTCGTCTTCGAGCCTCCGGCATCTCCTGCGGTACTCCTGTTGCATCTCGATCCCTCCTCGTCAGTGCGAAACCGGCACGTCCTGGAACGACGCCACCTTGGCCGCCAGGTTGGGCATCGCCACCTCGGTGTTGAGCGTTCGCACCTTGAACACGCCCGGCTCGAAGCAGTAGCTGCTCGGATCCGGCGGCTCGGCCACGTTGAAACGGACCACGCCGGCGTCGAGATTCTCGGCGGCGAACTCCATTTGCGGATCGGTGCGCTCGGTACGCACCGCCAGTCTCACCATCGCCGAGCGGACGTGCTCCGCTCCGTACTCGCTGTCGGTGACCACGCAGGCCAGGTCGTTGGCGCCCGGATTTGCGCAACCCGGAGCGTCCTGGAAGACGGGAATGCTGTTGCACGGAGGCGCGAAACCGGCCAGGTCGGCCATCTGGCCGATCCGGTGGTAGTTGGGCCTGATGCTCACCGAGTCCCCCGGCCGCACCGTGCGGAACCAGACCTGGAAGTTCTCCACGTACTCGGCCAGCAGCTTGGCCGATCCCTGGTCGATCATCGCGCCGGTGATGTTCCCCTGGGTACAGTTCTGTCCGCCCAGGGCGTTTGGCGAGTCGGCGTCGTAGTCCACGAAGTAACGCATCAGGTTGTGGTGCATCCGCGTGCAGGAGCCGGTGTCGCGGGTGATCGTCTCCACCCGGTAGAACGCGGTCTGGTTGGCCTGCAGGAAGATCTGCTGACCCGAGGCGAAGCCCCCCGGGCCGTCCAGGATCAGCTCCCCGGGCTCGACCGTGATCGTGCAGCGGCACTGGGTGCCGACACCTTCGCCCGAGCACTGCGCGGAGGCCAGCTTGGCATCCAGCGTCTGCCCGGTGGAGGTGGTCATGTGGGCGTAGGCGTAGCCGGACCCGAACTCCTCGAAGCAATCGTCCTCGTGGTCGAAAAGCTCGTTTATCTCGATCTGCTGGGGATTGCCGCCCGGGGCCACGATCCCGGTGTACGTCTCGGCGCCGACCAGGTTGCCGGAGATCAGCAGCGAATCGAACGAGCTGGAGCCGCCGCGGTTGAGATGCACGACCGCGCGGCGATAGTAGGCGTGCTGGCCGTCCTGCACAATCGATTCGACGTCTTTTTCGGGGTTGGGTGAAACCATCATCCCGGCGCGCTGGAGATCCCTGGTCAGCACCTCGAGCCCCAGCCGCGCGCGCTGGATCGCCTCGGTCTCCATCTGCCGCTTGGTCGTCTCCTGGGACATGCCGCGCGTGATGATATAAAGCGGAGTAATGATCACCGCGCCGAGCATCAGCGCGATCATCATCTCCATCAAGGTGAATCCTCGCCGTGAGCGTTTCATCTCTCCTCCGGTCTCACTGCACGAGCTGTCCCGTGGTCTCGCGGGTCGCGATCCCGCTGACCTCGACCACTTCCGAGTACCTGACGCGCGACTCCAGCGTCGTCGGATCGTTCCATCCCGGCCAGGCGCAGTTGTCCCAGGTGCCGGGGCTCTCGTCGGCCTCGATTACGTACTGTTTCCACTTGGGCCACACGACGCGGACCCGGATCCGCAAAAGCTCGTCGTTGGGGCCGATCCCGCGCACCATGTAGTGAACGCAGTACGGCGCCGTGTCCTGCGTCGCGTAGAAATCCCGGTAGCTGTGCTCCAGGTACGCGTCGAGCCGGAAATCCGCCGGGGCGGCGGTGTTCCCGTCGGCGAGCAGATTCCACTGCCCCTCGTTGTCGATCGCCTGGGCCAGCATCGGAAAATCCGCGGCCGGCGGCAGCGGCTCGCTCAACGGCCAGGAGGTCGCCTCGTTCTCGAGCCAGGTCATCGTGAACCGCGCCAGATTGATCGCCGCGGTCTGCTCCCTGCCCTTGTTCGTCCCCGCGATCGAGGCACGCTGCAAAGCCACCAGCCCCATCAGCGCCACCATGAACACCAAAAGCGAGATCATCACCTCGATCAGCGTGAACCCTTGCGACCGGTCGTTTCGTCGCCTCATGTCTCCACCCTGCTGTAAGGCGAGCCTCCCTGCGGCACGTGGACTCCGCGTAAAACGTCGAGGGCGTCGTCGGCCTCGCACGAGCTGGGCGGCGACTCGAAGCGGTTGAAGTACAGCAATGCGCCGCTCAGGCCGTCCTGGTCGCCTCCCTGGATCGTGCAGGCGCGCTTCCAGCTGCCGCGCCCGGCCAGCGATCCCCCGGAATGCTCCGGATCGTCGGCGGCGTAGTCCACGTCCGGACCCGAGCAGGTCGTCGCGTCCGAGCCGGCGCGGTAGAACAGCTCGCCATCACCGGTGTAACAGAGCGCGAACGAAGTGCTGGGCGCGATATCCGTGGTCAGCTGGCAGGTGCCGGTCGCCATGTACGCCACATCGACGTTGCACAGATAGGCGCCGGCCTCGACGTATTCCTCGGAAGTCATGTCGAAACGGTTGTCCTGATCCTGGGTGGCCTGCTTGCCGTAGTTGTGCATGCAGCGGTTCTCCAGCCGCAGCCCGGACCAGCAATCCGAGCCCTCCAGCACGTTCACCCAGACGCGGCCGTCGGAGACCTCGAGCACCGAAGCCCTCCGCGTCTGCAGCGCGTAGGTGCGCACCCGGGCCGCCGACTGCTGCACCATGTTGGTCAGGTCGGTCAGCTTTCCGCGGCGGCTGACCTCGCCGATCTGGGGGGCGACCAGCGCCGCGAAGACCGCGATGATCACCATCACCACCATCAGCTCGATCAAAGTGAATCCACGTTGGCCTTTCCCGCTCATTACATTGCCTCTCCAATTGTAATAGCAATATTCGTACCGAAATGATCTCCAACCTCGACCACGAAGCATCGCACAATACAAAAAGCGGGCCCGCGCGTCCATTTGCAGGCAACAAAAGCGTCCAACGCGTGCACATACCCCGTTTTGTGAGTTATAAAGCAACTGAACGGCGACCCCGGTCGGGCTCCGGAGACCGGGTCAGCCACGCAGGGTTTTCTCCGGTGCGCAAAATTTGCAGACCAGAACACGAGGTCGAAAACACCATGAGAATCGCAAGCGCAAAAAGAAAAACGATGATTCTGACTCTGGCCGCGCTCGCGGCTGCCTGCTCCTCGGATCGGGAACGTCCCGCCGCGCAGGCCTCCGAGAGCCGGCCGCCCGCGGCCGCCGAGGAGAACCGGTCGGCGGACGAGCCGGACGAGCCCGAAGAGATGGTCTTCGAGGGGCCGGGCGAAAAGCTGCCGCGCGAGGTGGGCGAGTGGTCCATCGCCTCGCCACCCAGGTACTTCGGCCCCGAAAACCTGTACGATCTGATCAACGGCGGTGCCGAAATCTACGTCCGGTTCGGGCTGGAAAAGATGGTGACGGCCGACTACGGCTCTCCCTCGCTCGAGGGCGTGACAGTCACCGTCGAAATCTACGACATGGGCTCGCCGCGGGGCGCCTTCGGCCGCACGGCCCGCTTCCTGGCCAGCCGCGTCGACCCCTCCGACGCCGGAGAAGGCCTACCCGAGGCGATGCGGGATCGCGGAATCCTCGGCAGCGGCGACCTGGTGCTCTGGAAGGACCGCTACCTGGCTCACCTGACGCTCCTGGACGAGTCGCCCGACGCGACCCCCGAGTCGATCGCGGCCGCGGGCGAGCAGGTGCTGCCCGAGCTGGCCGCCGCGATCGATGAAAAAATCGAGGGTACGACCGACCCGCCCGAGACGCTGGAAACCTTCCCGGACGAGCATCGCCTCGCGCGCAGCGGCGCCTGGCATCCCGGCGACCTGATGGGAATCGAGGGGCTGGGCGGAGGCTACACTGTGCGCTACGCCGAGGACGAAATCGAGTGGACGGCCTTCGCCACGGAGAAGCTGGACGACGAGACGGCGGTCGAGGCGGCCTGGAAGACGGTCAAGAGCGCCGAGACGGAGCAGCGGCGGCTCGCGATCCGCTCGTCCGGAAAGCGGGTGCTCGGCATCGCCTGCAGCAGCGACTCCGCCCCGCCCCCCGCCGAGCTCGAGAAGCGCGCGGACCAGCTGGAAAAGGCGCTCGCCAGAGATTGATGAGCACGGGCGGGACCCTGCCGTTCGTCGCGGCGGTGCGCAAGCTGCGGTTTTCCTAGTGCCTCGTCAACCCGACGATTTCGGGTACGGGGCGAGAGATCATCGGCGAGGCCAAGGAACGACGACGAAGGACTGGCGGTGCCAATTCGAGGAGGAGTGACGCAGGGATCGTCGATGAGGGCCGGCCCGACCCGGCATTGTGGGGTTGACGAGGCACTGATATGGACCGACCATGTCAAGAGTAA
>JAWOBP010000150.1:0-34426 GCA_046484285.1 Polyangia bacterium
ATTGAGTCCGAGCCGCAACTCGGGCAGTGCCTTATGTCCATTACGTTAGACACTACGCGATGAATAAGTAAAAAGGTTACGGTTCGGTGCGCGAACCGTAGAACTCCATCCGACCCCAACGGTCACGACAGTCGTCACAGAGGAACAAGTCGTCCTCGATTCGTTCGAGAACCTTGTTCTTCTCACACCAGTCGCACGCCATTACTCGTCCGGCTCCGTCGCCTCGATACCTCGAACGAAGTCGTCCGTGTTCTCCATCCGGTCGATGAAGTCGATGACGTTCTCCGTCCAGCCCGATAGCTGATATACGTCCTGCGCCCGATCTTGAAGCGTGGACGTGCTACTAGTGCCGAGTCAACCTCTCAGAGCTTGACGGACCTGGTCAGCATCCGCTCGATCAGCTCCTTGCTGTAGCCGGTCAGCCGGGTGAAGACCACGCCCATCCCGGGCGGGTCCTCCTCCACTCTCACCACCTCGCCGCGGCCCTCGATCGTCTCGATGTCGTCGGTGATCACGGTGAACCTCAGGTCGACCGAGGTGCCGACCGGCAGCGGGTTCTTGGAGCGAACGAACGCCCCGCTGCGCGAGAGGTTGGTCACGTACTCGTTGATGAAGGCGTCGAAAGACTCGAATTCCTTGTTGATCGTGATTCTCTGTTCGCTTCTGCCCGATTCGGTCATGATCCCTCCCCGCCCGCCTTGGTCTTGCGGGCTCGGACGTGGTACGCCTCGAGGTGCATGCTCCGGTCGGCCGTGAGCACCACCTGCTTGCCGATTCTTTTTTGTAGCTCTTTCAGCGGCGCCTTGGCCTCGCCGCGGAATACCTCCAGCACCGCCGGGTTGAGCCGCACCTCCACAGCGGAGCCGCCCAGCTCGTCGTGACGCCGCAGCACCTCGCGCATGACCTCGTTGGCAATGGTCACCCGCGAGAGGGTGTGGCCGGTGCCGTCACAGTAGGCGCACGGCTCGTGCAGCCTCCGCCCCAGGCTCTCCCGCGTCCGCTCCCGCGTCATCTCCACCAGGCCGAAGTGGGAAATCTGCATCACCGAAGTCTTGGCGCGGTCGTGCTCGAGCTTCTCCTCGAGGCGCTTCATCACCTTGCGCCGGCTAGCGGAGCGGTCCATGTCGATCAGGTCGAGCACGATCAGACCGCCGATGTTGCGGAAGCGCACCTGGTAGGCGATCTCGTCGACCGCCTCGAGGTTGGTGCGCAGGATCGTCTCCTCCTGGTCGCGCGAGCCCTTGCCCACGAACTTGCCGGTGTTGACGTCGATCGCGGTCAGCGCCTCGCCCTGGTCGATCACCAGCGATCCGCCCGACGGCAACTCGACCACGCGCTCCAGCGCTCGCCGGATCTCGGCCTCGATCCCGAACGCGTCGAAGATCGGCTCGCTTCCCTCGTAGAGATCGATCGCGTCCAGCTTGCTCGGGATCAGGCGGTCGACGAAGGAGCGCAGCCGCTCGGCGGTGGAGGCGTCGTCCACGACCAGCTTGGAGGTATTGTCCCGCAAGGAGTCGCGGGCGGCCCGCAGCGGGAGATCGAGCTCGGCGCGCAGCAGCGCCGGCTTGGAGCCGCGCTTGTGGCGGGCACGGATCTCCTCCCAGGTGTCCACCAGCCAGCCCGCGTCCGCGGCCAGCTCGTCGGCGCCGGCTCCTTCGGCCGCGGTGCGGGCGATCAGCGCGCCGCGATCCGGGGCGACCTTGGTCAGGATCTTGCGCAGGCGCGCCCGCTCCCGGTCGTTTTCGATACGGCGGCTGATCCCGCCGCGGTCGGAGAACGGCATGTAGACGAGGTGCCGACCGGCCAGGCTGACGTCGGCGGTGGCGCGCGAGCCCTTGGTGCCGATCGGATCTTTCGAGATCTGCACCACGATCGACTCGCCCTCCTTGACTATCTCGCGGATCGGGGTGCGGCGCGTGACCTTCCTGGCGCGCTGGTCTCCGCCCTCGCCGTTTTCGAGCGGATCGAGGTCTTCGGGCGAGACCATGTCCGAGACGTGGATGAACGCGTGGCGGTCGAGGCCCACGTCGACGAAGGCGGCCTGCATGCCGGGCAGCACGCGGATCACGCGGCCGCGGTAGACGTTGCCTACCAGCGAGCGGTGGTCGCGGCGCTCCATCAGCAATTCGACGATGATGCCGTCCTCGATCAGCGCCACGCGCGTCTCGCCGAAATCCACGTTTATGATGATCAGGTCGTTGCTCTCCATGAAACCGTCTTTCGTCCCGTTTCGCTCTCGGGGAAACCGCGCGGCGATCTGCTTTGCTGAACAAAGGTACACCCCTCTCACCGCGCCGATCAAGCTGGTGTCTCGCCAATCCTCTAGGGGCGGACCACCCTCGCGCCGGGCGGCGGCTCGAAGACGAAGCGGCGGTGACCGATACCGGCGTCGAGTCTCGCTTCGAAGAAGGTGATCCGCACCGCGCAGCCGGCCCGGTCGATCAGGACCACCCTGCGCACAGGTGGACAGTCGGGGACCAGAGTGACCAGCACGCGCTCCACCAGTGGGCTCTCGCGCAGCGGGATCAGCTCCAGCACCGCGGGCCCTCCGCGCGCGGGGTCGCCGGGGCCGCCCAGCAGCCGCGCGGTGAAATCGTCGCTGCCGCCGGCCGCCAGCGCAAAGCGGAACGCCGCGTGGATCGGGCTGCGCGCCGAACGCGTCTCGATCACGGTGCGGTTCTCGGGATCCCAGGCGCGCACGATCTCGCCGTCCGAGACGACCAGCCGGCGGCGCGGCTTCCGGTAGTCGAGGCGCAGGCGGTCTCCGCGGCGAAGCTGGACCCGGCCCCGCATCGGCCCTGTCGGATTGCCGAGCGGGTGGATCAGCTCCTGGGTGAAGTCCGCCTCGAAGCTGAAGGCGCCGTCCAGGCACTCGCGGGCGCTCTCCAGCCAGCGCAGCGCCGGATCCAAGGCGGCTCCCGCGTCGTCCGGGCCGCCGTCCGGCAACTCCTCGTCGGCCGCGACCAGCCGGTAGGGGACGAGCAGCACGAGCGAGCACGCTATGGCGCCGAGCCTGGTCACCGCTCGGCGAGCGCCTCGCGAGCGGACGCCAGCAGATCCTCGAGCGACGATCCGGCGCAGCTCGAGACGATCTCCAGGGCCAGCTCCACCACCGCGGCGCGGGCGGTCGCGACGTGCGGTTCGACGCCTTCGCTCAGATCCGAGCGTCCCGGTCCGAGCAGCCGAGTCGAGGTGACCTGCACGGCCGAGCCGTCCGGGAAGGGCCGCAGCGTCTCCAGCGTATCCAGGCCGGCGGTTCGCGCGCCCAGCAGCAGAGCCCGGTCGGCCTCGCGCAGGCCGGCGGCCAGCACCTCGGACAGGCCGGTGGTCCCGGAGTTGACCACCGCGAGCAGCGGGAGGTCGGTGCGCTCGCAGGGCGTGCCGTCCGCGGCGGCCCAGGCGCGGCGGCCGATCTCGTCCCGCAGCTCCTTGGAGCCGAGCGGCTGCTCGGCCAGCAGCAGGTCGGCCAGCGCCGCCATCTCGTCGCCGTCTCCGGCGGATGCGTCGCGCAGATCGAGCACGATCGCGCGGCAGGCGCAGGGCCCGCTCAGCTCGCGTCGCAGCGCGTCGGCCAGCCCCTCGCCGAAGTAGCGGACGCGCAGCACCAGCGCGTCGCCCGAGTACCGTACCGAGTAAGGCTCGAAGCTCCAGGGGCGGTAGCGCAGGGTCAGCTCCCGCGAGCCGCCGCCCTCGCGCTGCAGGGTCAGCCTTATCTCGTCGCCCTCGGCGCCCCAGATCGCGGCCAGGGCGATCGGGCGGTGGTAGCCGGTGACCGGCTTCCCGTTGACGGCGGTGATGCGCTCTCCGTGCAGCAGCCCGGCCTCGGCCGCGGGCGATCCAGCGTGCACGGCGACGGCGCGCAGGCAGTCCTTGGCGTAACCCACGCGAAAGCCGAAGCCCTCGAAATCGGAAGAGATCGAGGCGATTTCGCGGTAGACAGAGGGCAGGACGTAGAAGCTGGCCGGGTCTTCCAGCGCCTCCACCATCGCGTCCATGACGTAGCGTTGAAACGCGGTCTTGTCGAAATCCCCGTCTCCCTCGAGGATGGCTCCGGCCAGGGCCGATTCCAGCACGCGGCGCCAGGCGCGGGCCGCGTCGGGTCCAGAGGCCCCGGCCGCCGGCTCTACGAGCCCCGGGGCGTCGCAGCCCGGAGCCGAGAGGTCTTCGCCGCAGATCCGCAGCGCCCCGGCGCGCAGCAAAGCGGCGTCAGAGGGGGGAGAGAGGGCCGTGTCGCGCAGGAATCGCAGCGTCTTTTCCACCAGCGGCATGGTCACGTCCGGACCGCCGTCCTCGGCCGCGGCCGAGAGCGGCAAAAGGAGCGCGAGGGCGAGAACGGCTGTTCGCATGCACATCTGGACGGCGCCTCTGGAGCCGGATCTACGCCTAGCACGTAGAGGGCGGTCCATCAACCGAGTTGGGGACTCGGGGCACCGAGACCACCGAGCCCAGGCCCGGGCCGAAGCTCGGCGCGAGCTGGAAGGGGCCTTTGGCAGGGGAGCAGGCGCCGCAATGCTTGCATTTTCATACGCAGCGGCCGGTAGAAAACCAATTCGTGAGCTCGTGGCAGGGATCTTGCCTTCAATTAGGTGTTGGTGTGTCGAGCAACCAGCGCTCAGCGCCGGTTGCTCTATAAAGACATCCATATTCATGCTCGGTTGACAAGACCGGCATTTTACGATTGGATGCCGTTTGCTTTTCACGAAGGAAAACGCGTGATAGCGAGGTCTTATTCCGGAGCTTTCGAAAAAAATGGCGACGATGCCATGCGAGAATCTGGAAGATGCGCCCTGTCGGGGCGATGAAGAGAAAAAGGAAGGACGGTACTCGATGAGGAACTGGCGATTCGGAATGGTGCTGCTCGTCGGTCTGTTGGCCGCCGCAGCGGTGACGGGATGCGCTGAGGAGCGGGATCCGATCAACCGGGTTCAGCCCAACGTGATCAAGAAGGCCATGCTCGAGGGCGAGTGGTACTTCCACCAGAAGGTGGTGGACGTCCCGGGCGGGATGCTGCAGGGGTTCTACATCCCGTCCGTGGTCGGCTGGTACTCGGAGCCGGCGCGCGTGCGGTTCGACATTCAGGAGAAATTCCTGTACGTGCGCCGCACCAACGAGCTGGTGGTCGACGCCGAGACCTATTCCCAGCCGCGGGACGACGACTTCTCGACCTACGCGGTCGTGGCCACGTACCGCATCGAGAAGCACTTCGACATCCAGCGCGACTACAACTCGGTGACCGGCGAGAGCTACAACGTCGTTTCCGAAAACGCGGTGGATCGTCCCTGGTGGGAGCGCGAGTACATGCGCGTCGACTGGTCGCAGAACCTCTCTCCCGGATACGATTTCGACGTGCAGTTCGTGGCGACCAATCCCACCTCCTATTACGTCCAGGACGAGTGCACGCCCGACCTCGAGTTCGCGTCCGATCCCGCGGATCGTTGCGTGCCGGACGACAAGGCTCCCTACTTCGATATCGTGTGGAACGAGGACGGCAGCGAGTTGGAGAAGGGCTACTTCGACATCACCAACGCGTTCGTGGCCACTCCGGAGACGGTGTACTACGAGTACTTCGACATGGAGATCCCGGGTTGCTGGCTGTTCGGCAACGACGCGATGGAGTGCGTGTCCACGATGTACTTCGTGCGCAACTCGTTTTGGAAGATCGATGAGGAGGAGCACGACTACCAGCCGATGGAGTACTCCGGCGCCATCTCCGATCAGATTGGCTTTTTCGAGACCAACTACCTGAGCTACGACCCACAGACCACGGTCAACGAGGCGACGCGCAGGTACTTCGTCACCAGGCACAACATCTGGGAGCAGAGCCACAGCTGGAACGACGAGGAGGGCATCGACTGGGAGAAGCCCGACAGCTACCTGTTCAACCCGCAGAACAAGCGGCTGTGTCACACCACGGCCGACTGCTGCCCCGACTACGATCCCGAAAACCCGGCCAGCGCGGCCGCCTGCGGGTCGATCTGCGACAACCTGGTGGATCTGCGGACCGAGGATCGCGACGTGTACGAGGAGCGCAACGGCTGCTCGTTCCACGTCACGCCGCAGGATATCGAGCCCGAGTGCCAGGAGACGCACTACTGCACGCTGCCCTACGACGAGCGTCGCGTGCGACCGATGGTTTACTACGCCAACAAGGAGTGGCCCGAGGAGCTGGCGCGCCGGCCCGACGAGCCCAGGTACATCCCGCCCACCGAGGACGAGCCCGGAGTCTGGAGCTACGAGCCCGAGCCCGAGCCGGATCAGGCCTCGCTCGATGCGTTCAAGTGGGCCTATGCCGACGATCCCAACGGAACCGACTCTCGCTCCACGCTGGAGATGGTCGGCGATCGCTGGAACGCGCCATACGTGCGCACGATCAACATTCTCAAGATGAAGGCGTCTGGTAATTACAAAATGGAAGATCATGCCAACACGCCCTACATCGACGACGACATGCGTCGCAGCGAGGGCGGTCAGGGCGCCTTCGCGAAGATCGGAAAGGTGGAGAAGGACGAGAACGGTGTCCCGACCGGCAGTCTCGGCTTCGACGAGAACTGGTACGACCCGGAGCGGCCCCCGTTCGCGATGTGCCGCTTCAACCCGGTGCTCGGACCGGACAACGACCCGAACAACGTCGAGCCCGACATCTGCTGGGAGCGCATCCAGTGGAACAGCCACTGCGTGTTCAACCCGGACAAGCCGGGCATCAATCCCAAAACCGGCCAGCGCTGGGACGAGGCCAGCGATTGGCCGATCTGCTCGCTGCGCGAGGCCTCTCCGCGGCTGGGCGACGTGCGCTACAGCTTCGCCTACTGGGTCGACAAGTGGTACGAGGGCTTCCGCCTGCTCGGCCTGGGTCCGGGCCACAACGACCAGGTCACCGGCGAGACCCTCTGCGGAGTCGGACACCTCTACATGCACAACGACATGGCGGCCCGCCGCGTCGTCGATTACACGATGCTGCTGACAGGCGATCTGGACACCAACGATTACATCGACGGCTACAACCTGCGCGGCTGGCGCAACAAGATGACCGGCTCGGGCACGAACCCCGAGGCGATGGACACGTTCCAGGGCTACGACATCGCGGCGCTGGCCGGCATGTCGGGCCTGATGGGCGAGAACCTCGAGCAGAGCCGCAAATTCAACGTGGACGCGCAGGACGTGGTCAACTACGTGGGCGCGGACAACATGCCGGCGCACGGGGCCGGCGGCGTCTCGGCGTCCGCGGAGCCGATGGCCTACCCGTTCACCGGGGACGACCTGGTGCGGGCCGCGGCGATGGACGAGTACAACTCCTCCGGCGGCTACCAGAGCGACGCGATGCTCCAGGCGATCGCCGAGCATCCCTCGGGCGGCGCCGTGGAGGACATGCTGCTCAACACCGACAACGCGCGCACCATGCTCGCGGCCAACGGCCTGAATCCGACGCTGGAGGACAGCATCGGCGATAGCGGAGATCTGCGGGACAGGCTGCTGGTCACCCGCTCCGACCCGTTCGATCTGATGCGCGAGCGGCAGGAGATCAAGGAGTGGCTGCGCTCCGCCAAGAAGGCCGACTTCGCCTCGGCGCTGAGCGTGGAGGCGGCCGGCTCGCTGGCCCGCGAGGTGCAGAAGCTGCGCGCCCAGGGCAGGCTGCCCCAGGACAGCGGCGACGAGTTCAGAAACGCGCTGTGGCGGATGGCGCGCAAGAAGATCATGCGCGCGGTGACGATGCACGAGCTGGGGCACACCCTCGGCCTGCGCCACAACTTCGCCAGCTCCGAGGACAGCCTCAACTACTTCGAGGACTACTGGGACATTCGCGAGAGCGCCTGCGCCGACAGCTCGTACGACTACCTGGCGCCGGACATGAGCGAGCAGCCCGCCTCTGATCCGTGGGAGGGCAACGCCTGCCAGGACAGCAAGGGACGCGTCGGTCCGCGCTTCGTCGAGTGGGACGACGGCGGCGACCCGATCTCCGAGTACGAGGTATACAAGAAGCTCCACCACTACGCTTACACGTCGGTGATGGACTACTGCGCCACCTACCACATCGACGACAAGGGGGTGGGTCGCTACGACTGGGCCGCGATGCTCTACGGCTACGGCCACCACATGGAGGTCTACGACGAGTTCCCGACCAGCGGAGGGACGAGCCCGGCCGTATGGAAGGCGCACGATACCTGGCGACCGGGTCGGATCTCGTCCGCGACGTCGGACAACACGCTGGTCGATTCCGGCGCCGAATTCATCGAAGGCGGCGTGCAGCCCGGCGCCTGGCTGGTCAACCAGGCCACGGGCCAGAAGTGCGAGGTCGACCAGGTCAACTCGGCCACCGAGATCACCTTCGACTGCGGCGGCGCCACCTGCCCCGGCTTCTTCACCTACGACGGGGACGGGAACGAGGTCTGCGTTGATCTCGAGATCGGCGACAAGTACGCGGCCTGGGGCTACCCGGTCGGCATCAACAAAGAAGAGATCCACAGCTCGCTGACCATCAAGGAGATAATGAACTACTACCTGCAGGGCGGCGGCTGGCCCCTGGTGTTCCTCTACACCTACTTCTTCTCGCCGCACTACACCGAGTGGTACCGCAACTGGACCGACGAGTCGGGCGAGCCCAACCGCGGCTTCAACAAACAGGAGCTGCGCGACGTGCGCGATGTGCGCGAGTTCGACTGGCGCGTGAGGTCTCAGGGCAACAGCTACGAGCCCGGCTTCAACCTGAAGAACATCAGCGACAACGTGCTGCGCGTGCCGTACGCCTACTGCACAGACAACCAGTCCAACATCTCCAACAACTGCCGGACCCGCGACTACGGTGCGGACGACTGGGAGCGGATGCACCACCACATCGCCGACTGGGATCAGTGGTACATCAGCCGCTCGTTCATCCGCGGCCGGGTGGGCTTCATGCCCCAGGACTACGCCGGCGGCTACTACGACAATCTCTACCGTGTTCCCAAGGACTTCAACAACATCTACGCGCTGTACATGGAGCTGGTCGACACGCTCTACACCGAGCGCCAGATCGAGGCGGCCAGGATGGACCCCTACAACTCGCTGGGCAGCTTCACGATGGCGCTGCACGACGGCTTCAACATGCTGATGCGCACGATTGCCTCGCCCGACCCGATCAACGGCTACACGGCGCGCGAGCGGCCCGAGAGCGGCGAGTACGCGGTCGACGCCGACCTGATGCTCGGCACCGGGACGATGGGATTCGACATCGCCAACGGCGGGCGCGTGTTCGAGACGCGCTACGGCAACTACAGCTACGACAACAACTGCGGAAACTCCTTCTGGCGCTGCCTGTGGAACGTGGGCTGGTACTACGACAAGATCATGGCCATCCAGGGCCTGACCGAGTCGGCGACCTACTTCGTGGGTCGCGACACGGCGCACGACGTGCGGCTGTACCGGATCAGCTTCTTCGACAACTTCAACTGGCAGCTGAAGAAGTACTTCGCCGGTATCCTGGGCGAGCGCTGGGACGACTGGGCCCCGGTCACGCCGATGATCAAGGACGTCAACGATGCAGCTCAGCTGTTTCCAGGCAATCCGCTGCTGCCCAGCGGGCTCTCTCAGCCCAAGCTCTACTGGCGCGACTGGGCCAACCCGACCCAGGACATCACCAACCCGCACATGTTCATGAGCTCGGAGGAGATCCCCGGTTCGCTGGCCTCCGATCTGCTGACCGGCGGTCCGTTCAACACCCAGTGGACGGCGATCGACCCGGTGGCGAGCTTCACCGTGCAGGTCTACGCCGCGCTGCTCTCCATGCAGCGCTTCCAGCACAATTACGACATGTCGTTCTACAACACCTCGCGGATGTGGGTCAGCGACGCCGCCGAGGTCGAGTCGTTCGGCGAGTACGACAAGTACTTCGACAAGGAGAACCAGATCGTCTACACCGCGCTGTCCGAGTACGGCGTCAACGAGACGTACCACCCGTTCGTCACCGAGGCGTCGACCGGCAAGGGCGTGGCCGCCTCGATGATCGAGTTCGCCAACAAGATGAAGGCGCGCTCCACCGAGTGCGATCCGCTCGGCGACCCGGTCACTCCGTGGACGGCGGACGACTGCTGCGACAACCCGTACTACCCGATGACGCCGGGACACGAGGACGACTGCTCGCTCAACGCGACCGACACCTACGACAAGATCGACGGGATGACCGCGGAAGAGCTCGAGGCGGCCAACCAGACCTTCATGGACAACAAGATCAAGGTCGACAACTACCTCAAGCGGTACAAGGGCCTGCTCGACTACATGGTGCGGTTGACCAACATCTTCGATCTCTACCTCGGCATGACCGGTGACCCCTACGATCCGGGCGACACTCCCGGCGAGTAGAGCTTCCACTCGCGGGGGAGGGCTCCTCCCTCCCCCGTTCTCTTTTCACCCGACAGTCTTTTCAGGCAGGTGCCTCGCGGTGGATCCGCGGCGCGGTCTGTGGTACACGCGAATCGATGAGCTACGTCGAGAGCGAAAGCACAATCAAGGCGAGTCGGTCCGGCGCGGTGGTGATCGCGCGTTTCGAGGACGAGGAGACAGCGGCCGCGGCCGCCGAGTCGCTCAACGCCAGCCTGGCCATGGCGGCGAGCGAGGTCGAGGAGCTGTTCGAGCGCGGCGACGGGGCGGCCGACGGCGCCGACGTCTCTCGAATCTATTCCAGGATCGGAATGCGCAACGAGGTGGGCTGGGAGCAGGAGCAGCCGTTGACCGCAGTGGAAAACGAGCTGATCTGGCAGCTTCCCTCCGGCGCGCATCCAGAGGACGCCGAGAGCCTGTTGTGGTCGCTGGGCAGCGAGAGCGTGATCGTCGGCGACCTGCTGGCCGAAGAGGAGCCCTGGCGAGCAGCACCCGGACCGATCGCGATTCCGGCGGTGGACGAGGAGACCGGCGAGGTCGCCTTCCACTACGTGGTGGACGACGAGGAGGACCTGCCAATGGGCTCACCTGCCAGCCACAAGCGAACCATTCACTGACAAATCCGTTCAACGGCAGATCCGTACCGGCGGCAGCGTGCGATGGCGGACGCGCGCCACCGTGGTCTCGGCCCCGCTCAGGGTGAAGCGCAGCGTGCGGCGCTCGCCGCG
The DNA here is from genome assembly GCA_046484285.1 of Polyangia bacterium. Taxonomy (GTDB): domain Bacteria; phylum Myxococcota_A; class Polyangia; order JAAYKL01; family JAAYKL01; genus CAZHCG01. The sequence continues at coordinate 11,079 of JAWOBP010000150.1, forward strand.
GCAGCGAATCGAGACGCGGCCCTCGATCGGACCGGGCGCGCTTCCTGGGGCGCGGGCGACGGTGACCAGGTAGGTCCCGTCAAGCAGCCAGCCGAGGCCCAGCTTTTCCTCGCCCCCGTCGGCGAGACCCCGCGAGGTGGCGCCCAGCCGCCATAGTCCCGAAATGCGACGCCCGGCCGGATCGATCACCGCCAGGTCGGCGTCGAGGGAGGGATCGTCGAGCTCGAGGTGCACGGTCATCACGCCCCGGACGCGCTCCGCGAAGCGAGCCGGCAGCAGACCACTGTCGGCGGACTCGAGAATCTCGGCGATCTTTTCGCGCAGGCGTCGCTTTCGTTTCTTCTCCAGCAGCTGCTCGGCTTCGAGCGAGAGCAGATCGAAGCGTCTCAGCGCCGCCAGACACCACAGGTAGTCGACGAGGTCGTCCTCGTCGTCGCCGGCGTCGAGTGCAAAGCGGAGATGGCCGGAGGCCGCCGCGTAGTCGCCCGCGTCGAGAAAGGCCCGCGCCGCGCGGCGATGAGCCTTCAGCGACGCGGGAGCTATCTCCGCCACCGCCGCGTAGGTACGCAGCGCTCCTTGGCGATCTCCCCGCCGCGCCAGCTGGTCGGCCATCGCGATCAGGGCGGAGCGACCGAGCGGATCCGCTTCCAGCCAGCGGCGCGCCGCCGAGATCCGCTGGTCGGGCTCGCCGAAGCGCGCCAGCAGGCGCACGTGCCGCTTGTGCGCGCGGCGGCTGAGCGGGCGTTCCTCCACGGCCGAGCGTAGCTTTTCCATTCTGCGGCGCACCCGCTCGCCGCTTGGGAAAGGCCTCGCGATGCTGACCTCCCAGCGCGGCCGCATCTCGCAGCGACGGTCCGGCTGGCTGTACGCGGGACGCTCGGCCACGGTCCCGGTGCCCAGCGATCCGCCCGAGAGCGACGGCTTGCGCTCGGCCTCCCTGTCCTCGGAAGCAATCGGGCCGCCCGCAGGAGACGAGCCGGTGGAAAGCGGGCTCTGCTTCTGCTTGGCAATTCCGTCGCCGGCCGCGGCCGCGAGTCGGTCCGCTCCCCCGGCCGAGGAGGCCCGCGACTCGGCCTCGGTGCGCCGCGCCCTCTCCGTCGACCCGCCCGAGCGACCGGACGAGCCTTCCTTCGACGCGAAGGGTGCGCCTTTTCCGCCGCCTCCGGCGCCGGCGGGAGCTGCCTTGCCCGACGCCGAGGTCGCAAGGGCGTCGAGCTCGTCGTCGAGATCCGGGCCGAACAGATCCTCGGGGCTCTCCTCCTCGTCGACCTCGGCGGCCTCGGCGAACTCGGCTCCGAGCCCCGACCACTCGTCGGCGATGGTGCGCTGCACACCGAAGCGCTCGTACATCTTCTCGTTCTCCAGCACGATCCAGCTGGTCAGCCGGCAGGCGACTCGCATGCGGCGCGAGAGGCTCACGATCTCGTCGGGCTCGGCTCCCCGCAGGATCATTCGTTCCATCTGACGCTTGGCCCACAGCCTGCCGACGAAGCCGGACGAGCCCTCCTCGTCCGGCCGGACGTCGACGCGAAAACTGCGCTCCACCGCGGATCCGTCCGGGGCGGTCCCGCGCAGCACCAGCTCTCCGTCGGCGCGCTTTCCAGACAGACGCGCGAAGGCCGCGACTTCCGTTCCGGCCGGTATCCTTCCCAGCCAGCGCGGGACCGGGTCGGTGAAACCCCGAGGCCATTCGAGCGTGACGTTCGTCAGCGCGGGGGAGAGAATTCCGCTGGCCGCGGATAAGGCGGCGGCCGCGGGCGACTCGCCGACCGACAGCACGTGGCTGGAGCCGCCCAGCCTGCGCGCCAGCGCATCGAGCAGCGCCGAGTCCACATCCGGACCGGCGCCGATCGCATGCAGCGAGACGCCCTCGGGTCGCGTCTCGGACAGCAGCCCGAGCAGCTCTTCGGGGTCGGTCACTCCGGCGGTCGGAACGGCGTCGCCGATGTAGACCACGCTTGCGCCGCGCTCCCCGCGAGCCGCGGCGAAGGCGCCTTGCAGCGCGCCGAGAAGATCGCTGGCGCCGCCCGGCTCCACGCCGGACAAGAAGGAGTGGGCCCGCTCCAGGCTGCCGGGTGAGATCGGCGAGAAGCCGGGCGACATCCGGCGGCAGCCGCTGTCGCAGGCCAGCAGCTGGAAGCGGTCCTCGGGGCCGAGCGCGGAAAGCAGCTCCACCGCGGTGGAGGCCTGCAGAGCGCGCACCTCCGGCGCCACCCCATAGGAGGTGTCGGAGACGATCACAACGCGCCTCGCCGCGCCCGGGGACGGGTGCTCGATGCGCGGGCGCAGCAGCGCCATCGCGTACGTCTGTCCGTTGCTCTCCGTCTGCGTCGAGACGCGCGCCTCGCCGGGCACCCGCCGCCGGGCGAACTCCACCACCAGGTCGACGCCGGGGGTGTAGTCGCTGGCCTCGAAACGCACCGCCGCGCGGTTCTCCTCGGCGTTGATCTCGGCGGGGTAGAGCGGTGTGCGCACGTCGCGCAAACCCAACGGCGAGGCGATATCGGCGCCAAAGGAGAAGCTGCCCACCCGCGCCCCGTCGGCCTCCAGCGGGTAGGTGTAGCGCAACAGCCCGTTTCGGGCCGTGAGCGGCTGCATGTAGGAGATGCGCACGCGCCTGGATTCCCGCGGCCGAATCGGAAAAATCTTCATGGTGAAGGTCGAGCCGTGCTCCCACTCCAGCAACGCCGGATCGCGCGGGCGGACCGAGTCCTCCACCACGCGGCGGAAGATGCGCGCGGCGCGCTTTTTCTCCAGCACCTCGCCCTGCTCCAGCTCGCCGTCAATCTCGAGCTCCAGGTTGGCGATGCTCGCCCCGGAGGGCAGGGGGAAACGATAGGTGCCCTCGACGCGGCGTCCGCTGCGATTGGCGAAGACCTCCTCGACCAGCGTGTGGGCCACTCCGTCGCGGATCGTGACATCCACGGAGTGCTCGACCAGCTCCAGCGCGGTCTCGTTCTTGCGTCCCGAGCCGGGCACGCGGGCCGTTAGCGTGCCGATTCCGCGCCGCACGTCCGGCACGCTCGCGGCCGGGATCGAGGCGGGAGCCAGCGGCTCGATCCAGCCCCTGCTCGGCGCCGCCGCGCTCGAAAAAAGAGAGTCTTCGCTGATCCGCCCGTCGTTATCGACGCGCAACGAAGTCCCGGCCGCGATCCAGCCGCCGCCGCCGGGGCGTCGCACGGCACCGGACTCCACGTGCACCCCGCCGCCCGAGCCCTCGGACCAGCTCGTCACCAGGCGTCCGGTGGAAAGGAGGAACCTGGCCCCCGAGGAGCCGAGCTCCACGGCCAGCTCGCCGGCGGAGCCCCGACGGCGGGAGAGCTGGACATTTCCGGACAGCACCCGGATGCACCGGCCGTCGCCGTTTCCCTCGATCGAAGCGCTGGAGCTCTCGCCGAGCGCCAGGGACGTGCCGTCGGAGAGCCTGATCGTGGCGCTCGTCCCCTGCGAGCAGGCGAGCCTGGAGCCGGCGCCGACCCGATCCCCGGGAGACAGGAGCCTTCGCCCCGCGGCCCCGCGCGCCTCCAGCCCGCTCTTGGTCGCGTTGCCGTAGGCGGTGCGCAATGCCGCCACCTCTCCCGCCAGGGCCGCGGATCCCGCCTCGGCTCGGGATCCACCCCGGGACGAGGCCCGATCCGTGCGCCGCTCGCAAGCGAAGCCGAGCGATGTGGCGACGAGAAGCGCGGCGAGCGCCGCCGCGCGCCTCGCTCGATCCGAAACTCCAGCCGGGACTGTCGACATCTCTTCCTCCGTGAATTGCGCTTCGCCCACCCGGGTTTCGACGCTCGACAGCGCCGATGGATCTGCCGCGGGCGTCTCCCAACCGCTCTCGCCAGTCGATGTCCCTGATGGTAACATGAAGAGTCGGATTCCCGGTGCCTGGCGGCCCTGGCCTTCCGGTGGTGAGAGTTGAAGAATCTCCTTTACGATAATATCACCCGGCTGTTGCTGTTGGCCGCGATCTCGATTCTCGGCTGCGAGACGGCGGGCCGGGTCGAGCTGGTGCCGATCCTGCCCGACGGGAGGCCGGATCTGCTCTCGGAGCTGAATGTGCAGAGCCTGACCGTGCGGGCCAGGCCGGCCGGGGACAACGAGGCCGACGAGAAGTGGCGGAGCGTTGCCAGGGGTGGCTCGTTGTCCATGCCGCTGCCCCGAGGCGAGTGGCGGGTCACGGTTCGCGGCGAGAATGCCAGCGGCCGGGAGCTGGTGCACGGGGAGACGCTGCGCTTCGAGGTCGAGGCGGGCAAGAGTCGTCGAGTCGAGTTCTTCCTGGGGGAGACGATGGCGTTCAACCTGGTGCGGCTCGAGCCCGGGGATCTGGCCGAGTCCCTGGCGGATCGCGAGGATCACAGCGCGACGCTGCTGGTCGACGAGCGGGGCCGGCCGAGCATCCTGGTGGCCGGCGGGCGTTCGGGCGAGAACGGCGATCCGCTGGCCGACGCGTTGCTGATCGATCCCGTCGAGCGCGTCGTCAGCCGGCTGCCGGCGCTGTCTTGTCCCCGGGCCTCTCACACCGCTCTCAGCGTGGAGACGTCCTCGGGGACGCGGGTCGTGCTCGCCGGCGGCGAGGGCGGGTGCTCGGGCGACCTCGACGTTTTCGATCCGGCCACGCAGTCCTTCGAGCGGATCAATCCCTGCGGCAACGACGCGCCGCGACCCGCCGTAGCGGAGATCGAGGTGGTCGGCGGAGAGACGAGGCACACCGGTCGCGTCGTGGTGGTGGGCAACCCGCGCTGCCTGGTCGACGTGTTCGAGGGCGAGAGCGTCAGCGATGCCTCCGCGACCGACCCCGGGCCGGACGCGCCGGTGACCGCGGCGGTCAACGACGAGGGCCAGGTGCTGGTCGTGACTCACGATCGCCTCTTCGTGGACGGTGCCGAGAAGGGGGAGAGCTGCGCGGCCGGCGACGCCTGGAAGCCGGAGGCGAGCTGGGTCGGGATCGAGGACCGGCTCGGGGGGCGATTGGTCAGTCTCGAGAGCCAGCAGTTCCTCTTCGTCGGCGGAGAGCTGCCCGGCGGAGGCGGCTCGGCGGCCGAGCACGGCTGGTCGCTGATCTCGCTGGTGCGCGACTGCGAGCTGGGCGATGTGCTTGAGGGACCGAGCGAGCGGGAGATTCTTCCCGCGACCGCTTTCGCCCTGATCGATATCGGAAGCGGCTCCGAGGTGGCGATGCTGGTGGCCGGAGGACGGGATCCGTCCGGCCAGATCTCGGATCGGGTCTCCTTGCTGCTGCGTCCGGCGGGCGCTTCGTCGCTGACCGCTCACGACATGTCGTGTTCGTTTCGCGAGCGGCCGATTCGCCTGCGAGCCGCTCGCGCCGGTCCGGCCGCCGTCGATCTGCCGGACGGCACCAGCTGGCTGATCGGCGGAGGCGACGCCAGGCCGGAGGCGTTCGTGCCCGGCAGCGGGGATATCTCGTCCTCGACGCGTTCCTTCGGCCTGCGCAAGCCGGCGCTGACCACGGTGGCAGTGCTGGACAGCTCGGGAGAGGGAGATCAGTGGTTCGAGACGTTGCTCGGCGATCTCGCCGAGCGTTTCACCGGCGCTCTCTACTCCCAGGCCGCCAACTACCTGACGCTGCTGTTTCTGGCCGCCAACGCCGATCTGGGTCTGCCCGACGAGCTGCTGGAGAGCGATCTGGCCGCGGACGACGGCTGCGCCCACCAGAGCGGGCCACAGATGATCGCCGTGGCCTCCGGCTATCTCGAGGATCTGGACGTGGGCGGAGACGTGTCGATCGTCCACGAGTTCGAGGGCAGCTCCCAGCTGGAGGATCCCAGGGCCAAGGCAGTGGAGACGATTGCGGAGGTGACCGGGATGCGCAACGGCTGCGTCTGGAGGCAGCTGCTGCGCGTCGGCTTCGAAGGGCTGCTGGTCACCGAGGACGGAGACTCGACCGGAGAGATCGACTTTGCGACCGGGATCAGGCTCCTGTTGTTCGCGGCGCGCGACGACGACTGCAGCCTCGGCATCTATTCCGATTTCGACCAGGTCGAAACCGAGCTTCCCGGCGAGGATCTGCTGGCCGACTGGCACTGCACGGCGTCCAGCGGCACGGCGGGGGAGGCTTTCGACGAGTACTTCGGCCTGCCGCCCGACGGGACGCTGGAGCCCTACCTGCGCGAGCGGCTCGAGGATGTCGTGTGGGACGAGCGCGACCTGATCGCGGTCGCGGTGGGCAACACGAGCGAGCAGGAGACATGCAGCTCGCCGGCCTACGGAGAGCTGAGCCGTCCGACGCGGTTGCTCGAGACCCTGGAGTGGATCGAGCAGCAGGGCGCGCGGCTCGTGAAGATCGACCTGTGCGGCGCCGAGAACGACGAGACGCTCGCGGCCGAGCTCGTCGAGATGGGGCAGATGATCGAGGCGCGCAATCCTTCGCAGGCCTGCGTGCCCGGATTCGTGGCCTCAAACGCGCCCTACGACGCCCAGCGGGGCGCCTACGTGCCGGTGCTCCCGGAGGACGACAGGGCCGTCGAGGTAACCGAGGCGGCGATCGCGCACTGCCGCGGAGCGTACGTCGTCAGCGATTCCTCCTCCGACGATCTGTACCGCAAAGTGGTCTCGATCGACACCGATCGCTGGTGGGCGGGCACCGACACGGACCGTCGCGGCGGCTGCGAGGCGGACGACTCGGGATGGATGATCCGGATGAGCCGGGATTCGTCGGAGCAGGGAACGGGAGAGAGCAATGCCGAGTTCGTCTGCCTGCCATAGCCGCGGCATGATCCGCCTCCCGCTTGCCGTGGCGCTGGCGCTCGCCGCGGCGCTGCCGGCGACCGACACCCGCGCGGATCGAGACGAGGACGAGGTCGTCTCGCGGTCCGAGCCGGAGGGGCCCGCGCCTCCGCCTCCAGAGAGCGACGCGAGGGGCAGCGCTGTGGTGATTCCCGCCAAGGTGTCGGTCGGCGCCGAGGTGGATGGGGCCGCTCTGGACGTGCTGCTGGCGGCGGCCTTGCAGGACGCCGGCTTCGAGGTGCTCGACCTGGAGAGCAGCTGGCTGTCGGAGGAGCGGTACGCCTCCCGGCTGGAGGAGGCCCGCCAGGCCTACCTGGAGATGGACCTGCGAAGCGCTCTAGATGCGGCGCGCCGGCTGCGCGAAGATTTTTTGGAGTCGCACGGCGACCTTTTGGGAGATCCGGCGCTGGCCGAGATCGAACTGTTCATCGCGCAGGTCCTGCTCGATTTCGGGCGCCGCGACGAGGCGGTGGCCGCGGCCGAGCGCGTGCTGGCGGTTTTTCCGCAACGGCGCCTCGATCCGGCGCGGCACTCTCCCGCGATGCAGGCGCTGTGGAGCTCCACGGTCGAGCGGCTCGAGGGGAGGGATCCGGCTCCGCCCGACTGCGAGGAGCTGGCGCGCCTGGGAGTCTCGGTCGGCGCGGACTGGGTGGCGGTCGGCGTCTGGACGATCTCGGGCGGCGGCGGAGAGCGGCTGGTGGTGCACCTCGTGCCGGCCGGGGAGCCGCAGCACGCCTCGCGACACGTGGTCGAGCCGGGGGCCCGTCCCGCCTGGACCCTTGCGATTCGAGGCGCCGTGATGCAGAGGTTTCCCTTGCCGGCGGAGCCCCCGCCGGCGGAGCCTCCCCCGTCCGGCGAGGACGGCCGAGCTGGCGGAGAAGAAAAGCGGGCCTGGTACCGCAGCTGGTGGTTCTGGACGACGGTGGGGGTCGTCGTGGCGGGTGGCACCGCCGGCGCGCTGGCCGGCTACTACGCGAACAAAGATCCGGGGCGGCCGAGGATCACGATGGACGACGGGGTCTGGGGCGAGCAGTGATGGCGCGGGTCACTCGTCCCCCGGGGCCTTGTCTTCGAGGCGCGCGCTGATCTTCTCGTGCTCGCCCGGCTCCACCGAAAAGCGCATGGTCTTGGAGATTTCCTTGACCGGGTTGGTCAGCACCACGCTGTGCCTGCCCGCCGAGATCTGCCGGCCGCGAATCGGCGTGGTGCCGATCGCCGTCCCGTCCAGCACGACGTTGGACCAGGGGAAGGTGTTGACGCTGAACGTGCCTTTTTTCTTGGTCGCCGGCCGCGCCGGATGCTCGGGTCGAGCCTCGAGCTCGAGCGAGATCCCGGTTTTCCGACCGCCCCGGACGACAGCCACTTCCCGCGCCGGAAGATGTCCAGAGGCGCGAGCGACCACGCGATGCTCTCCGGCCGGGAGGTTCTCGATCAGCAGCGGCGCCGCGCCACGCAAAGTGCCGCCGATCGAAATTTCGGCGCCCTCCGGAACCGTCTCGACCTCGATCGAGCCGCCGGCCGGCGCCAGCTCGGCCGACAGCTCCAGCGGCCCGTCGCCGTCCACCTCGATCGTTTCGGACCAGCGCTCGCGGCCCTCCAGGCGTAGCTCCACGCCGTGCTCGCCGGACTCGAGCGCCAGCTCGGCGGGAGTTTCGCGACCCGTGCTCTCGCCGTCGATCCGGATCTCCGCTCCGGGCGGATCGCTGCGGATCGAGAGGTTCGCCGCGCTCGGCTTCGGATCCCGCCGCTCGGCCGGCAACTGCGATCCGAGCTCGGACGAAGCGCCCGTTTCTTCCCGCTCCGTTTCGTTCGAGTCCAGCGCCGCGATTTCGTCCGGCTCGTTCTCGCCGGCCAGCTTGAGCGCGGCGGTTATCCCGGCGCCGGCCAGCAGCGCGGCCGAGATCAGCCAGACGGAGAGCCGCCTGAGGCTCCGGCGAGGAGGCGCTTCGAGCTCGTGGGTGGGGGTTGGGGGAGAATCGTCTCCGTTCGACTCCGCGGCGGACGGCTCCCTCTCTTCCGCCGGGCCGAGGGCGGCCGCCAGGTGGCGCTCGACCGCGGTGGAGCGCATGTCCCAGTCCTCTCCCGGTGCGCGAGCGGACTCGATCCGCTCGATGAACGCCGCCAGGTCGCGCGCCGAGCCGCGCAGCCCGCGGGCGGCCAGCAGGTCCTCGAGGGCGTGCTGCATCTCGTCGGCGGTCTGGAAGCGCCGCTCGCGGTCGGCGGACAGCGCGGAGTCCAGGATCGCCTCCAGCTCGGGGTCGCCGCTCGGCCGGCGGCCGTCCTTGAGCTTCTCGCCGGTGACCAGCTCGTGGAGCAGCGATCCGCACGACCAGACGTCGGCCCGCGCGTCGACCTCGCCACCGGCGGCCTGCTCGGGGCTCATGTAGCCCGGCTTGCCCTTGATCACGCCGGTGCGGGTCTCGAACTCGCGGGCCAGCGAGCGGGCGATCCCGAAGTCGAGCAGCTTGACCTGGCCGTCGTCGGAGAGCAGCACGTTGGAGGGGCTGACGTCGCGGTGCACGAGCTGCAGCGGCCGGCCCTGGTCGTCGCGCTTGTGGTGGGCGTAGGCCAGCCCCTCGAGGATCTCGGAAACCACGTGCACGGCCAGCTCCAGCGGCCACTCGATCCCGACCACCTTGGCCCGCCCGCACAGCGTGGCCAGGTCCTGGCCCTCGACGTACTCCATCGCCAGGAAGTAGTGGCCGTCCACGTAGCCGAAGTCGAAGACAGGCACGATGTTGCCGTGCACCATCGAGACGCCCAACCGGGCCTCGTCGATGAACATCGCCACGAAGTTCTTGTCCGCGGACAGGGCGGGGTGGATCCGCTTGATGCAGACCAGCTTCTCCACGCCGCTGCCGTGCGCAGCGCGGGCCTTGAAGATCTCCGCCATTCCGCCCACGGCGATCTTCTCGATCAGGTCGTAGTTGCCGAATCGCTCGCCCATGGTCGACGCCTGTATACCACGGGCCGAGGGCCGGGGCGTAGCCGAAGGCGTGGAAAGGGCCCCGGCGGCCGATACAGGGCTTCAGGGACTGACACCGATGGCGTAACAGAAGATGGATGCCAGGGGCGCGAGACGGGGCTCTCCCGCGTTGGCGCATCCGCAGCCCGCCGCGGCCGGGCCGGAGAGGGGCGGGCCCTCGCTGGCGGTGTCGGTCTCGGTTCCGCTGTCCGTGTCCGCGTCGGCGTCCGTGTCCGCGTCGGCGTCGGCGTCGGTGTCGGCGGACGGCTCGGGCGAGAGGTTGATCAACGCGTCCAGGTCGTACCCGGCGTTTTCGACGTTGAATTGCCCGGTGCCGGTGTCGATGATACGCACGAAGCGTGCCGCGGTCAGCCCGGCCTCGCCTAGATCGATCTCGATGTCGCCGCTGCCCGCGGCCGCCGGATCGAACGGCCCGTCCCGGTCCTCGGCCAGCAGCACATCCGCCGGATCGTCGCTTCCGGTGCCGCTGATCACCAGCAGATCCGCGCCCTCGCCGTCGACGACGCTAGTTCCGTCCCCCAAATCGAGCGTGATCGTGCCGCCCGGGCTCAGCGAGTAGAAACGGCCGTCGTCTACTCCCAGCGCGTCGTGGGCTCGGGTCGTGTTCTTGTAGTCTATCCATTGATAGATGTAGTTGGGGATCGCCTGCGGGATCGTCATCCTATCGACGCGCAGCGCGGAGTGCTCTCCTCCCGGCTCCAGGGCGAAATCCACCGCGACGGTCCCCTCGTCGGGGACCACCACGTCCTCTACCGTCTCCGGAACGTACCCGTTGGCCACGGCCGTGATGTCGTAGCTCCCGGGCAGCAGCACGCGGTGGTAGTCGCCCACGTCCGGATCGGTGAAGACCGGCTCGCCCGGCGGCTCGACATGGATGCGCGCCTCGAGCGGATCGCCGCTGGTCGCGTCGGTGACCAGCCCTTCCGCGCCCCCGAGCGCCCAGGCCAGAAAGGCGGCGACACCATCGCCGTGCACGTTCCACTCCAGCTCGGTGTCCGAGCGCAGCTCCACGGTCCAGTCGAACGTGCCGCAGACGCCCAGCGACCAGTCGTTGACGTCGCCGTTGATCCCGTACCAGTCCCAGCCGAAGACCGCCTCGTAGCTGGAGTCGCCGGCGTACGACTGTCCAATCGCCTCGAACAGCTCCTCGTCGAGCGGGTGGTGCGGCTTGTAGTTCCAGGCGCCGTTCACGTAGTTCGCCACCGTGTGATAAGTCAGCCCCAGCGTGAAGCTGCGCTCCAGGCCGACGTCGCGCAACGCGACCGTCTCCGGCTCGGAGAAGGGGCGCTCGCCCTCGTCGAGCCAGCCGAAGCCCAGGTTGCGGTTGAGGTCGATCCCGCGGGCGTTGCGGCGCGAGGCCTCCTCGCCGCTGTAGCCGTCCGGGTTGACCAGCGGCACGAACAGCAGCTCCGCGCCGTCGACCAGGTCGCTGGCCAGCGGATCGTCGCCGTACCCGTCGAGAATCCAGGCGATCGTCTCCAGTACCACCTCGACGCTCATGCACTCGTCGCCGTGGATCGCGCCGATCACGCGCAGCTCGGGCTCCATGCTCTCCTGGTCGGGATCGGCCGAGACGAGCAGCGACCAGATCTCGCGCCCCTCGACCGACTCGCCGATCGTCCCGGCCCGCGCGATCTCGGGGTGGGTCTCCTCCCAGGCCTGCAGCAGCTCGCCGATCTCGGCATGAGAGGTGAAGCCCTGGCACGATCCGAGCGACTTGTTCGAGGTCTTGGCCGCGATCGGGCGCGGACCGAGCGCGACTATCGAAATCGCCACAAGCGAGGCGGCGTAGATTGCGAATCCAGGGCGCATCCGGTTGCTCCGGGGACGAAGAGAACGCTCGCCCCACCGCGACTATATCACGAGCCTCCGTCTCTTTGGGTCTCGGCGTTTTTTCCGGCGCGCCGGCGGGCCTGCTCGACCGCGCGGCGCAGGATCCCCGGGGGAAACCCGCCCGGGTACGGTTGGGCGTGGATGAAGAAGGTCGGCGTGCCGCGGACGTCCTGCTCGTGTGCCGCCGCGATGTCCCTGCGCACCGCGCGCCTGGCGCGCTTGGACTTCATGCACGCCGTGAGCTCGCCGACGTCGGCTCCGATCTGCCCGGCGAGCAGCTCGAGGTCCACGTCGTCGGCCCGCACCCAGTTCTGCACCGAAAAGAGCGCGTCGTTCATCTCCCAGAACAGGCCCTGCTCGGCGGCGCACTCGGCGGCCCGAGCGAACTCGCAGGCCCGCATGTGGTAGGGGTTCGCGAGCGCATCGTTGCAGGCCTGATCGAGCGCCAGCTGGCGGTGGACGAGGCGCACTTCGTCGGGGTACTCGGCGGTCATCGTGCGCGTGTTGCGGTGGGCCCGCCGGCAGAAGGGACACTCGTAGTCGCTGAACTCCACCACGGTCACGAGCGGATCCTCGGCTCCGATCCAGTGCCCGCCGCCCGGTTGCTCGCCCGAGGGCAGGTCGGGCAACTCGTCCCAGCCCGGGTGATGCCAGTAGGGCGGTACGGTCCCCAGCAAGACGGCCACCACCAGGGAGATCAGCGCGGCCGGGACGGCCGCCCAGCCGGGGCGCGACAACAGCGAGCGGAGATCGAGCAGCAGCGCACGCAGGGGGCGGACGCGATCCGCGACTAGCAGGCCGATCGAAAGAGGGATCAGCAACAGGCTGATTCCGTAAAGCGTCATGCAGAAAATGCAAAGCGCATCGATGCGAAAGTAGGAGATGTAGGCCATCGCGGTCGACACGCCGGTCGCGAAGAGCGAGGCGAGCAGGAGGATGCCGTCCGGCCAGGCTGGATGGAGGCGACAGCGGGGCAGCCCCCAGAGCGCGAGCGCGAGCAGACAGCCGAATGCGGCCAGGCTCCAGATCGAAACCGGCAACCCGAACAGGACCGACCACGGCGACTGGGCCACTGTCTCGCAGTTGATCTTCTCGTTGATCGCGCAGACCGATCTGTAGGAAGGATCCGTGTGGGTCAGGTAGTGGACCCGCGTCAGCTCCACCGAAGCGGCCAGCGCTCCGACGGCGAGTGCGGCGACGGCGATCAGCAATGCGGCCCGGGCACGCGGCCTATGGGTCCTGGAGCTTGATCCTTTTTCGTTGACGTCGGGTTCGGTCATCGGTCCTCTCGCGCCGTTCGGGTACCCGGCGGGTCTTGTTATTAGACCAACAAGAAATGCGGTGTAAACCTCGGCGACAAGGGTTCGATCGCTCCGAGGCGTTTCTCTGTTTCCAGCGGCGGCGCGACGTGGATAATGGACTGCGAGGAGGCCGCGTGGCAGTGGACGTGAAACCCGAAAAGGATGAACTCGAAGAGCTGACCGAGCGGCTGGGATTTCGCTTCTCGGACGAGCGCCTGCTGGCGCAGGCGCTGGTGCACCGCTCCTACTGCAACGAGCACGCCGGCTCGGCGCCCCACAACGAGCGCCTCGAGTTCCTGGGAGACGCGGTGCTCGACCTGGTGATCGCTGAGGCTCTGTGGAAGGAACTGCCCGACGCGCCCGAGGGACAGCTGACCCGCTGTCGCGCGGCACTGGTCAACGAAGCCAGCCTCGCCGACCTCGCGGCCCGCCTCGAAATCGGGAAATCGCTTCGACTCGGTCGCGGCGAGGAGATGAACAACGGTCGCCGGCGCGCGTCGATCCTCGCGGACGCCGTGGAGGCGATCGCAGGGGCGATCTTTCTCGATGGCGGCTGGAAATCTACTCGAGAGGTGATCTTGAGCTGGCTCGGTACCAAGATCTCGGAAGTCGTCTCCGGCGACTTCGACAGTGATGCCAAGACCGACCTGCAAAAACGGCTGCAGATCCTGGGACGCGGCGAGATGCCGCAATACCGTGTGATCTCGCACAGCGGACCCGATCACGAACCGCTGTTCGAAGTGGAGATCGGCGTGGGAGACGAAATCGTCGGTTGGGGCAAGGGACGCAGCAAGAAGCTCGCCGAAAAAGCGGCTGCCCGCGAAGCTTTGAAAAGCCTCGGCGAGCCCGCCGGGCGGAATCGGCAAGGAGATGAGAAATGAGACGAGCCATCTGCACGCTGGTCGCCGCAGCGGCTCTCGTTGCGGCCGTGCGCTCCGGTGCCGAAACAAAACGAGAGTACGAAAATCGTTTTCAGATGATGGTGGAATTTGCGGTTCGCACCAACGAGTACGTGAGACGCCACCTGGGAGACCGCTCGCTTTGCGAGTACGCCCAGGAGATGGCCGCAGTCAATGCGAGTGAGGCCGAGAAGATGACTCCGCCGTCGTGCTACCAGATGCTACACCCGCACTTTCTGCTGGTTCTCGAGAACATCGAACGATCCTTTCACTTCGCAGCACAGGGACGGCTCGACCGCTATCGACATCACCAGAAGGTCGTGCGCAAGGAGCTGAACCTGCTGGAAACTTTCGCCGATCGCCAAGGCCTGAGACTGTACATGTGGGACCTCGGCTTCTGACCCATCTGGATCCTGTCTCAGACGCACTGAAGCGCAGCGCGGGTTGATAATCAGTTGATTGGAAAGTTCCGTTCGCGGCGGTTTTTCGCGCAGGACCCGACTTTTGGCTCGAAGCGACCCCCAGCCACCCGCATTCCGGGACATCGGTCGAAGAGGAGGAGCAAAGGTGGCCCGCCAGCTCAACGAGAAGTGAAAGCACGAAGGTCACGTCTGCGGCGGGCGCTATCGCTCCCGCCGAACGGGTCGGAGCCGCACAGCTGCCTCAGCTCACCGTTGCGATGCAGCTCGCGCACCAGCGACGCCGCGCTCTGATGCTGGGAGACGACTCCGGCCAGCGTTCGTCGGGCAGCGCGTCGAGCACGAGCCCGAAACGTTTTACCCACAGCGCGGAGTGCTCGATCTCCTCTCTTGTTGCCCCCCGCGCGGCGGGTTTGATACATTCTGTGGTGCGTGGAAAGCGAATCCAAATTGGGAGACAAGGCCTCCACCTACGAGGCGCTGATCGCTCGCCTGGAGACCAGCTTCTCCGAGACGAGCGATTCCACGGCGCGGATGGCGACCGTGGCCGCGCTGCTGCACAAGCACTTCGACCACGTCTTCTGGGCCGGCTTCTACCTGCTGACCGACGACGGCGAGCTGGTGGTCGGTCCCTACCAGGGCGCGCCGGCCTGCCTGGTTCTCGAGCGCCACCGCGGCGTCTGCTGGTCGGCGGTGGACGGCTCGTCGTTCGTCACCGTACCCAACGTCCACGACTTCGAGGGCCACATCCAGTGCGAGGGTCCCTCCAACTCCGAGGTCGCCGTGCCGGTGCTCGGCGCGGACGGCGAGGTGCTCGGCGTGCTGCACCTCGACAGCGCCGACTTCGACGCCTTCGACGAAGTCGACGAGCGCTACCTGACACGGATCGCCCGCATGCTCGATCGGCCGGCAGGCTGAGCCCGGGATCTCACTCCACGGTCACGGTCTTGGCCAGGTTGCGCGGCTGGTCCACGTCGGTGCCCTTGAAATCGGCCGCGTGGTAGGCCAAAAGCTGCAGCGGAACAACGCTGATCAGCGGGCTGAGGTGCGCCCAGACCGGCGGGATCTCGATCCGCTCCACGTCCAGGTCGTCGAGGGCTCGCTCGCCGCGGGTGGCGACCGCGATCACGCGGCCGCCGCGCGCCAGCACCTCCTGCACGTTGCCCAGCACGCGCTCCAGCGAGCCGTCTTTGGGCATCACGACCACGACCGGCATCTTCTCGTCGATCAGCGCGATCGGGCCGTGCTTCATCTCGCCGGCCGGGTAGCCCTCGGCGTGGATGTAGGAGATTTCCTTGAGCTTGAGCGCGCCTTCGAGCGCGATCGGGTACGACAGCCAGCGCCCGAGAAACAGAAAGTCGTCGGCGCCGGCGTGGCGATGGGCGATCTGGGCGATGCTCTCCGACTGCTCGAGCACCTCGCGCAGCAGCGCCGGAATCTGCAGAAGCTCGCCGATCAACGTTCGCGCGCGCTCCTCCTCCAGCGTCCGCCGCCGGCGCCCGAGGTTGATCGCCAGCATGAACAGCGCGGTCAGCTGCGCGGTGAAGCACTTGGTGGAGGCCACGCCGATCTCCGGACCGGCGTGCGTGTAGAGCGATCCGTCGGCGGCGCGCGGGATCGCCGAATCGAGCACGTTGGCCACCGCCAGGATCATCGCGCCTCCGTCGCGCGCGACGCGCACTGCCTCGAGCGTGTCGATCGTCTCGCCGGACTGGGAGACCGCCACCACCAGGTCGTTGGGATCGACCAGCGGATCGCGGGCCCGGTACTCGCTGGCCAGCTCCACCTCGGCCGGCACCTGGCCCAGCGCCTCGATCCAGTAGCGGCCCACCAGCGCGGCGTGATAGGAGGTGCCGCAGGCCAGCAGCACCACGCGGCGGATGCGCCGCGCCGACTTGTCGTCGATCCCCATCAGCTCCGAGGCGATCTCCGCGCCCTCCACCGAGACGCGGCCCCGCATCGTGTCCTCGATCGCGCGCGGCTGCTCGTGGATCTCCTTGAGCATGAAGTGCTTGAAGCCGCCCTTCTCCGCCTGGATCGGCGACCAGTCGATCGTGCGCGGTTCCCGGGATATCCGGCTGCCGTCCATCGCCTCGATGCGCGCGCCGTCGGGGTCGATCACGGCCAGCTCGCCCTCCTCCATGAAGACCACGCGCTGCGTGTAGCTCAGGATCGCCGGGATGTCGGAGGCGGCGAAAGTCTCGCCGTCGCCCAGCCCGATCACCAGCGGCGAGGCGTTCTTGGCCAGCACGATCCGTCTCGGCTCGTCGACCGACAGCACCGCCAGCGCGTAGGAGCCGCGCACCCTCTGCAGCGCCGAGCGGACCGCCGACTCGAGATTCGAGCCGCCGGCGATGCCGCTCGCGATCAGGTGGCTGAAGATCTCGGTGTCGGTCTCGGACTGGAAGCGCGCGCCCTCGCCCTCCAGCTCGCGCCGCAGCTCCAGGTGGTTCTCCAGAATGCCGTTGTGAACAACCGCGATCCCGTCGACCAGGTGAGGGTGAGCGTTGGTCTCGGACGGCCGGCCGTGGGTCGCCCAGCGCGTGTGACCGATCCCGACCACGCCGGACAGCGGCCGCTCGCGGATCGCCTCGGCGAGCCGCGCGAGCTTGCCCTCGGAGCGCACGACACCGACGCGCTCTCCGTCGTGCACGGCCACGCCGGCCGAGTCGTAGCCGCGGTACTCGAGGCGGGTCAGGCCATCGAAGATGATCTCGACGCACTGCCTGGAGCCGGTATAGCAGACGATTCCGCACATTCTTTCACCTCTGGTGCTCGGTGGGTTGCAGCGTAGCGGAAAAACGTTCAGCCGGAAACCGCGCCGCCACGCAGCTTCTCGTGGGCCGCGTCGCAACGGCTGGCAAAGGCGAAATCGATCTCGGTCAGACCGCCCGCGCTGCGGGTCCACAGCGCTATCACGGTCTTGCCCCACGAGATCTTGAGCTCCGGGTAGTGGTCCGAGACCTCGGCCAGCTTGCCCACCTCGAAGGCGAAGTCGAGCGCGCCGCGAAAACCGGGAAACACGAACTCTTTTTCCAGGTGGTGGCCCTCCACCACCGACCAGCCTCCGACCAGCGAATCGACCCGGGAGGCCAGCTCGTCTTCTTCGAGCGGTTTGTTCGGCTTGCGCAGCGAGCGCGTCTCCTCCAGCGGTTTGCGCTTCAACTTCTACCTCTCGTTTTTCGACCCGCGGCCGGCCGCCTCAGCTTCACCATCACCGTCCGTTGACAGTCTAGCGCCAAGATCGAATCATCGCCAATCACACGCGGCGATCCGCTCGCGCTTGACCGCTCCCGGCGCGTTGGCGCAGACTCTGGTTACGCAAGGAGGGGCCATGAAACGCGCCGTATCCATTGGGATCTCGATTGCGACAGGGTTGCTGGCCGCCGCCTGCGGGAGCGCGAGCAACGGCTCGCCCGGCGGAGCGTCCCCGGAGACCGGGACGACCGAGCCGGGGGCGAGCTCGGCCGCCGCACGGGATGTAGACCCGGAGCGGGGCGCCGCCGGGGTCGTCGAGCCCGGGCTGCTGGGCGCCTGGGAGAACAGCTCCTGCGGCGAGCGCAAGTACAGGCGTCGCATCGAGTTCTTCGCCGACGGCCGCTTCTCGGCGCTGGACGAGGTCGCTCCCTGTCCGCCGGGAGCCCAGTGCGTATGGTCCGGGATCGTGCGCTGGCAGGGCTCCTGGAAGATCGATGGAGACCTGATCGAGCTCGAGCCAAAACCGATCGAGGGCGAGCGCCCGCTGGAGAACCCGCCCGACGCCTTCGTTGTTCTCGGCCGGGACCCGTATTCGATAGGCGAGAAGACCGGGGAGCTGGTTTGCCCGTACCGCGGCATCGACTGACCGCGCCGGCGGCCGCGCTCTGCCTGGCGAGCTGCACCGCCGATCCGAAGCCCCCGGCGGATACCGCGCCGCCGCCGACCGAGGCGCGCGAGGTGATCGTCGAGATTCCCGCCGGTGGCGGAGAGCTGGTGTTGCGCGCGGAACGCCTGCTGCTCGAGCCGTCGGGCGGACTGGCGCTGGTCGGCGATGCGTCGATCGAGTCGACGCGGGGCCACGGCCTGCGGGCGCGGGCCCGGCGCGTGCTGGTCTCCCCCGACGGCGGCGCGCTCGTGGCCGAGGGAGAGGTGCGCGCCAGCTTCGAGGTCGGCGACGGAGGACCGCCCGATGCGCAACCGTGACGCGGCGGCATTGCTGACGTTGGCGCTGGCGGCGCTGACCGCCCGGGCTGCCTGTGCCGCGCCCTCGGGCACCGCCGAGATCGAGGCCGATCGGCTGCGGATCGACAACAGCTCCAGGACCGCGGTCTTCGAGGGCCACGTGCGGGCGGTCTACGGTCGGCTGGTGCTGACCTGCGAGCGGATGGAGGCGGTCTACGACGAACGCGGCGACGTGATCTCCCTGCACGCTCGCGGCGGGGTGACCGTGGTTCGCGGGGAAGCTCGGGCCCGCGCCGGCAGCGCCCGGCTGGAGGCCGAAAGCGAGACGCTCGTGCTCGAAGGGGCGCCGGTGCTGGTGCGGGGTCCCAGCCGGCTCGAGGGCGAGCGCATCGAGGTGGGGCTCGCCGACGGTCGCATCGAGGTGACCGGCGCCAGGGGCCGCTTCGAGCTGGGCGGTGGATCGCGATGAGCGGGCTTTCGCTCGAGGTGCGCGATCTGGCCGTCTCCTTTCGCGGCCGTACAGTCCTCGATGGCGTCGACATGGAGATCCGTCCCGGCGAGGTGGTGGGGTTGATCGGGCCCAACGGCGCGGGCAAGACCACCGCCTTTCGCGCGGTGCTGGGGCTGCTGGTCCCGCGGCGCGGAGCGGTCAGCTTCGGCCGTCCGCTCGACGGGCTGCCGCTGCACCGCAGGGCGCGATTGGGGCTCGGCTACCTGCCCCAAGGCCCTTCGGTCTTCCGCGGCCTGAGCGCGCGCGACAACCTGCTGGTGCTGCTCGAGGCGCTGCACCGCCCCGATCCCCGCCGCCGGGCCGAGGAGCTGCTGGAGCGGTTCGGGCTGGTCGAGCTGGCCGACCAGCGCGCCTCGACGCTCTCCGGAGGCGAGCGCCGCAGGCTCGAGTTCGCCCGCGCGCTGTGCTCGGATCCCCAAGTGCTGCTGGTCGACGAGCCGTTCTCCGGGGTCGACCCGCTGGCCGCCGCCGAGATCTCGCGGGCGATCGGTGAGCTGGCCTCCGACGGAGTCGGCGTGCTGCTCACCGATCACACGGTGCGCGAGGCGCTCTCGACCTGCCAGCGGCTGGACCTGCTGCTCGAGGGACGAATCGCCGAAAGCGGCACGCCCGACGAGCTGCGAGCCAGCGAGCTGGCCCGCGACCGCTACCTGGGCCCCGCGGCGGGCTGATCATCCGTCCCACAAGTGACGAATCGGCACGGCGTAGAGGTCGTCGCCAAGGGGCGCGTACGTCTCACCGTCATAGAGTAGAACGCCGAGTACGAAACGTTTCCCCGCGGCGCGCCTCAGAAGCCTGAGACCCCGCAGATCGCGGCCTTTTATCGTAGCCGCCGCTTTTACCTCGATACCCGCCACCTGGCGCGCGTTACGTTCGATCACGACATCCACCTCGGCGAGATCCTTGTCGCGAAAATGAAAAAGCGAGATGAGATCGTCTCTGCCACTGGCTTGACGTCTCAGCTCCTGCAAGACGAAGGTCTCCAAGAGCTGTCCGTAAAGAGGCCGGTCCGCGTAGAGCGCGGCGCCATCGCAACCGAGAACGGCGCTGGCGAGACCAGTGTCGCCAAAGTGCAGCTTTGGAGTCTTGACCAACCTGCGAAGACGGTTGCTGTGCCAGGGGGGCAGCTCTTCCACGAGGAAAAGCTTCGACAAGACGGTCACGTACTCACGGATGGTCGTCCGACTGAGGCTGAAAGAGCCCGACAACTCCGAGATATTGATCAGACGAGAAGTCTGACTGGCGGCCAGAGAAAGCAACCTCGGCAAAGCGTCGAGCCGACCAATGCGGGACAAGTCGCGCACGTCTCTTTGGATGACCGCATCGAGATAACCACGTGCCCAAGCCATCTGTCTGCGGCGGGTCTCTCTTTTGATGATTTCGGGATACCCGCCCTGCGCGACCAGATTCGCCAGCTCGGGTCCGAGCCGCTGACTCGTTCGAACGCCAAACCCTTTCGAAAAGAGATCATCAAAAAAAGAAGCGGGGCGTCTCTCTACCTCGCAGCGGGCCAAGGGGTGCAAGCGCACGACCTCCATCCTACCCGCGAGGGAATCCGAAAGCATGGGCAACAGCATCAAGTCGGCGGATCCGGTGAGCAGGAACCGGCCCGGTGTCCGATCGCGATCTACGGCCGATTTTATCGCCCGAAAAAGATCCGGGACACGCTGAACCTCATCGATGGTCACGAAAGCGGGAAGGTCTGACACGAACCCGACCGGATCGGCCTGCGCCGCTTTCAGGGCCACGGGCTCGTCGAAGGTGACGTACTCGCGGCCAGACGAATCTGCCAGCATTCTGGCAAGCGTCGTCTTACCGCCTTGACGAGGGCCGTGCAGAACAACAACCGGTGAGTCCTCGAGCGCCTCTTCAAGCTTTCGACGCACCAGTCGCGGATAGAGGTCGTCTTTTCCCATCCCGTCCAAGTGTAAGTGTATTTTCGTCCAATTGCAAGTTTTAGGTCGTCCAATTGCAAGTTTTAGGTCGTCCAACTGCAACCCAGGGTTCGGAGGACTCTCCAGCCCGGAGCTTCGTGACATCGACTCGATCTATCCCGACCGCTACCTGGGCCCCGCGGCGGGCTGAGCGATCAGAAGCGCGGGCAGACGCGGCACTCCTCGGGCGGATTCGGACCGCGCATGCCCCGCCGCAGCTGGCGGGCCCGCTCGCCGTTCCAGATCTCGGCCAGGGGACGCTCGAACAGGTTGCCCAGGGGCTCCTCGGGACGGCAGTCGCAGAAGGTCAGGGCTCCGTCGACTCCGACCGGCGCCGTCTGCCAGGGCGAGAGGCAGTGCTCGTGCCGGGCGGCGCGCCGCCACAGCTCGTCCGGGCGCAGCAGGAGATGGTCGCGCACGGCGCCGGCCAGCCCCAGCTCCTCCAGCGATCGGCAGGAGAGCACCGGCAGCCCGCGCCGAAAGGCGACCGCGACCGCGCTGCGAACCGAGGCGCGCTGCGCCTCGGTGCCCGAGAGCCACAGGCTGCGATTCCGGTTGGCCGCGAAGTTGAGGTCGGTCAGCGTCCAGGCGTCGGCCCCCAGATCGGCGACGACTCCGGCCAGCTCCGGCAGAGCCTCGGCGGTCTCGACCGAGATCGCGGTGAACACGGCCAGCGACGAGGGACGATCGCCGCTTCGTCCTCCTGCCGCGCGCAATTCCTCGACGAACGCCGAGGCGTTCCGCGATCAGGCTTCCGTCCAAGCGCTCGAGCGCCTCGCTGTAGACGTGGGATCCCCCCGGCTGGGCACGGCCGGCACCAACCTGGCGCCGACCCCCAGCCGCTCCAGGCAGACGCCGTTGTGGGCCTGCTCGGGTTGGAACGGCATCACCGCGACCGGAACCTCGCGAGCCAACGCCTCGAAGACGGTCTGCTGGCCCCCGTGGCAGACCGCGACGGCCGCCCGGTCCAGCAACTTGTCGACCGGCGCGAAGCGAAAGGCCCTCAGCCGGGGATGCTCGGGCAGTCTCCGCAGCAAGTCCTCCCTTCCTCCCGCGGCGAACGCCACGCGCCAGCCCGCCTCCAGCAGCACGCCCACCACCTTGGCGGCCGGAGCCGGATCCGGGCAGGCCGTGCCGAAGCCGACCAGGGCCAGCCCTTCGTCCAAGGGTTCGACCGCTCTTTCGTCGAGACCCGGCCAGCGGCTCCAGGCCAACGGTCCCACGTGCTCTATTCCCGGGCCGCGCACAAGCATGAACTCCGGCACGTCCCACAGGAAGGTGCGCTCGCCCAGCAGCAGCTCACGCACGTCGGCCACCGCGGGCAGACCGAGCCGCGAGAGAGCCTGGCTGGCCCGTTCGGCCGCGAAGCCGAAGAAGAAGTTCAGGTACGCCGCCTGCTCCTCCCGTCCGGCCTCGCCCAAAGTGAAATCCAGCACCTCGTCGTGTCCGGGCAGCATGCAGCCGCAGCCCAGGGTGTCGCACGGCACGTCTGCGAGAGCCGACGCCGACGCGGTGGTGAACCTGAAGATCGCCAGCACCCGATCCGGCCGGATCTCGAGGATCAGGGCCTCCTCCCGGCGTGTCACCTCCTCGAAGAGCCGCGGTCGCTTGAACCACGAAAAGGACGGGGAGGGCCCGCCGTCAGCCTGCTGGATGCCCGGCAGCAGCCGGTGGTCGATGCCCAGCGACTCCCCCAAAGACGATCTCTCGTTCGCGACGGCCAGCTCGACCTCGTGGCCCAGCTCGAGCAGAGCCTCGCGCACTGCGAGCGCCTTGGCCAGATGAAAAAGGGCGTTGTTACCGGGAAGCAGGAGAAAACGCACTTTTTCGCAGGACCCCGTTTTTTGGTAAACGATCTCTCGGCCGAGCCGCGACTCGCGAGAGCCTCCGCAGCTTGACCCGTGCGTCTACAAACTGAAGACCCTGAAGCGCGGGTGGGGCGGGTGTCAGACACGCTGAAGCGCGGCGGGGGTAGATAATCAGTTGATTGGAAAGTTCCGTTCCCGGCGGTTTTTCGCACTGGGCGAAACTTTTTTGCAACCGATCGGGCCGATCGTCCGATGTAAGGAGCATGGGACATCCAATCAGAATTTATCAGCCGGGGATCGTCTACTCGATGGTCTCCAACATCGTCGACCGCCAGTTCATGCTCAAGCCGGACCACCACCCGGACAACCCGCTTCTGTCGCTCGAGAGCCCGCCCGAGGCCTAGTGCCTCGTCAATCGAAAACGTTCGGGTAGAGCGAGCAACTGTCCGCGAGGCCAAGGAAGGACGACGAAGGCGTGGCAGCGCCACGTCGAGGAGGAGTGACGCAGGGATCGTGGCCAGGGCCCGCTCTCACCTGAACGGGAGAGGTTGACGAGGCACTAGTCGCCGGACGTGGGTGCGGGTCAACGTGCGCGAGATGGAGGAGGGTTTCGCAGCCGAGCGGCGCAGGGAGGGCCGGCCGGCCCGGGGCGTGCCCGCGCTGTACGCGCTGGAACCGCGGGACCGCCCGAGCAAGCCGCGGGAGAAGAGCGGTCCCATCCCGCGGGTGCTGGCCTCGGACCCGGAGCTGAAGAAGCT
>JAWOBP010000196.1:0-26619 GCA_046484285.1 Polyangia bacterium
TTCGCAATCAGTGGAATCATCACGAGTCAGGATCCTTGCAAGAAAACTGGGAGATGCCAGACATCGGCCCGAAGGGCCTGCCGGCCGAACGGCAGAGATCCAAAGATCGGCAGGCATCGTTGCCGCGCCGTTTACGCGGAAGACCAGGCTTCGCTCAAAGAGCTCGTCCAGCTCTACAGGCCCGAAGGGCCTGCCGGCCGAACGGCAGAGATCCAAAGATCGGCAGGCATCGTTGCCGCGCCGTTTACGGCGCGGAAGACCAGCAGGCACCAGCTCTCAAGCCCGCGGCTCGGGAGAGCGCTCTTTCTCCAGCGCCGACTCCAGGTCGCGGTGCGAGGCGGTGATACGCTGCACGATCCCGAGCAGCGTTCCTCCGGATCTTTCGAGCTGCTCGGCGGCGGTGCTGATCTGATCGACCGCGGTGCTCACCTCGTCGATGTTCGACTCCTGGCGCTGGGCCGAATCGGCGATGCGCCCCACCCGATCCGCCGTCTCGACGAAGCTCTCGGCCATCTCGCCGATCAACCCCGCAGTGGCGGTCAACGCGTCGAAGTGTACGCGCAAGACACCGGTGCTCTTCTCCACCACCGCCACGTTGTCACGCGCCTGGGAGCGGATCGAGTCGAGCAGCTTGCGGCTGCGGGTCAGGTTCTCGTCCGTGCTGCCGATCATGGAGCGCAGCTCCGAGGCGACCACGCGAAAACCGGCGCCGTACTCGCCCGCCTTGGCCGCCTGGACCGCGGCGTTGATCGCCAGGATCTTGATCTGCTCTCCGATCTCGCGGTTGTACTCCAGGATCTCCTCGATGCTCTCCGCCTGCCTGGCCAGGTCCCCGACCTCTTCGCGAGACTCCTCGATCAGCTCGATCGCGTCGTCGAAGCCGCGGCGGACCTCCTCCAGCCGCCTCGTGCTCTCCAGCGCCGACTGCCGGCGGCTGGTGGAGATGCGGCGCGCCTCGAGCGCGTCCTCGGCCGAGCTGGAGGTGGAGCGGCGGACGCTCTCCATCGAGGCGCTGACCTCGGTGGTCGCCGCGGCCTGCTCGGCGGCCTGCGACGCCAGCGCCGAGGAGATCTCGCTGATGCGGCCCACCGCTTCGTCCAGCACCGGCCGCAGGCGCCTGATCGATTCGATCACGCGCCGCTGCGACTCGTCGCGCTCCTCGAGAGCTCCGAAGAGGGTGTCGTCGATCCTCTGCCAGCGACGCAAGATGACGACGATCACCCCGATCAGCAACACACCGAAGGCGAGCTGCATGATCAGCCGCTCGGCCGGCGCGCCGGCCAAAAGATTCCAGGGCTCGGCGAACTTGACCAGCTCGCTGGCGACCAGCGAGACCAGCGAAGCTCCGCTTGCGGCGTACAGGTAGCGGCGGTTGTACATCGCCGCGTAGATCGTCACCGCGACGTTGCCCAGCACGGCCGTGCCCTCGGTGTCGTGGAAGAGCAGCATCTCGAGCGTCTCGAAAGCGATCACCGAGGCGACGAACATCCCGACCCCGATCTCGAGCCTCCCCCGTCGCGACTGGAACAGGCCGTAGCCCCAGCAAGCCAGCATCACCAGCAAGCCCGCCAGCATCACGAGATCCTGCCAGCGCGAGTTCTCGATGGCCGGAATGCCGTACAGGATCGGACCGACCCCGCCCACAACGATCAGGACCCACTTCTGGACCGGAATGTGGAACCTGCGCAGCAGCTCCAGCTTGGCCTCGCCCAGGGTACGGTTTTCAAAAATGAAGTTGTCCGCCGCCATAGGGATTAAACCATAGCGCAACAATCAACGGTTGTCCCGCAGGAAATGCAAAGTTAGCACAATTTTCCACTAGCTCGGCAAGGTAAACGCGCTGCTTCGGGGACTCGGGGTAGGTCCTGGTCAAAGCACTTTTCGGCCGCAGCCTTCATATTGAAAGCAGGTCAGATCATTTTGATTGCATGCCCAGGTCGCCGACCTGCCACCGCTGGCTAGGCCGCCGTAATTACATCATAAATATTTTTGGCTCGAAATCTGCAATCATTCAAATCACAGGCGCCTTGGTCCAACGCGAACCGTGCCCGGGCCCCTGTGCGCTTCAATTCCGTAAAAACTGGAGGACGAGACACCATGGACGGCACTGACAGCGGAAGGTTGCTTGGCCTGGAAACCGAGCTGTTGCTCCTCGACGAGGAAGGAAACCTCTCCAACCGCGCGATGGAGATCGTGAACCATTCAGACAACACGGGCAACATCGTTCCCGAGTTCTGCCAGGCCATCGTCGAGGCCAATCCACCGCCGTCGACGAACATCCGAAAGCTCGAAACCAACCTCCACGCAGAGCTGAACGCGGTGCACTCAATCGTGGATTCTCTCGGGATGGCCGAAGCCCCTTTGTCGGAGATTGGCCCTGGCAACCAGGCGCGGAGAAACCTCGACAGTCTACGCTACGCGCTGTTCGAAGAGGTCGTGGGCGTTGAGCATTGCGACATGGAGCGTTCGTTTTGCGGAACCCATTTGCATGTGGACCACAAGATCGACATCGTCGGCCAGTACAACCTCTTGCAGTCGATGGATCCTGTCTTCGTTCTGATGTCCTCCTCCTCCTTCGTCAGGGGCAGCAACTCGGTCAACTGCGGTCGCGTCAATTCATTTCGTAACAAGTTGTATCCAGGGTCTCCTCGCCTCAGTCAACTGTTGGACTATGTATCTTCGGAAGATGATTTGGCCCAACTGGAAAGGGCTCGTTCGGACTTCTTCTTGAGCAGACTGGATCCAACCGAGGAGAACAGGAGTATGTTCGGCGGCTACAACAATGGGTCCTCTCCGCTCAGAAAGACGGAACACACGATGGAAATTCGGTGCGCCGATTCGAATTTCCCCACGCTCGCTGTCGCGATGGCGGCGTTGTACAAGGGCGTGCTGGAACGGACGTTCGAGGTGAGTCCGCTCGAGATCCTCATCTCGCCGCTGGATTCCGAATGGCATCTCACGAACTCCGAGATTGTTCTGCCTTCGTATCGTACGCTGAAGATGATTGAGTCGGAGGGGATCACGAGTGGAATTCACTCGCCATTGGTTTGCTGCTACCTCTCTCATCTGCTGATGGTGGCCGAGCAGGGTCTGCCCGGGGACGAGGTCGAATATTTGCAGCCGTTCAAAGAGATTCTACAACACAAACGAAACGTCGCCGACCTCATCCGCGACAAGGTAATGCTCATCGAGCCGACGACGACGGATACGATATCCACGCGCTCTGCCGCGCTCGTGAGCCTCTTTGTCGCAGAGCAGTACCGAGACAATCTCAGCGGAGGCTCGCAGCTGGTGGACATGATACGGCATGGCGTCGACTAGTGCCTCGTCAACCCGACGATTTCGGGTACGGGGCGAGAGATCATCGGCGAGGCCAAGGAACGACGACGAAGGACTGGCGGTGCCAATTCGAGGAGGAGTGACGCAGGGATCGTCGATGAGGGCCGGCCCGACCCGGCATTGTGGGGTTGACGAAGGCACTAGTGCCTCGTCAACCCGACGATTTCGGGTACGGGGCGAGAGATCATCGGCGAGGCCAAGGAACGACGACGAAGGACTGGCGGTGCCAATTCGAGGAGGAGTGACGCAGGGATCGTCGATGAGGGCCGGCCCGACCCGGCATTGTGGGGTTGACGAGGCACTAGCATTATCGAAGCGCGCAGAAAGGTGGCTACCAAACGATGAGTACTTCGGCCAACAGTGATCGGTATCAAAAAGAAGTAGGCGTTGCCAGGGGCAGCGTTCTGTTCATTTCGGCTCACATCGATTCTTCCCACGAGAACTATGATATATATCGGCCTGCAATTGACCCTCCCCCGGACCTCGACCTCAATCGCCTGATCGAGACAGCAGGCGGATGGACGCGACAGTTCTTTTGCCGAGAAATCGTCGACGCCGCGAGCGAGGACCGCGTCTATCCCACTGATCCCGCTCGGCTTTCCGCTATCGTGGTCGGCGGCTCTTTGCATTTCTGGAGTGCGACGCGTGGCCCCCTCGCTGCCTGGCAGGAGGATCTGTTGACTTTCGTGAAAAAGAGCATTCTCGAATGGAATCTCGGTTATCTCGGACTCTGCGCAGGAGGACAGATTGGGCTCAGAGCGCTTGGCGGGAAGGTGGAACCGAATCCCCCTGACTCGGGATCCGCGGCCGAAACCCTCGCAGGAAATGTACTTTTTCGGACAGGTGAGTTGGTCCTCACAGAGGAAGGGCTCGACGATCCCGTCTTTGCGGGTTGTCCGCCCCGCTTTTCGATTCTAGAGTCACATGGCGACTATCTTGCCGGAGTCCCCGAGGACATGACCGTGTTGGCGGAGAGCCCAGACCTGCCGAATCAGGTTCTCGGGTGGCACGACCGCGTGCGGCTCTTTCAGCCGCACCCCGAGTTGAGCCTGTCGTTGATGAGACGTGTGCTGCACGATCTCGCCGGGCGAGCCGACTCGCAGGCCGAGGCGAGACGACTCGAGCAGATCTCGGCGCAACTTCGTGAAACGCGCGTTGCCAACCAGCGTATCGTCCCCAACTTTCTGAGAATGATTTGAGCTTTCACCCGGCAGAATGACCCAGCCGCATTCTTCATATTGAAAGCGGGGTAGATCATTTTGATTACTATAATTTCGAGCAAATGATCTGTCATCAGCGGCTAACATACTGTAGTTGAGTCGGAAAACCCCTTGGCCCAAGATCTGCATCCATCGAGTGAAACGGGCACGCGTCCGGGGTCGAGCTCGCGCGCTGCGCCAGATCTCCCCACGCCGCAATCGAGGGGAAACGGAGGGAGAAAGGGAGAAACATGAAGAAATCCGCCGAGAAAACAGAGGCCAGCCGGCAATACGCCGCGGCGCACGAGGCGCACTACAAGACGAAGGACCTGGGCCAGGCCCTCGGGCTGTACCGAGTCGTCCTGGACGCTCACCCGGAAACCGAGGAGGCGAAATACTCCCAATCGCAGATCCAGAACATCGTGAGTGCCGTGGTTCCAAAGCAGGAGCTTTTCGACGCTCAAGTGGAGCTGGCACTCGTCCACGTCGTCGCGCACGGCAGCTTTCCTGGCAATGCGCCGAAGCCGGTCGCTCCAGGCGTCGCGAATTCGCCGGGAGGGATAGTCTAGATGAGTCCCCTCGGAATCACGGCCATCGCTCTGGCCGGGCTCTGGGCGCTCGGGGTGGCCACGTCGACCCCGGGTGGATTCGTTCACGTGCCGGCTGTGGTCGCGGTCGCGCTTCTACTCGTCGAGTTCGTCGCGAACCGTCGAGTGAGGGAGCCGTTGAGGCGCGCAGCCAACAAACGAGGTCTTGACCAATGATCGAGCTTCTTCGCAACAGCCAGCGCCGCCACGTCCGAAGTGGCAAGCGCGAAGCATGGCATTCCTCTTTCGCAAAGGACCTTTCGGGCCCGCTCGACAGCGGTTTCGGCTTTCTGCTTGCCTTCGATGAACTGCGGCTCCAACCCGGCGCCAGCACCGAGCCTCATTGCGAGGACGAAACAGAGGTCGTCACGTATATCTACAAAGGAGCGCTCTCGCAGGAAGACACAGCGGGCAACTCGGGTGTGATCCACACCGGCGAGTTCCAGCGCATGTCCACCGGCAGTCGCATCCGGCACAAAGAAACGAGCGTGTCGCGGACCGACAGCGTTCACCTGTTCCGGATGTCCCTGCGGTCAGCCCAGGCGGGGCTCGACCCCAGTCACGAGCAGAAGCGCTTCACCGAAGCGCAGCGCCGCAACCTGCTGTGCGTTGTGGCATCCCCGGACGGACGCAAGGGATCCCTGCGAATACACCAGGATGTTCTGCTCTTCTCGGCCATTCTAGATCCCGGGCATCACCTCGTCCACGAATTCGCGCCGGGCCGAACCGCCTGGCTCCATGTCGTGTGCGGCGAGGCGACAGTCAATGACATCGTCCTGACGCAAGGCGACGGTGTCGGGCTCACGGATGAGCGCTCGGTTTCCCTCACGGTCCAGGAGAATACCGAGATCCTGTTGGCCGACTTGGGACCGGCGAATTTGCGTCCCTGGGAAAAGCCATCTCGAGGGAATGATGAGCGCGCACAACAAGGAGGGGGAAAAGGTTGAGCGTACGATGAACGAATCCGAACGAGCGGCTGCTGAACCGCAAACGCCCGCTCTGGGGTCGGTCGAGAACCCGGGTGTGTCGCCGGCGCCAACCAGGCGCCTTTACCTCATCAACCCTTCGAACCCAATGGTTTCGATTCTCGACGTCAAAGAAAGCCGGTGGAATCGCTGCCGCGTGTGGAAGCCGCTCGGCCTGATGGTCATCGCCGGCCTGACACCTCGAGACTGGGAGGTTACCATCATCGACGAAAATCTGGGGGTGCCCGACTACTCCGGATTGCCAAGGCCTGACCTGGTGGGCGTCACCGCCTTCACTTCGCAGGCCGAACGGGCCTATGCGCTCGCCACGCATTTCCGGGACGAGGGCGTTTCCGTGGTGATCGGCGGCATTCACGCAACGATGTGTCTGGAGGAGGCATCCTCCTACGTCGATGCCGTGGTCACAGGCGAGGCGGAGAAGGTCTGGAAACGAGTCCTGAAAGACGCGCGGTCCGACCAGTTGAAGCCGCTGTACGAGGGTGGCCTTGCCGAAATGTCCGAGTTGTCACCGGCTCGGCACGACCTGCTTCCGAACGAGTACGCGTTCGGGTCCGTCCAGACAACGCGCGGATGCCCACTTCATTGCAGTTTCTGCAGCGTGACGGCGTTCAACGGATCGCGGTTCCGCCAGCGTCCGATCGAGGATGTCATACGAGAGCTCGAGGCCCTTTCGGAAGACCTCGTCTTGATCGTCGACGACAACCTCATAGGCACTCGCCACCAGCACCAGGAACGAGCCAAAGACCTCTTTCGCGCCATGATCGAAGCAAATCTGGACAAGAGCTGGGTGGCTCAGGCCACGATCAATATCGCCAACGACGATGAGCTCCTGAGCCTTGCAGCCGCGGCGGGGTGCAAGGGGCTGTTCGTCGGCTTCGAGTCTCCGCAGCCAGAAACGTCAAAGGAAATTCATGCGAAGAACAACCTGTGCCGTTGCCGCGATCTGAGTTACGCCGTTCGCCGAATACAGAACCACGGTATTCTGGTAGCGGGCTCGTTCATCATCGGTCTCGAAGGCGACAGGCCAGGTGTCGGCGCGCTGATTGCCGACACCGCCGAGCGCTACGGCGTCGATTTTGTCAATGCCCTCTTTTTGACACCTTTGCCGGGAACCAAGCTGTGGGACGAAATGAAGGCTGAAGCCCGCGTGACGCCGAGCCAGTTCCCCGGCGACTGGAGCTACTTCACCCTCACGTACCCCGTTGCCCGCTTTGCCGGGCTGACGTCTCGGCAGGCGGTGACCGAAATGATCTCCTGCTCCAAACGGTTCTACTCTATACCGAGAATGTTGCGCAGGTTGTGGCGCAACCTGTGGCGTGGTCAACCCGTGCGAATTGGTCTCGCCGGCGGCCTGTCCTACAGGCACAATATCCCGATAGAGCAGGCGAAGCTCGAGGCGTTTCTTGCGCGACACGGCAACGATATGGATACGTTCAAAGACCGCAGTGTCGAGCCCGTCGCCAACCACTCACCGCACGACTGAAAGAGCCCGAGGAGGTCTTCGGGCTGGACGACATCGACGGCAGGGAACTGAGAATCGATCACGTTGGTCCGCGGCGCGGCTCGTCGGGCCTCCCGCGCGGTCAAACGGTCTTTGGACAGCAACTCGTTGCGTATCGGTGGCCGGCGCGCGATAATCCTTGCTCGGGAGGTGCACCATGCGGATTGCTGGAGCGATGCTGTTCGCCTGCTGGCTGGCTGCCCCGGTCGGCTGTCACCACGTGGGCGAGAGCAGAAACGACGCTGGGGACGCGGGCTCCGACTCCGATGCGGACGCCGACTCGGACGCGGACTCCGACATGGACTCCGATTCCGACTCCGATTCCGACTCGGACTCGGACTCGGACTCCGATACCGACACGGGTCCGATCGACTGCGATCAGCTCCCCGAGTACTGCTGCTCTGCGGAGTGCCCCTGCGAGGACGACGCCTACGTCTGCACTCCGGCCAACAACTCCTGGCAAAGCGGCCTGGGCGCCTGCCTGATTTCGGCGGCGCCCGACGAGTGCTGGACCGTGCTCGACTGCGAGATGGGCGACTTCTGCGCCGGCGCCTTCGTCTGCGGCTGCGACGAGCTGTGCGAGTGGGAGGGCACCGGCGAGTGCCGGATCTCCTCGACGGGATGCTGCGAAAGCGACGACGACTGCGAGGACGGCTACTTCTGCATGAACGTGGACGGCGTCGAGACCTGCCACGGCCGCCTGCAGTTCCCGGCCTGCTGGAGCGACGACGACTGCGGCGGCGGCCACTGCGTCGATCCGATGCCCTGCCCCTGCAACGCCTTTTGCATCGGCGAGCCGGGGCTGTGCGACAACTGGATCTGATTCGGCCGTGTCGCGCACCGGCCAGCCGCCCGCCGCAAGCGATCGCCGCCTCGCCGTGAGGCGCATCACGATCGTGGGCCTGGCCTGCAACCTGGGGCTGGCCGGGCTCAAGCTGGCGGCCGGAATCGTCGGCAGCAGCGCCGCGGTGGTGGCCGACGCGGTGCACAGCCTCTCGGACACCGTCACCGACGTGGCGATCCTGGTCGGCGTTCGATACTGGTACCGCCCTCCCGACCGCGATCATCCTTACGGCCACGGCCGCATCGAGACGCTGGTCACGGCCTTGATCGGGCTGGTGCTGGCCGCGGCCGCGCTGGGGCTGGCCTACGACGCGGCTCGGGATCTGGCCCGGGGATCGCTGCGGACGCCGGGTCCGGTCGCGCTGGCCGCGGCCCTGGTCTCGATCGCGGTCAAGGAGGCCCTCTACCGCGCCACCCGCGCGACCGGTAGGCGCGTCCGCTCGCCGGCGCTGGAGGCCAACGCCTGGCACCACCGCACAGACGCGCTCAGCTCGCTGCCCGCCGCGCTGGCGGTCGGCGCCGCGCTGATCGACCCCTCGCTGTCGTTCCTCGACTCGATCGGCGCGATCGCTGTCGCCGCGCTGGTGCTGATCGCGGCCTGGAAGATCACGGCTCCGGCCCTGCGTCAGCTCGCCGACCAGGGCGCCGATCCCGGCGTGCGGGCCGAGATCGAGCGGCTGGCCTTCGACCATCCCGAGGTGCGCGAGGTGCACCGGGTCCGCACGCGCCTTGCGGGAAGCTCCCTGCTGGTCGACCTGCACGTGCTGGTCGACGGAGAGCTGAGCGTGCGGCAGGGGCACAATATCGCCGCCGCGGTGCGCGCCCGCCTGCTGGAGGACGGCCCCGGAGTGGTCGATGTGGTCGTGCACGTCGAGCCGTTCGACGAGCACAACTCGCAGGGCTGAAATGCTCAAAAAGATGGGTCGTGGAGCTTGCGCAAGGTAGAAACGGAGAGCTGTCCGGAGAGTCAGCCGGGCAGGACGGCCAGGACCTTGGCCGCGCCCTGGCGAAAGTCGGAGCGGAAGACGTAGCTGACGGCCCCGCCGGCGCGGAAGACCGCCTTGAGCGTGTTGGAGAACTCGCTGGGCCCCGACATGCCGCGCCTGATCTGCTGGTCCTGCCAGTAGCTCAGCTCCTCGGCGGGCGTCATCCCCAGCGCGCGCCGCACGAAGGATTTGCGCAGCGTGGAGCCGGCCGGAGCGTGGATCGGTATCGCCTTGCCACCCCCGCTCCAGTGCTTGCGCTTCTTCAAGAAGAACGCCCTGACCTCCGCGGCGCTCAGCGAATCGACCGAGACCGAGTTGTTGGCGATCACCAGAATATCGTTCGGGCTGTCGGCCGCGGCAAGACCGGCGAGCAGGACCACGGTCAGCAGCGTCAGCAATGAGAGAGTCGCGCTCGCTTTCATCTTCGCACCATCTCCATCTCGCTCAGAACGAGACCGCCAGCTGGGCGGCCACGTTTTTGAGAGTTCCGCCCAGGTAGTCCTCCTGCGGCACCGCGATGCCGCCTTCCAGCTTCAATGTGACGTAAGGGGACGGCTTCACATTCAAACCGCCGATATAGGTCGTCAGGTTCTGGTACTCGAGCGTGTCGTCGTGCCGGTTGACCTCGTAGAAGATGTAGGGAGTGATCCGCACCGGCGCGATCCAACGATGCAGCGGCAGCTCGTAGGCCAGCAGACCGTAGACGCCCCAGCCGATGAACCCCGGCGCGTAGAGCTGCTCTCCCGGAGTGCCTCCGTCGAAGAGCGCCTCGTGCTCGCGGCGCAGGCCGGGCTTGTTCACGTCCCAGCGCCGCCAGACGTACTCCCCTTGTAAACGAACGCCGAACAGCTCCACCAGCAGGTCGGCCGAGGCCAGCACCTCGTCGTAGCTGGAGGTCGTGACCACCTCGTCCCGGATCGGCAGATCGGCCGACGTGTCGAGCTGACCCTCGTCGGTCAGCTCCATCGTGACGATCTCCTTTGTGTCGCTGACCTTTCCGTAGTAGCCGTAACCGCCGGCCGCGACGCGAACCGGGTCGCCGTCGTACTCCAGCCGCAGCCGCAGGCCGGCGCCCTTGTTCGAGTCCAGATCGTGGACCTCGTCCATCGGGCCGCGCCCGTTGGAGAAGGTCACCGCGTAGTCCAGGTACAGGTCGGCCAGCGGGAAGAGGCGCCCCCGCACCTGCAAGCCGGTCTGCGACAGCGGCACCATCTCGCGCAGCTGCAAGTAGGGCACCCGGATCGGGATCACCACCGGCGAGCCGTGGTCGACGTTCCAGATCCCGTACGGCGTCAAATAGCGCCCGGCGATCACGTTGAACCAGTCTGACGGAGCCCAGGTCAGGTGCACCCGCTCCAGCGTGACCCCGTGCTGGCGATAGTACTGCGAGTTGAACGGATCTATCACCGTGGTGTCGGTCCGCTCGTACTCGGAGACCCCCTCGATCTCGTAGCTGGTCTCGTGCCCGTGCGGCATGAACGAAAAGCGCGTCTCCACCAGCGCGCTGAGCGTCTCGGTCATCTGCGAGGCGAAGTAGAGATTCACGTTGGACATCAGGAACGTCGGCTGCCTGGTGATGAACATGTTGTAGGCCGCGTTGTCCGGGTAGAAGTAGCGGCTGAAGGTCAGGTCGAAAAAGCCCCAGAACTGGAACTTCTTCTCGAAGCCGGAGCCACCGCCGCCCAGCGAGTCGTCCAGCGCGTCGAGCTCCATCTCGGTCTGCTTCTCGCGAACGGCCTCCAGCTCCGATTCCAGCGACCGGGCGCGCGCCTCGGCCTCGGCGTTGTCGGACTCCAGGTCCTCGATGCGAGTCTGCTGATCGGTGAGCTTCTCCTCCAGTTCCTCGAGGCGGCTCTCCACCTCGGCCTCCTGCTCCTCTCCGACCGCTTCCAACTCCGAGACGCGGTCCTTGAGCCCGGCCTTCTTCTTCTTCTGCGCCAGCGCACAGACGGGCAGCACCAGGCCGGCCAACAGCACCGCGACCAACAGGACGCGCGCCGCTCGACCGCCGACGCTCGTGTTTCTTCTGCGTGGGATCACTCGCATGTGCAGCCTCCCATGCCCTCGACCAGCTCGACCTCGTCCTCGGAGATACAGGCCGATATCTGCGGCAGCAGCGTGCTCTCGCTGCAGTCGCAGCACTGGTAGCCGCTCGGACATCCGCCCGGCGCGCAATCATCGACCGTGCAGTAGCCTTCCTGGGTCATCGGGTTGATCGCGCAGTAGTCCGCGTCGTAACCCGCGCAGTCGTCGTCCGACGAGCAGCTCTCGCCCATCCCGGTCACGCCGTCGCTGTCGGTCTCGCTCTCTGTATCACCGCCGCTGCCGGTCTCGCTGTCCGTGTCAGGCACGCACTCGTACTTCTCCGTGTCCCACACCTCGTCCTCGTCGCACTTCTTGCAGACCGTGTTGTCCGGATCCCAGTGGTAACCGCTCGGACATCGATCCCCGGCGCTCATGGTGCAACCGGCGATCAGAGCCGCGCTCGCGAAAAGCGAAAGCGCAATTCGTGACATGCTCATGACGTCCCAACCTCCCTGTTCGCTGGACGATCGAGTGCCCGCGAGACGAAGATGGTTTCAAGAATAACCCATGTTGGGCGGCTTGAAAAATCAAGATGGAAAAATTTACTTTCGCTGGAATCAGTATTCCAGCTTGAAACCGAGGCTGGGCAGGATCGGCAATCCGGTGAAGTAGACGCGCTCGGAGTAGTCGTAGTTGTACTGGTAGCCCTCCACGTTCTGGTGATTGTAGATATTCTGGACGTCCACGTAGACCGCCATCGCGATCGGCCCGAAATCCCAGTTCTTGTCCACGCGCAGATCCAGCTGGTGGAAAGCCGGCAGCCGAGCGGAGTTCGGCGATCCGTGGATCGGCCAGTAGATGTCCGAGTCCGCGTCGTAGGCCGCGCCGACCACCGGGGTCTCGGGGTTGCCCGACACCAGCCGGAAGCGCAGCCCGGCCTCCCATCCACGGCCCAGCACCGCGCTGGCGACCACGGTCAGGATATGGGTCTGGTCGTAGTCGAACGGGCGGGGATCCTCGCCGGGGTGGTCGATCCGCTGGCTGCGCATCAGCGTGTAGGCTATCCAGCCGAAAAAGCGCTCCGTGGGCTGGTGCTTGACCATCAGCTCCATCCCCCAGACCTGGCCGACGCCGTCGTTGTTGTAGCGCTCCGGGACCATCTCGCCGCCGCGCTCCACCGTGCGCTCGGAGCTGACCACCAGGCTGTGGATGTCCTTGTAGAAGCCCTCGAGCCCGATCTCCACGTTCTGCAGCGGATCGGGCAGCTTCTGCTCCACGCCCAGGCTGTAGTGGACCGCGCCGATCAGGTCGAGCTCGGGGTTGCCGAAGTCCTCGGTGACCTGGGCCTCCTCGGGAGGCTGGTGGAACAGCCCGATCCCGCCCTTGAGCGTGGTCAGCTCGAACAACCCAAACCGGGCCACGAAGCGGGGGTCCACCGCCGTTCCCTCGATCGTGGTGTAGTAGTCGACCCGCAGACCGTAGATCAGCCGCAGCCGCTCGATCGCGGTCAGCTCCAGCTCTCCGTACCAGGACGGGCGCGCCGCCCACTGCTGACCCCGGACCTCGAACAGCTCGTCGTTGGAGCTGATCGGATCGAAGCTCTCTCCCTCCTGGGGAAACTGCCCGGGAGCGCGGATGGTGAAACGGCTGTTGGTCAGCGCGGCGTCGATCCCGGTGCGTACCACGAGCGGCCAGCCCGGCTTCCACCGGATCTCGTCGCGCAGGTACAGTGGGCAGATCGCCAAATCGAAGCGGTAGTCCTCGCCGATCCGGGACTCCACCTTCTGGTAGCCGGTGCCGAAGTTGAGGTCGTTCTCCAGCTCGCCGGAGAAGGCGTGCCGCCAGCGCAGCTGGATCTGGTGGAAGAGCGTGGTGAAGTCGAGCCCGCCGCCGA
This sequence comes from Polyangia bacterium, assembly GCA_046484285.1. GTDB lineage: Bacteria > Myxococcota_A > Polyangia > JAAYKL01 > JAAYKL01 > CAZHCG01. The sequence continues at coordinate 13,361 of JAWOBP010000196.1, forward strand.
AGTTGGGATTGCCCGCCACGTCGTCGCCGAAGACGAACACCAGCCGATCGTCGGAGCCGAAGACGAACAGCCTGAGCTGGTCCTTCTCGTCGGGGTGGTAGTCGGCGATCGCCTGGTAGTCGTAGTAGCGCGGAGCCATGGTCAGCTCCAGCCCGCCCTGCTCGGGCAGCACACCCTGCAGAACCCAGTCGATGTAGCTGCGCCGCGCCGAGACCGCCACCGACCAGTCCTCGCCGATCGGGCTCTCCACCAGCGCGCTGATGTCCCAGATGTCGGCATCGAGCGAGGCGTGGAGACGGTCCTGTGCCGGAGCGCGGGGATAGACGTCGACGATCCCGCCGGTGGCGCCGCCGTAGCGCACCGAGTAGTTGCCCGGGTAGAAGTCGATCCGCTCCAGCAAATCGGAGTTGATCACCGAGGTCAGCCCGCCGAAGTGGTAGAGCAGCGGCACCGGCATCTGGTCGAAGTAGGTATTGGTGTCGCGCGGAGAGCTGCCGCGCACGATCAGCTGGCCACCGAGGCCCGGCGCGCGGGCCATGCCCGGCAGGTTCTGCACCGAGCGCAAAGCGTCGCCCCCGGTTCCGGGGATGCGCGTGATCTCGCGGCGCGTCACCTCGCGGCGCGTCACCTCCCGCGGCGGGCGGCGGCCGCGCACCACGGTCTCGTACAGCACGCTCTCCTCCTCGAGGCGGTAGAGCAGCTCGCGGTCCTCGCCGCCGACCAGCTCCTCCACCTCGGAGAGCGGCTCGTAGCCCGCGGCCACCACGTCGACCTGGTACGAGCCCGGAGCCAGCTCGGCGAGCTCGAAGCGTCCCTGCTCGTCGGCGGTGACGGGCTCCGGCGTGGGCGCGTCCTTTTCCGCCTCCACGGCCAGGGGCACCAGCGCCACTCCCGCCCCGGCGATCGGATCGCCGTACATGTCGCGCACCACGCCGGAGAGCCGCGCGCGGGGCGGCTCCCGCTCGGCGGCCTCCTCCTCCACCTCCCGCAGAAAAAAGGTGTAGCGGTACAGCACCTGGGAGGGAATCGGCTCGCCGTCGCGGGTGGCCGGCTCGAAGACGAACCTCTCGATCGCCTCGACCGCGGCCTCGTCGAAGCCGTGTCCGACCGGCTCGAGCACCTCGACGCCGGTCACCTTCCCCGAGGCGTCGATGCTGATCCGGGTCAGCACCTCGGCCTCGAGGCCCTGCTCGAAGGCCTCGGGCGGGTAGTCCGCCGCGGCGTACTCGACCAGATCGGGAGGCTCGAAAACAGGCTCGTCCGACTCATGGCCGGGCTCGTCCGGATCGGGGCGACCGGAGCGTTCCCCTCCCCGTTCTTCTCCGGCATCCCCGCCGGGCACGGCGGTCTCCTGCGCCGCCAGCGGAGTCGAGACCAGAATCGCGGCGGCGAGCGCGGCGAGTGTCGCTTTCCACTGCATTCGAAAGACCAATAGCACGGAAGCCGGGGTACATCGACCCGGACTCGAATTCTGGGTATCAAAGACACTGAAACATTGCGCAACCTGATGGTTTATTGATTGGAATTTTCCGCCGTTGGTGTTTTTCAGCGGTTCAGCACTTCCTTCGCCCAACAGTCGATGATATCCTTTTTCGTACTGAGACACGGGAGAAACGATGAAAAGACACCGATTGTTGTTTTTCGCCATCGTCCTGCTGCCTACCCTTGCATCGGCCCGGCCGGCGGCGGCCCAGGATCCCCGCGAGGACGAGGCGCGCGTGGAGTTCGAGCGGGGCGAGTCGCTGCTCGACTCGGGCGAGGTGGAGAAAGCGGCCGAGGCTTTGGACAAGGCCTACGAGATCCTGCCCGACTTCAAGTACCTGTGGCTGATCGGCCAGGTTCAGATGGAGCTGGGAAACAAGTGGCGGGCCCTCCAGGCCTACGAGCGATATCTGGCCGACGGCGGGAAGCGCATTCCCGTCTCCCGCGCCGCAAAGGCAGGGCGCAGAATAGAGCGCCTCCGCTCTCAGGTCGGCTCGATCAGAATCGATTGCCAGGTCGAAGGCGCGACCGTTTTCGTCGACGGCTCGAAGAGAGGCACCACTCCCCTCTCGGAGCCTCTCCCCGCCGACGCCGGAATGCGCCAGCTGAAGGTAGAGCGCGACGGTGATCTGCTGCATCGCGAGGTCGTGCGGGTCGGCGCCGGGCAGGAGGTCTCCGTCGCGGTCGATCCCGAGACCATCGTCGAAGCCGAGGGTGACGACGACGGCAAAGGACAGCGTAGGATCTGGACCTGGGTCGCCTTCGGCGTGGGCGGCGCCGCGCTGGTGAGCGGCGGTGTGCTGGGCGGTGTCGTGCTGTCCAGGAGCAAAGATCTGAAAAACGAGTGCGACGACGACATCTGCCCCGAGAGCCGGTGGTCCGATCTCGAAAAAACCCGCTCGCTGGCCACCGCCACCGACGTGCTGCTCGGAGTCGGCGCCGCCGCGTTGGTGGCCGGAACCGTTCTGTTCTTCGTGGAGCCCGGCTCCGAGGACGAGCAGCAGGTCGCGGTGACGCCCTCTGTCACCGACTCCGGTTTCGGGTTGAGTCTCGAAGGGAGGTTCTAGAATGCGCCAGCTCACCATCGCCCTTTCGATGCTGATCGCCGCTTGCAGCTCGGTGGCCGGGCTCGACGATCTGAAAAAAGGACACGACACAGACTCCGCGACCGACGCCGATACCGACGCCGACACAGACACGGACACAGACACCGATACCGATACAGACACGGACACAGACACGGACACGGACACCGATACCGACACAGACACAGACACGGACACCGACACGGACACAGACACCGACACCGACACCGACACGGACACCGACACAGACACGGACACCGACACAGACACCGACACCGACACCGACACGGACACCGATACCGACACAGACACAGACACAGACACGGACACGGACACCGATACCGACACGGACACCGACACCGACACGGACACCGACACGGACACCGACACCGACACGGACACCGACACCGACACGGACACCGACACCGACACGGACACCGACACCGACACGGACACCGACACCGACACGGACACCGACACGGACACCGACACCGATACCTCGACAGGCACCGATACGGCATAGCCGGGCCAGGCTCTGCTTTAGGCAGGTCGGCTCGCGCTACGGAGGTTCCGGATGGACGCGGACGGAAAGCTGTTCGGCAAGCAAGGAACTCCCAGGGAAAAGGCCCGCTGCGTGGAGATCTACGAGCGCCTGCTGGCCGAGGGTTTCGAGGGCCTGGCCGAAGTGGAAGAAGATGATCTGGAGAGCATCGCCGGGCTGCACGCGCTGCGCCTCGAGCATTTCGAGGAAGAAAGGCGCATGCACTTCGGCGCCTTCGCGCTGGTGGGGCTGTCGTTGATCCTGCTTTTGCCGTCGGTGCTGACGATCGAGGAGTACTTCCTCCCGCTGTCCGCTGTAGCCGCGCTTTTGCTGATCCTGCTGGTGCCGTACGTCTTCGTCTATCGCAAGTACGAACAGGGCGTCAGGCGCGCGATGCGCGAGTCGTTCCTCATCGAAAACGAGCGTTTGCTGCGCCGTCAGAAGAGATAATCGACGAGCAGGCCGAGCGGGCCGCGCCCGGAAGAAGAGTCCGCTCCGGCGGCCGCGCAGCCGCAGCCGCTGTCGCCGGGTGGAGAGTACGGAATCCCCCCTTGCGTATCGCTGTCGGTGTCGGCGCCGGCGCAGTCCGGGTCCTGCTCGTCGGTCAGGCCGTCGCAGTCGTTGTCCACTCCGTCGTCGCAGTCCTCGGCGGCGTCCGGGTTCACCTCCGGATCCTCGTCGTCGCAGTCCTCGCCGCCGCAGTAGGGCGGAACGAAACCGTCGCCGTCCACGTCCGAGCAGTCCGGCCCCTTCGCGCCCCAGATCGCCACGTCGTCGATGTTCCAGCCGCAGTACTGCCAGCCCTGGTCGGTGGTCCCCATCGTCCAGCGCAGGTAGACGGTCTCCGACCCGTCGGCCACCTCGGAAAGGTCGTGCTCGACCCTGGTCCAGCTGCCGTCGTTCACCTCGGATCCGTTCTCCCAGACCGTCTGCCAGTCGACTCCGTCGTCGCTGACCCGCACGTAGGCGTGGTCGTACTGGGGCGTCTCCACGCCCAGCCAGCGCCAGTAGACCAGCGAGACGTCGGTCAGCTCCGAGCAGTCGATCGGTCCGCTGGTCAGGTGCCGCTGCGGGAGGTTGGGCGGATAGTCGCCCTGCAGGTTGTAGCCGTAGACGTTCTGGCCGCTGTGACCCGAGTCCGGATCGGGCGATCCGTGCTCCCCGCCGAGACCGCCGGGCACGCCGAACTCCCAGCCGCTGTCGGCGCTCCAGCCCGGGTCCGAATCCAGGGGCCACTCGTACTGAGGCTCGGGAATGCCCACGTCCAACGTGATCGTCCGTTCCGTCGTCCCCTCGCCGTCGGTGGCGTTCTCGAACAGCACGACAGCGTCGTAGTGGCCGTTGGTCAGCGTAAAGGCCTCGGAGGTGGTCCGCAGCACGACCTGGGCCTCCCCCTCGGCTCCCAGCGATCCGGAGGCGGGCTCGACCGAGAGCCACGGCCGGTCGGACGAGACCTCGAAGTCCAGTGTTTCGTCGCCGTTGTTGGTCAGGGTGTAGACGTGCTCCTCGGGCGAGAAGGGACCGCCGGCGTTTCCGATGAAGCTCTGCCCGCCGACCGGATCGACGCTCAACCCGCTGGCCGGGGTCGCCTGGCCGAAGACGCGCAGCGACGGATCGCCGAAGACGTGCCAGGTGTCGAACATCTCCACGCCGCCGGCTCCATACTCGTCCATCATCAGAGCCGAGCCGGCGAAGCACAACGCCCCAAAAGAGAAGTGGGCCTCGGCGGCCAGCAGGTCGTTCGATTCGTCCTGCGCCGCCATCGGAGGGTTCCAGGACTGGTTGATGCTGGAGGCGTAGATCCCGATCGCGCCGCTGGGCTGGCCGCCGTCGGTCGCCCGCAGCCAGCTCTCGGCGAAGCAGGTGCCCGAGGAGAAGGAGCCGTTGACGCACGCCACCGAAAAGACGAAGGGCAGCATCCCGCCGTTGCTCAACGCGTCGACGTGCTGGCTGGAGAAGCCGGTGGTCCCCCAGCCGGCGCTGGAGCCGTGACCGGTGTAGTTGACGATCCCGCGTCCCTCGTTCAGCGCGGAGGTTACCTCGGAAGCGCTAGCGCCGGGATCGTAGACCTGATCGACGTGTTCGTAACCGTAGGCCAGCAGGTCGTCGCGAATCGCGTCCACGTGCTCCCAGTCCATCTCGTTGTCGTCGCCGGGGCCCTCGTCCGAGCCGATGCCCGTGCCGCGGCGGAACCAGTCCTGCAAGGTGGCGGGCAATGTCTCGTACTCGATCGTGCGCTGCACCTGGGTGTCCACCTGTGCCGCCGTCTCGGCGGAGAAGCGGCCGACCAGGATGTCCGGGTAGTCGTCGGAGCCGGCGACCTTGGAGTAGCTGGGATCCGACTCGCCGCCGGACGAGGAGGGCGTCGCCACCTGCGCCGCGTCGCCGACCAGCAGCACGAAGGCCGGGTTGCCGTCGTCGTAGGCGGACTGGATGTAGTCGGCGATCGCGGTCGCGCTGCTGCCGATCGACGAGACGCCGACCACCTCGGTCGGAATGCCGACGCTGACCCTGTACGCCGCCAGCGGCTCCACGTTGGAGATCCAGTCGTCGTGGCAGATGATCAAGAGCTCCCCCTCCTCTTCGACCGGAGGGTAGCGCGAGGGAGCCGGGGGCGAGCCCCAGTTGACGAAATGGCGGCGGTAGATCCGCTCGAACGCCGCGCTCGGGTGACGGCCCGCGCCGGCCAGCGGATTGATCTCGGCCGGCCCGATCACGGCGATCTCCACCACGACCCGCGTGTAGACCCTCAGCTTGCGGGTCACCGGGTTGTAGCGAAAGGGATGCAGGTCGACCACCGCGCCGCGCACGTCGCGCATGATGTACGGCTCTCCGATCTCGACCAGCTCGGCGGGGTAGAGCTCGTCGCGCCCGTAGACCGGCCCCTTTTCGTAAGGCACCGACGAGGGATCCTGCGTGCGGTAGATGATCCCCCGAGACGGCACCACGTCGACGTTCTCGATCTCCTCGTACTCGGCCTCCAGCACGAACGGCTCCACGCGCGCATCGCCCGCTATCGCCAGCGAACGCGTCACGCTCGGCAGCTCGGGCGCCCCCCGCTCGAGCGCGGGAGCCTCGCCGTCGCAGGTCACGCGCTGCATGGGCACGCCGCCCGCATCGACCGTCTCGATCGAGTAGTCCTCGACGCGGTACTCCAGCAGCACCCCGTCGTCGTCGGAGCGCAGCACCCGCACCTCCGCGGCCGCGGCGGTCACGGAGACGACGAAGACCGCGAGCGCCGCAGCGCAAGCCGCCGCCTCCGGCATCCGCCGAGCGTCCGCTGCGCGTTTCCAATCCATGGGCATTATTCTCTCCCGCCGCTGTGGCGGCCGCTCGCAGCCGGCAGCCGCTGGTGACCCTACTTTCCAATAGTCGGTTCTTTTGGGTTTTTGTTCAACAAGCTTCGTTTGCTATCCCTTTTCGCGACAGATCGCCCGGATTCGACCCGGCGCAGAGCAATCCGCGCTGTAGGGTTTTCTGAGAGCCACCGATTCACATCGGCGGGCGACATCTGTCGGCTTCGAGGCCAATCCGCGGCGGATCGCTGCTTTCGAAGGTTTGCTCGACGCGGCGTCTCTAAAGGCACGCAGACAGGTGCAACGGTGCCCTGACAGCGGCAGCGCGTCGAGCACGAGGCGCAGCCGGTCCAAATCCGAGGCCGCGTCAATTTGTTGCCACGTGAATAGGGAAGGTTGTGTTTTTTCAGTAAATGCCGGCTCACCCCCTCGAGACCGGGGTATCGCGATCGAGCGCCGCCCACCAAACCCCCGGCCCGAAACGCTTTCCCCACAGCGCGGAGTGCTCGCGCAAGCTCGGCGTTGACCTGCGCGACCGGTATGGCAGAATATGTCCAACAATGCTGACGAGTTTTGAACAAAAACAACAGCACCGCGCCAAGCCCGGAGATCGGGTTCGGGTCCACTACACCGGCACGCTTTCCGACGGCCGCGTTTTCGACAGCTCCCACGAGCGCGGCCCGATCGAGTTCACTCTCGGTTGCGGACAGATCCTCTCCGGCTTCGAGCGCGCGGTGTACGGCAAGTCGCCCGGAAGCGTGACGATCGAGAACGTACCCTCGCACCACGCCTTCGGGCAGAAGCGAACCGATCGCATCCTGCGCGTGCCCGCCGCCGATCTCAACGGAGACGGCCCGCCGAGAATCGGCAAGAACGTGGAGATCCATCGGTCCGACGGCAGCCGGGTGGAAGGCGTGGTGACCGACATCGACGGCCACGAGGCGGTCGTGGACACCAACCACCCTCTCGCCGGAGAGGACCTCACCTTCGAAATCGAGATTCTCGAGATCGTCGGCAGCCACCCGGTCAGCGAGGCTCCCGCGGTGCCGAGCGGAGCTCGCGATAGCCGCATCTTCACCTGATCCTCGCTGAACCCAGCGTTGCAAAAATATTCGTTTCCCCGTTTACAAATGCGAGCTGCGAACACAAATTTAGAAGTAGAGGGCGAAGAAGGAAAAGTCAGATCTGTTGGTCTTCTCGCCGGGGTCTGGAGAGAGGAGGAGCCGTGGACTCGATACCGCCGACTCCGATTTCGATCATCCCGCCGCTGACGCTGATTCCACCCACTCCGGCGCCGGTCTCGCCTCCCTTCGCCCTGCCCATGGTCAAGCCCAGGCCCGAGAAGTACCGACCCGCGACCGGATCTCTGCGCGGGCGGATCGTGCGCAACCGCTTCAGGATTTCGCAACCGCTGGGCAAGGGTGGGATGTCCTCGGTCTACCTGGCGCGAGACGTGTACGACGGCACGCTGTACGCGGTCAAGGTGCTGCGCGCCGACCGCCGTCTGGACGAAGGGTTCCGCTGGCGGTTCGTCAACGAGGTCAAGGCGGTGCGCCTGATCGACCACCCGGCCGTGGTGCGGGTCCACGACGTCGGCGAGCTCGGCGACGGTCGGCTGTTCTTGGTGATGGAGTACGTGCCCGGCGTCACGCTGCGGCGCCTGATCAAGAGCGGCCCGCTCGATCTCGGCCTGGCGATCCCGGTGATCTGCACCATAGCCGACGGGCTGCGCGCCGCGCATCGCCGCGGCGTCTTCCACCGCGATCTCAAGCCCGGCAACGTGCTGATCCCGCGGCGCACCTCGCCGGAGGCGGTGGCCAAGGTGGTCGACTTCGGAATCGCGCGCATCTCGGGCGCGCCGACGATCACCAATTCGGCCCAGATCCTGGGCACCCCGCTCTACATCTCGCCGGAGCAGGCCGCCGGCGACCGCGTCGATCACCGCACCGACATCTACTCGCTGGGCGTGATGATGTACCAGGTGCTGACCGGCGTGCTGCCGTTCTTCGGCAAGGATTCCGCCGCGCTGGTCCGCCAGCACATCCACGCCGTGCCGCGCCGTCCTTCCGAGGTCCGCCCGGACGTGCCGCTACCCAGCGGGGTGGAGGACCTGATCATGTCCTGCCTGGCCAAGAAGCCCTGGCGACGCCCCCAGGAGATGCGCGAGATCATCGAGGTGCTCTCGCGCCAGGAGGGGAGCTCCGAGCCGCGCTATATCAACTGAACACCTCGACCTTTCCAGGGATTGTCTCACGGCTCGGTGCACAGTAGTCTTCGACTGTCATTTTCTTTATGAAAGAAGACTCCGTCATTCTATCTGGAGGCGAAATGTCCAAGAAGGACGACAGGAAGAAAAAGAAGAGCGCGGTCCCCTGGTACAAGGACAAGTCCAACATCGCGATGATGATCCTGACCGCCGGGCTGCTGGCGTTCATGGCGCTCTGGGAGGGAGACGACGGCTACACTCCCCTCGAGCGCCTCTTCTACCGCGGCCGGGACCTGGTCCAGGAGACGACCCAGGGCTGCAAGAAGCCGCCGGACAGCGAAGTCGAGGCGCACTTCCGCGACGACCACGGCTCCAAGCCGGTCGAGCGCGACTTCGACGCTCCCGAGGGCGCCCTGTGCGGCAACGGCCAGACCTACTACTGCACCGCGGTCCCGCCCAAGAAGCCGATCCCGGTCGGCTGGGATCCTCCCCCGCCGCCCGGGACCGATCCGGACTACGAGGGACCGGAGCCCGGCGCGCCGTTCAAGGAGTCGCCCTACGCGATGCCCTCGCCCAAGGTCGTCCGCGACCGCAAGCCGATCCGCGACCTGGGCGACCGGCGGCTGGTGCCGGAGCTGAGCGAGCGGATCGAAGACGCCACCGGCGAGATCGGTTTTCTCGGCGACCGCGGAGTGCCCGGCAGCTTCGACTCGTTCCGCGACGAGCTGGTGCGGCTGAAACCGGACGAGTTCGACACCGAGGACGAGGCCGGTCTGGCTCGCGAGCTGATGGAGCGCGGAATCGAGTACGTGCTGGTCGACCGCACCACCCCGCCGGTGGAGCCCTGGATCGAGGAGAAGATGAACCACGTGCGGCTGCGGCTGCGCGACGCGGTGGAGCTCGACTGGTTTCACGCGGCGGTGCTGGGATCCGGCTGGGCGCTGTTCCGCCTGGCCGATCCGTTCGAGCTTTCGCCCGCGGACAAACGGCGGATCAGCAAACGCGCCCGGGCGCTGCTGGCCGGCCGCGAGCCCGAGGAGTACCGGCCCCAGCTGCCGATCGAGCCGGTCGGCGACTCGGCCCACCGCGTGATCGTGTCGCTGCGCAAGTACGACGAGCCCCGGCTCAAGGGTCGCAAGCTGGCCAAGCGGATGGCCCACGATCGCAACCTGGCCGACGCGGTCGACAAGGCGGTCGCCGAGCTCCGCGAGGACTGGGGCGATATCCGCCGCGCCAACGAGCGGGCCTACGGTTTCGAGCTGGACAGCGATCTGCCCCGCGCGATGGAGTCGCTGGAGGTCGAGGTCGACATCCTCTACGACATCTGCTCGCTGACCGACCGCGAGGCCCGCAACCTGCTTTGGTACATCGAGCTGGGGCTGGAGGGGATCCTGCTGCGCGACACCGAGGAGGGGCTCGTGCACTTCCTCGAGCCGAGCTACGCCGTGCAGATGGAGCAGCGCAGCGAGGTGCAGTTCCTCGAGTCGATGCTGCGCAAGAACGACCTCGACCAGTTCCTGCGTCCGCCCAAGAAGGTCAAGCGCTCCGTCGTGCTCCACGAGTCGGAGTGGGAGAGTGATCGGCGCTACCGGTTCCAGCGCTTCCGCACGATCAACTGGGTCGAGCGGCCGCAGTCCGAAGGCGGCGACATCAAAGAGCTGTACCGCGCCGTGCCGCTCAAGACGATCTGGGACGTGAGCCGCGCCTCGCTGATCCGCTCGCTGGATCTGGGCGCCGACTGGCTGCTGGAGAACCAGTCCAAGGACGGGCAGTACGCCTACAAGTACAAGCCTGTCAACAAACCCGGCAAACGCTGGTACCCGGGCGGCAACATCGTACGCCACGCGCTGAATCCCTATACGCTGCTGATGGTCAACAAGATCGATCCCAGGCCCGAGTACGTCGCCAGCGCCAAGAAGGGCATCGAGTTCACGCTCGACTTTTTGCGCCGCGAGGGGGATCGCTGCGTGATCTGCCACCGCGATCCGCCGGCGCGCTTCTACAACGCCAAGCTCGGGACCAACGCGGTCACGATCCTGTCGATCCTCAAGCTCGGGGACGTGGCAGATATTTCCGAGTACGAGGACGTGGTGCGCTGCCTGGCCCAGGAGCTGATCTACATGCAGGATCCGAACGGCCATTACTGGCAGTACGACGTTCCGCAGAACCATCCCTACTACGGAGCCGAGAGCTTCATCGCCCCGGGCGAGTTCGTCTTCGCGCTGGCCCGGATGTACAGCCACTTCGGCGACGAGAAGTACAAGGAGTCGATCGATCGCGCCCTGCCCTGGTACATGAAGGCCTGGCGCAAGCTGCTGGCCGAGAGGACGCCCGAAGGCATCTACGACGAGGAGCACCGCGTCAACCTGATCGGGATCGTGCCGTGGCTGGTCACCGCGATGAACGACCTGCACGGCAAGACCGGCGAGCAGCGCTACGCCGAGATCGCCTTCGAGATGCAGGACTGGATCGACGAGGAGTTCTTCTGGTACCCGCGCCGGGCGCAGTACCCCGACTACGTCGGCGCCTCCTTCAAGGTCCACCGCGAGCTGCCGGCGATCAACTCCTGCCAGTACTCCGAGGGAGCCGCGGCGGCCTACGACCTGGCCAAGCGCGTCGATCGCAACGTCGAGGAGCGCCGCAAGCTGCTCGTGCACGGGATGCGCTTCTGCCTGCAGCTGCAGTACGACAGCTACGGCTCGACCTTCTTCTTGCCGGTTCCGGACGAGGCGATGGGCGGCTACCGCTACACTTTGGGGCACCTGCGGCTGCGCAACGACTACAGCTACCACGCGATGGCGGCGATCGCGCAGGCCGTCGAGTACCTCGAGCCCGACGACTACCCGGCCCAGCGCCCGATGCGCCTTTCGCCCGCGATGCACGAGCTGCTCGGCGGACGCCCCAACCCGGAAAAGGACGCCCCGCGCGGCTGGAAGCCGCCCGCAGCGACGCCCCCCGCCGACGCGGGGGTCGACGCCGGCGCGGCGGCGGACGCCGGGAGCGGGCCGTGAGCGCGCGTCGCACCGGATCGGAGTTGCCGGCGCTGGCGCTGGCCGGTCTGCTGGCGGCCTGCGGAGGCTCGCCCGGAACGAGCGGGACGGCGGGCGCCGGAGAGGAGAGATCCCCGATGCGCGCGCCCCCCTCTCCGCGACCGATGGGCGCTGTGGACGAGCCGCAGAGCAAGGCCGGAGCCGTGGCGCCCGCCTCGCAGCGGCCGCTCTGCGACCCCGGCGCCCCCCTGCCGGCGGAGGTGCCGGCCGGCGCCGGCGCCGGGGAGCTGCACCGCCTGGGCCAGGAGCGGATCCTGGAGCGCGACGGAGCCGCCGCGCTGGTCGTGCTGAGCCGCGCGGCCGAGCTGGCGCCGGACGACGCAGCGATCCTGGGCGACCTGGCCACGGCCCTCTTGCAGTGCCGGATGCACGAGCGGGCGCTGGAGCGGATCGAGCGGGCCGTGGAGCTGGCTCCGGAGGACGTAGACCTGCTGGCCAACCTGGCGCAGACCTACCAGATCGCGAAACGCTACCGGGACTCGGCCGCCGCCTACCGCGACGCGATCGAGCTGAGCCCCGAGGATCCGGCGCTGTACAATAACCTGGCGGTGGTGCTGGTGGTGCTGCGCGAGCTGGAAGACGCCGAGAAGGCGGCCCGCGAGGCGGTGCGGCTCGATCCGCGCAGCGCGGACTACCTGATCAACCTGGGGTTCGTGCTCTACCGCCAGCAGCGCTACCCCGACGCCGAGATGGTGCTGACCCGCGCCGTCGACCTGGAGCCGGACAACGCCGACGCGCACAACCAGCTCGGAATCGTGCTCGCCGCGCAGCGGCGCAACGCGCAGGCGGCCGGGGAGTTCCGCCGCGCGCTCGAGATAGACCCCGAGCACCGCGCGGCCCGCGAGAACCTGAAGGCCGTGGGCAAGGATTTCGATATCGACGGCCCGTGGGGCAGGTGATCCACGCCGGCGCGATCGCCGAACGGTGATCCTGCGAGCCGGAGCTGCGAGCCGGACCCTGGACGTCGGACGAACGGGGGATTGCGTCGGATGGTATGGGGGATTCGGACACCGACGCGGACACCGACGCGGACACCGACGCGGACGGGGACGCGGACACGTGGGCGCTCTCCTGCCCGGGCGAGACCGACGCCGGCCCGTGGGAGTGGGAGGACCAGCCAGAGGGCGAGGACTGCGGACCGGGCTGCGAGCGGATCACATTCTCCGAGGAGGTGCGGGTCCACTACTGGGATATTTGGGACGATCTACTGGTGTATGGCGATGATGAAACCCGGCGTCTGTGGCTGGTGGACCTGGCGGAAAGGAAGCAGATGAAGATCCCTTCCATCGAGCCCGAGCTGTCGCCAGAGCCGCCGCCGATCACCAACGCCTCGTACTGGCCTGCTATCTACCAGAAGAAAGTTGTGTTTGGATGGTCTACCTCCTATCAGGTGCCGTCGATGGTGGAACGCAGCATCATCCTGGATTCCACGAAACCCGTTCTGGAGGTCGTGGCCAACCAAGACGGCTCGTACTACGACCTCTACGGATGTCTTTTCCTACGACCTCGGCTCCTCGACCCTGAAAAATATTACATCTGACGATTACTTCCAGCTGTGGCCCAAGATCCACGGCAGGAAAGTCGTCTTTCAGGACCTCC
>JAWOBP010000236.1:0-5010 GCA_046484285.1 Polyangia bacterium
GTCGAGGGGTCCATGGAGGCATTTGACCGCGCCATTGAAGATACGATCACGGCCATCAACACCGGTTGCCTCCGCGACCGCAATGGCGACGTGGTGGCTCAGGCGAAGGGCAAGGCCTTCATTGAACGACATGAGTGGCGACGAGAGCTGGATGCGATCGTCGACTTGTTGCGGGCAATCCGGTCCCGGTACAAGCACGCCCAGGCGACAGGTGCGATCCACGTGCATGCGCTGGACAAAGGGCAGGAGTTCTACGCGATAAACGACCGAGCCGTCGCCCAATGGATGGACTCGACACGCTCGCAGGTCATCGAGCTATTCAGCCGGCTGTGTGAGCAAGCAGGCATTCCCGGGCTTCACTTCCCGCGGGGGCCGTGGGGGCATCGATGGTGAGAGGAGATCTCACGGCGCGCATTCAAAACGCAGGAAGCATCGCAGAGTGTGGCGAAGTGGCTCAGGAGATACTCGCCGACCGGCCTGACCAGGTCGTCCTGCTCTTCCCCCAGCTCTACCAGCGCCGGTCGGTCCTCGCCGGGGAGGCGGACAACGAAGCCGAGGCTGAACTCGATGGATGGGTGGCGACACTCCTGCACGTCGCGTTTCGGGGAACACTCGGCCATGAGATGCGGGTAATTCCCGATGCGGGCGACGCAGCGATGGACCCGCTGGACCCTTGGCGAACGGCCGACTCGACGGTATTCGAACACTACTGGCAGCTCGCTCAGGGTGGCTCCCCAAGAAACCAGCCAGACCAACAAGTTCTCTCGCTCCGCCCGAGACGGCGAACATGTTCTCCGGCGAGATGTCGAGTTCTCACGAGGAGTTGGGGTGTGTCACCGGTGTGCGGCCCCGGAATGGGGGCCAGTCGTGAGCGTGTCGCAGGGCCTTGGTCTGCCCATGAAGATGGCCCGGGGATCCCCGCCTACGGCAGCCACTCGCGGGCTTTCCCGCTGATCCCAAGAAACCCTCGCGGCTCGCCGGCCGGCCGCGACGTGGGCCCCGTGGGCGCCCACGGGGGAGGTCTGGGCGACCCGGTCGCGGGATGAAGCCGGCGTCGACCGCCGCGCGAGCTCAGATGGCCTCGACCGACCCCGATCGTCGCTGATCCAGGACATACCACACCCGGCTGTGTCTGTGGACGCCGATGTCGATTCCTTCCGCCAGGACCGGATCAGGCGGCGTCGGACTGTCCCTCGACCAGCTCGTAGGTGTTCAGCAGTCCGTTGGCGAAGCTCGTGCGCACCAGCTTGCGCTGGCGCACCTCGTCCAGGCTGATCACCTCCGCGTCCGGCGAGCCCCGCCCGAACGCTGCGGGTGTCTGCCCGCCGATCGCCTGATTCACGCGGTGCTCGTTGTAGTAGAGCCTGTACTCGTCCAGGTACCACTGGAGCTCCTTGACGTCGAGGACGCGGACGTGGTTCAGCATCTCCAAGCGCACTGATTTTATGGCTCTTTCAGCCGTCCCATTCACGAAAGGAAGAGCCACGGGAGTGCGCCGTCTTTCTATCTCCAGGACCCGGAGCTGGCGCTCGAACTGGCCGAGGAAGGGCGTGCCGTGGTCGTGGACGACCGCCTCGGGACGACGATCCTCGCGGTGCATGGCGCCGGCGAAGGTGCGGATCGTCCACTCGGAGGTCGGGCCCCATGCGTCGCAGGCTTGCAGCTCGAGGATCTCGCGGGTGTGCAGATCGATGACGAGGAGCACGTTGAGCCTGTCATCCCCACAATTGAAGGTCTGGCTGCCGTCGACCCACTGGGGCTCGCAAGATGTCACGTCGGCGTCGATGCACGCCGGGTAGTACTCGGCGAGCCCGATCCCCTGGGAGATCGATCCCTCGATCTTCCCGGTTTCTGAAAAGAGCGTCGGGCTGCCCGAGAAACCACTCGTCGCGTAGGCCGAGACGTCCATCGTGGCCGTGCTGCCGGACGCACCGGGAGAAATCCCTAGGCTCAGCATCTGCGGACAGCCCGAGGGGTGGCCCACGATGATCGCGTGGAACGATCCCGTGCCAGGCGGCTCGCTGGACACGTCCATCCAGCCGTGATGCACGCCCGGGGCGCCGTCCAGCTCCATCACCACGTAGTCCATCGGGCTCGTCTCGTAAAAAACCGGATAGGCCTTTTTGCACTTGTAGCTCTTCTGTCGATCTCTTGCGGCACGGAAAGCCGAGCGCCAGTCGTCGTCGGAAAGAAATGCGAGATCCTCGATACTGGTCACGGGTACTGGAAAGCCATAACCCTTGTCCACCCACGGCAGGTCGCTCCACTTGACCCTGAAATCGAACGCCACTTCCGTGAGGCCGCACATGATGTCGGCCTTCTCCTGCTCGGTCGCGCCGGCTTCGGGCCAGTCGTAGCCGTGAGCGGGGTAATAGAAGTTGTTGTACTTGTCGTACCCCTCGGCCAGCCGGTCGTAAATGATCGTGACGCAATGGCCGGCGGTGAGGTAGTGGTTCGGTCCGATCATCACGCCCGAGCAGTCGGCCTCGCCGGTCAGCGAGTCCCAGTACAGGACCGGCCAATCATCGCCGACCGCATCCAGCCCCTCGCCCTCGAACTTGTCTTCATCGGTGACGAACGCCCAGTAGATCGCCTCGTCGGAGAGTGGGACATAGAATCCCTGCTCGTCATCTTGTAGCAGGTCGTCCCACGCGTACCCCCTGTGCAGCCAGTCGTTGCGCCTGAGCTCGTCGCGGAACTTGAGCATGCCCTCAGCCCTGGCCAGGGTGTGGATCTCATCTGCGTGGTCCTCCCACACCTCGGGCAGCGGGAGGCCCTCGATGTACAGCCGGGTCTGCTTAAAATTGCTGGAGGGGTCGTACCGGTCGTTCATCGAGCGGCCGGCGTCCCGCTGGAAGTAGGTGCAGATCTGAGGTGCGTAGACCGGGTCGTAGCGAAACCCGGCGCTCGCCGGCGGCGCCGTCAGGATGCACACCGCAACCACGACCAAGCTCACCGTTCTTTTCATCTCGCCCTCCCCGTTTTCGTTTTACCGTTCAGTAGCACTCCACGTTGGGAGTGATCTTCAACAGCCAGATACGATTGCCGATGCCGTCGGCAGGGACACCGTCGTCGTCGGCACCGCAAAACAGGTAGTCTCCCGAGGTTGTCTCTATGGCGTCATTGAGATGAGCCGACCCCGTGTGCTCGGTCTCCCAGTGCCAGAGGAGTTCGCCATCGCCGTCGACACGGGCCACGCTGCCGTTGCTGGCGCCGTAGCCGTTGCCGCAGTCGGTAGTGAGCAGGAAATCGTCGTCGACAGGCGTTATATCAGAGAGATAGACCACGTTGTTGTAGCCATAGAACCGCTGCCACAGCACCTCGCCCTCGACCGTCACCTCGGCCAGATAGGCCCCGTAGAACCAGTCGTCGTACAGCAGCCACCCGCCGGCCAGCACCTTGCCATCGCTCGTCTCCACGGCTTGCGAGAACGCTCCGCTCCGGCCCGGGTCGGGCTCGATGCTCCACTGTAGAGTATGGTCTTGGTCGAACAGGTTGAGAACCGGGTGCTCGTACTTATCGTAATCCGGCTCGTAGTTCGCCCCCCCCTCCACCTCTTCGTGCCGCCAGCCGCCGCGCGCCGCCCCTCCCCAGGACAGGGGCGCGTACACTCCCACGTGCGTGTCCTCGGGCCAGGGCTCCTCCTCGTGGAGCACGTCCAGGTTGCCCGACGTGTCGATCTCGGCGATCACCGGATGGTGCGCCGCATTGCCAGCCAGGAAAACGATCTCCGCATCGCCGGCCTTGTAGGCGGAGTTGCCCCAGCCGTCCAGGGGCAGCTTCTGGCTCCACACGACCTCGCCGTCGAGCTCGGTCCGCATGGCCCAGATCCCGGGCTCCGAGTCCTCTTCCTTGCGCCCGAGGGCCACGATGTTGTCGCCGAACGCCAAGATGCTACTCAGGGTGTCGGTATCGTTCGACTCGTCCTCTGCATTCTCTTTGCCGTACATCATCGTCCATACCATCTCTCCCTCTTCGTCCACCTCCATCAGAAACCCGTCCCGATCCCAGGGGGTGGTCTGCTCCTCGGGCGTGGCCGTGCCGGCCATGACGAAGTGGCCGCTCGGCAGCTCCACCACGGACGACGCGCTTGCGCTGGCCACCCCCGGGATCTCGTACACCCGGTCGAAAACCACATCGCACTCGGCCAGCGGGATCTCGGGCTCGATGATCAGCTCGCTTCCGCCACTGTCCGGTCCGGCGTCGGGCGATGAAGGAGAGCCGCCGCCGCAACCCGCGTAGCTCAACGCGGCTATACACAGCGCGAGAGCCGCAAATCTCATGATGGTCGTCAACTGGGGTTCACATGGCAACGAAACCCGACGCTCACCGGCGGCGCCACGAGAAGACGCAACAATAACGAAACCAAACCTGCCGTAAACGTAGGACGGATGAAGCACCTGCAAACCTCCCTCCCATCCAGGCTTCGCCCCCCATGATCACCCGATCGGCCTCTTCGAGCGCCTGCGCGTGGTAACCCCGAATACGCATCGCCTTTTTTCGAGGCGGCGGGCCACGGCGTCTGCCGCTCAAGTCTACAGTAGAAATCGTCCATCGCGTGAGAAAACGTGTCGCGAGCACGTGTGCGTCGATCCGCTGACTGCGAGCCTCTATCAAGCCTCGCTATCACGGGAAAAACGTGAAGCTCGTGGCGCCGGCGGCTGAATCTATCGGCGTCCAGTATAGCACCACCCCCACGGGGTCGGCTGATGGTGTAGTTCGTTCGGATATCCCTGGGGTCATGATTGTGAAAAGTCACAACCCGGAGAAGATGAGCCTGGCGGAGAAGAAGGCCGCGCTTCGCAAGCACCGCGAGGACCAGTACGAGAAGCTCCTCGACGCGGTCTACAAGCGCCGCGGCTGGACCCCGAACGGAGTGCCCACCCTCGAGAAGCTGAAGGACCTGGGGATCGACTTCCCGTGGGTCGTCGAGATCGTCGCCCCGCACCAGGAGGGTTGACACCCGACGGCGACGCCGCCGCTTCCGCCGCCGGTCGCCGCCACACCACG
>JAWOBP010000215.1:0-10900 GCA_046484285.1 Polyangia bacterium
GCCCTCGCTGACGATCTTCCGCTTCTCATCCACGATGCAGAAGCGACTCGACTTCTTCCCCAGATCTAGTCCACAGTACTTCATGGCCGGTCACCTTTCTGTGCCTTGAGCACGTTTGTTAGTGCAACCATGCGGCTATCACTTGTTGGTAGCCCTCGAAAGGGGCCGGCCGCTTTATCCCATCAAACACACTGAAGCGCAGCGCGGAGTGCTCGTGCGGGCCCCGGAGTTGATCCCAGATGGAATTTGAAATACGGTTGGCGCCGGTTGTCGCGGCGAGGCGAGGCGGCATGCGCAAGAACCAGATCTTTCCGGCCAGCAGAGAAAGGCCCGTAATTCAAAGCACTTGGATGGGCTCCAAGAGCGGCGTTCCGCGCCCGTTCCTCAAGTGGGCCGGCGGCAAGCGCCAGCTGCTCGGCGTGCTGAGAGACCACTTCCCAAGGCGATTCGATCGCTTTCACGAGCCGTTCGTCGGCGGAGGCGCCGTCTTCTTCGGCCTGCTTCCCGAACGGGCGGTGTTGGCGGACAACAACCGCGAGCTGATGAACTGCTACGTGGTGATCCGCGAGCGGGTCGAGGAGCTGATCGCCGCTCTCGAGCAACACGTCTACGACCGCGATCATTACTACCGCGTTCGCGACCTCGACCCCGACGATCTGCTCCCGGTCGCCGCCGCGGCCCGCACGATCTACCTCAACCGCGCCGGCTTCAACGGTCTCTACCGGGTCAACAACCGCGGCCGCTTCAACGTGCCGTTCGGCCGCTACAACAATCCGCGGATCTGCGACGAGGACAACCTGCGGGCCTGCTCGCGCGCGCTGGCCGGCGCCACCCTTCTGCGAGAATCGTTCGAAAACGTCCTGGACAGAGCGCAGCCCGGCGATCTCGTCTATCTCGACCCGCCCTACATTCCGCTCGAGTCCAAGCAGAGCTTCACCGCCTACCAAAAGCGCGGCTTCGGGATGGAACACCAGGAGAAGCTGGCCGATGTCTTCGACGCGCTGGCCGAACGGGGCGCGCACGTGGTGCTCTCCAACTCGGACGTGCCCTGGGTGCACGAGCGCTACGCCGGCCACGAGATCCACCGCATCACCGCCTGGCGCCACATCAACCGCAAAGGCAGCGAGCGCGGTCCGGTGGGCGAGGTGGTGGTGGTGGGACGCCGCTGAGACGCGGATCGTCACCGCGCGAACGAAAACCGCGCGCCGTTTCGAGCTATTTGTGTCACAATGGCAACTCGGTTGGAGAGACCCAAATCGGAGGGGATACATTACGATGAAAAACATAATTGTCATTTGCGTCCTGCTACTGGTGGCGGCGAGCGCCTGCGAGGACACCGCCAACCGATACGAATCGGATGGCGACGACGACGGGACCTCGGACGCGGACTCCGACTCGGATTCCGACTCGGACGCGGACTCCGACTCGGATTCCGACTCCGACACGGACACCGGCTACACCGGTCCGGTGATCCCGCCCACCTGCGAGGACGCCGTCCAGGCCAAGACCTCGGTGGGCTGCGAGTTCTACACCGCGGACGTTGACAATTGGGACGAGTGCGATCCGCAGACCTACGCGATCGTGATCTCCAACCCCCACGAGGACCAGGACGCCGAGGTGACTCTCGAGCACGGCTCCTCCGGCGAGATCTACGGAGTGACCCTCACTCCCGGGGAGCTGCACGTGATCGATGTCGCCTGCTCTTCGGGCTGCCTGGTGCCGCCGCAGCAGATCGAGGAGCAGGGTATCTCGGCGCTGGCCGGCTTCCGCCTGACAGCGGACGTTCCGATCCTGGCCTACCAGTGGAACCCGTACGGCATCGAGCTGTACTCCACGGACGCCTCGTTGCTGATTCCCAAGACCAGCCTGGACGGCACCTACATCGTGGCCGCCTGGAACACCGGTCCGGGCGCGAGCTGGACTCAGCTGCGCTCCCAGGTGACCGTGGTGATCACCGAGGACGACACGCACATCTCCTTCATCCCC
Source organism: Polyangia bacterium (assembly GCA_046484285.1). GTDB lineage: Bacteria > Myxococcota_A > Polyangia > JAAYKL01 > JAAYKL01 > CAZHCG01. Next base: position 1,987 of record JAWOBP010000215.1, read on the forward strand.
TCGGTCGAAATCGCCGAGCTGGGCGGCTTCGGGCCGTTCCAGGCCGGAGTGGAGACCGGCGAGTACACGCTGAACGCCTACGACGTGGTCTCGTTCGAGCCCGCCACCATCGACCAAGACGTGACCGGGACGGTGGTGATGGCCGACAAGCCGGTGGTCGTCTTCGGCGGCCACGCCTGCGCCAACGTGCCCAGCACCGAGTACGCCGCCTGCGATCACGTCGAGGAGCAGATCCTGCCGCTGGCGGCCTGGGGCACCGAGGCCGTGCTGGCCCGCCACGCTCCGCGCCACGACTGCTACAGCGCGCCGGCCGATCCGCCGGTGTGGCGCATCATCGCCGGCGCGGACGAGATGACCGTCAGCTTCGACCCGCCGGCCCCCTCTCCGGCGGGCGCCTCGTACAGCTTCTCGCAGCAGGGCGAGCTGCTGGAGTTCATGAGCGAGGTCGACCACTACGCGGTCGGGACGCTGGACGACCCGCCCGATCCGCAAGAGCCGGAGGCGCCGTTCTTCGCCTACCAGATGATGACCGGCACCACCTACGGCGGCTGCTCCAGCAGCGAGGGCGACCCGATGATGCTCCAGTCCCCGCCGGCCGGGCAGTTCCTCGACCGCTACGTGTTCAACACCGACTCGGTGTTCGATTTCGACTACGACCACATCATCGTGGTGCGTCCCGCGGGAGTCGCCGTGGAGCTGGACTGCATGGGCCAGCTGCCGGACTCCGAGTTCGCGGTCGTCGGCTCCAGCGACTGGGAGGTGGGGCGCTTCTTCATCGACGATCCGGGCAACACCACCGGCTGCGCCGACGGAGCGCACGTGCTTTTCGCCGAAGAGCAGATCGGCCTGTCCGTGGTCGGAACCGCGGACGCCAACTCCTACGGCTACCTGGGAGGAGTCGCCGTGCGCGCGATCAACCCGACGCCGGTGGTGGAGTGAGCTTATTCGCCACCTGGGCCGCAATATAGAAACGCAAACGTCTCAGGGCGACGATCCGGGGGCGACGGGAGGTGGCGGTGTAGACCGGTAGCTATTCGTGGCCACGATCCGCATCCTCACTCCGCACTCGTATTGCAAGGCGTCGATCTGAGAGTTCGCCGGAATGTCCAGTTGCATCGGCACGGCCCGCCAGTTCGAGGCGAGTGACGCTCGATCCATCGGTCCGACTACTTCTGCCACGGGTATGGCTCGACCGATTCAGGCTTGCTCTTCTGGTAGACGTCGAGTTCCTCGGAGTCCAGGGGATACCACTCGTCGTACGGGTACCTCCGGTAGAACTCGCTAAGCCGCTCCCTGAAGTGGGCGCTGGCGAGTTCGTTCAAGCGACCACGACGATGCTCGCTGCGCATCGCCTCGAGCTGCTCGCGCGGTACCCGCAGCACGCGCCGGAAGTCGACGCCCATCTTGGAGTCGAAGCCGACGACGTCGTCGGGAGGAAGGTAGAACCACTTCTGGTTGATCCGCGCCTGCTGCGTGATGATGCTCATCCAGCTCTTCGGAGACTTAGTCTCCTTCGCTCGTCCTTCGACCTGCCTGAAGTCGTAGATCTCGCAGAGAGCCAGGTAGGGGCTTCGGACCGCGTCGCAGTCCTGGGTGATGACGATTGCGTCCACCGGCCTGACAGCCACCAGAGCTGTGACGGCATCCGTCTTGCCCTCCGCCAGGAGGTCCTTCCAGGCGACCTCGACGACATCGTCATCCTCCTCGAGGACTGGCAACTTGTCCAACGCCGCCTCGATGTCCGGAACACCAGTGAAGATGTCGCCTTGCCGGATCTCCATCTCGGGCTCGACCGATGAGTAGATCATCATCGGTCCCCATCGAGTCCATCGAGTACCGTGTCGAAGAACTCGGACTCAGCGTCCACGGCGCGCTGCCAGCGCTCTTCTGCTGTCGCCATGGCGTTCAGCGCAATCTTACGTGCCTGACCCAGCGAAATCCGTCGGCGACGCGGTGGATCCTCCGAGACGGACGTGGTCTCAGATCCGAGTGGGTCAAGCTCGTCGCTGATCTGGAAATCGACCGTCGTGTCTCCGAGGGAGCGGCTTGGCCGTCCCCGCGGAGACCATCCGGGGATGAGGGGCACCTCTGGGCCCGATCCAGTGGTTGGCGTTCCGTGCCACAAGGTGTCGAAGGCCACCGCTGCGCTGGCATTCCCGATGGACGAAGCCTCGTTGAGCTGCAGTTGCGGCATCTACTCACCTCCCTCGAACATTCGCTCCAGGTCTCCTTCGATGAGCGCGAAGAACCAGAGTTCGATGACCTCGTGCGCCTGGGTCAGCCACTTCTCGAAGGCATGCTCGTCTTGGGGAACCTGGTCGTCCTGACTGAGGATATTCAGCTCCCAGAGCAAAGCAGGACGCTCCTGCTTGGCGCCCGTGGAAAACCGAACCGATCCGATCCCCGGAGGGGACTCGAGTCGGTACGTCGCACTCAGCTGAAGGGCATGCGGCGGCCCCGTGACCTGTTCAGCGTCTCCGATGGCGTTCGGGAGCTTGAAGGTCGTGTGGAACTTCTCCGACAAGAATTGGAGGGCGTCGTTGCCCAGGACGTCGAACTCGATGGCATTGATGAATCGAAGCAGCCCGCTTGCGAACTGAGGGCGAGGTTCATCTCCATCGACGGCGTACGCCTCAAGGAGCTTGGCGAAGAACGGCCTCGCAGCGTCCGAGAACCTGTCCCAGTTGTAGCTATCAGTGAAGTTGAGCGTCCCGACACCGGGCCCGACCTGGACGACCGGCCACCCGTCCTTCGATGCGCGGAACCTGTACTTCGCGGTGTGAGGGGTCAGTTCGTCAGGGACATGAGCAGCCGGGAGAGGCTCCACATTCGGGTACGCGTCCCGGACTCGCTCATGAAATCGCCCCAGGAACAGCGGATAGACAGGGTCGACCCGAACGTTGGTCGCCACGTCTTGGAGCTGCCACTTCATCTCCACGAGCGCCTCAACCAACGGTTTGTTCTCGAGTTGCTTAGCCATTAGAACCTCATCCTCGTCTCAACGCCTCGCGCCCATGACATACTCCACGATCACCTTGTCGGCCTGTCGGCCAGCCCGAGTTCGTCGAGGAATGCGTAGGATAGACAAAGCACCTCCCCGGAACTCCGTCGCCGAGCCTGGAACCCTCCTTGAGCACCTGACAGTCTCCTCCGGACGCTCCGAATCGACCTTCGAAATCCGACTCCGGCGAACCCGGCACCGACATGCCGCAGTCTACCTGATTCGAGTCTAAAAAAAAACGTCCGGCATCGTATGAGCAAACTGGTCGCGTACGAATTTCGGCGTCGAACCGGCGAGGCCCAGAGCGAGACGTGGGAGGATTTCGGGGCTCGACGTCGGCCACGATTCGAATCTGGCCTCCGCGCTCGTACTGCAAGGCGTCGATGCGCCTGACGACGGTCGCCGTCCGCCGCGTCACCGCTTCGATCTACTCCTGCCCATCGAAATCGCGTGCGTTCTCGTCCAACGCGGTCTGGATGAAACGGAGCAGCTTGTGGAACCATCCCGTGCGGATCGTCGCCTTGGGCGTCACGTTGCCCAGCATGGGTTGGGCGTGTTGAACCAGAGCACCGTCTTGTGCTCGTCGCCAAAGAAGCTGCCCACGAGGTTGATGGCCGCCGCCCACTGCGTGAGGTGCTCCTTCAACCTACCCCTTGCAAACAGCCCCCGAGATGAATAAGGTTCCCCCTCTTCAGGCCGGGGACGATTCGCTTCCCGCTGGAGACTGACCCTAGGCGTCGATGGAGGAGACATGACGACGACGGAGGAGACACGAGCCGCCGACAGCTCGCCCGAGGCGGGCAAGACCGCCGCGCGGTCGGGCTCGGCGGAGGGCAGCGGCAAGGCCGCAGAGCGGCCGGAGGAGAGGAGCGACCGCCAGGCGCGCTCCTCGGAGGAACGAAGCCACGAGGGCGACGGCGATCGCCGCCGGGGACGCAGGCGCAACGAGACGATCGGCGAGGCGGTGGTCTGCCGCCCGCTCGAGGTCAACGTGCGCGACGACCGCGTCGAGCAGGCCGTGCGCCAGCTGAAGAACAGGCTGGCCAGGGAAGGCGTGCTGCGCGAGCTGAAGAACCGCCGCCACTACTTCAAGCCCAGCGAGCTCAAGCGCATCAAGCGCCGCGAGGCGGCGCGCCGCCGGCGCAAGCAGGCCCGCCAGCGCAAGGGCAAGTAGACCCCACCGTTGTAAAAAGCCATCGGTTGAAACCGCTTTCGCTCGCGCCAATGCACGCCATCCGCGGCCGTGCTCACGTTTTGGGGACTCAACGAACGTCAAGTTCGCTTCCGTCCCCAAAACGCTCCGCTCGTCCACGGCTGGCGCACCCCGACGCGTTTCATCTCGATGTTTTTCACAACGTTGGGGTAGACCCCACCGTTGTAAAAAGCCATCGGTTGAAACCGCTTTCGCTCGCCTTTTTCATGGGGTGCGCTCGCGGCCTGTGATATGAGTTCACCTTCGCCATGTGGCTCGACTTGCTGCTACTGCTCGGTGGAGGATTCGGCGTCTGGCTGGGCGCCGAGGGCATGGTGCGCGGATCGGTCAAGCTCGCGGCCTGGCTGGGTGTCCCGCCGCTGCTGATCGGCCTGACCGTGGTCGCCTTCGGCACCTCCGCTCCGGAGCTGGTGGTCAGCAGCATCGCGGCGATCCAGGGGCACAACGAGATCGCCCTGGGCAACGTGCTCGGCTCCAACATCATCAACGTCGCGCTGGTGCTCGGCATCTCGGCGGTGATCTCTCCGATCGCCGTCGCCTCCGACGTGCTGCGCCGGGACATCCCGGTCGTGGTCGGCGTGACGCTCGTGGTGGTCGGGATGGCGGCGCTGGGCGACCGCGTCGGCCGGATTGACGGGGTCGTGCTACTGGTGCTGTTCGCGGCCAACCTGTTGTTCAGCTACAAGCTGGCCCAGCGCGAGCAGGCGCGCACCACCTCGCTGCCCGGCTGGGAGCGCCCCGAGCTCAGGCCGCGGCACATCGTCTTCTTGATCGGCGGCACGATCGTGCTGGCCTTCGGCGCCGAGGGGATGGTCACCGGCGCCGCCAGCCTGGCCGCGGAGCTGGGCGTCAGCGAGCGGATCATCGGCACCACGATCGTCGCCTTCGGCACCTCGCTGCCGGAGCTGGCCGCCTCGGCGGTTGCGGCCAAGCACGGCGAGTCCGACCTGGCGCTGGGCAACGTGATAGGATCCAACATCTACAACATGACCCTGATCCTGGGAACGGCGTCGCTGATCGCTCCCATCCCGGCCCACCTCACCTGGGCTTCGTACGATTTCTACTTTTTCGTGATAACGGTGCTGATGCTGATTCCGCTGGCGCGCGTGGGACATCGCCTGGGGCGTCTCGACGGGGTCGTTCTGCTCTTCACCTATCTGCTGGCCATCATCTTCCTGTTCGTCTGAGAAGCGAACCGGCATCTTGCGCGAGGTGAGAATGAAAGCGACGATTCACCAGCTGCCCAACGGTCTGACCGCGATTTTCAAAGAGTCCCACACCGCCCCGGTGGTGGCGCTCCAGGTCTGGGTCGGAGTCGGCAGCGCCGACGAGAACCCGCGGCAGTCCGGCACCGCGCACGCGCTGGAGCACATGCTGTTCAAGGGCACCTCCCGGCGCGGCGTGGGAGAGATCGCCCGCGACATCGAGCGGGCCGGCGGCCAGGTCAACGCCTGGACGTCCCACGACGAGACGGTGCTGCACGTCACCACGGCGAGCCGCTTCGCCGAGCTGGGGCTCGACGTGATCGCCGACGCCGTGCTCGACTCCAGGATCGACGCGGGCGAGCTGCGGCGAGAGATCGAGGTGATCCTCGAGGAGATCCGGATGGGCCGCGACTCTCCCTCGCGGGTCGTGATCGACGGGCTGTTCGGGGAGCTGTTCCGGCGCCATCCCTACGGACGGCCGGTGATCGGCCGCGAGCGATCCGTGCGCCGGCTGACCTCCGAGGCGGTGCGCCGCTTTCACCGCCGCTGGTACACGCCGACCAACATGGTGCTGGTCGCGGCCGGCGACTTCTCCACGGAGCACATGCTGGAGCGAATCGAGGAGACTCTCGGCGCGGCGCCGGGCGGACGCGAGGTACGACGGCCGAGGCGGAAGCCGGAGCCGATTCCGCGCCGCCTGCGCTTCGTGGCGGAGAGCCGTCCGATCCGCGAGGCGCACCTCGCGCTCGGTTTCCCGATTCCCGGCCTGACCCACGAGGACGTGCCCGCCCTCGACCTGCTCTGCGCGGTGATCGGGCAGGGCGCCAGCTCGCGGCTGGAGCGCGAGGTGCGGCGCGGTCCCGGCCTGGCAAACGACGTGGGGGCGATGTCGTACACACCGGTCGACGGCGGAATGCTGGTCGTCTACGCGATCGCGCCCTTGCGCACGCTGTCCGAGGCCGTCGAGGCGATCGCCCGCCAGCTGGTGCGCGCCGTCGAGGAACCGATTCCTCCGCGCGAGATCGAAAAGGCGCGTACCATGCTGCGCAGCGACGCGATCTACGCCGAGGAGACGGTCGACGGCGTGGCGCGCAAGCTGGGTTTCTACGGCCTGCACGCCCGCGACATCGGCTACGAGGAACGCTACCTGGCGGGTTTGACCAGCGCCGGTCCGGCCGAGCTGATGGAGGCGGCGCGCCGCTACCTGGTGCCGAGCGCCGCGACTGTCTCCGCGGTGGTGCCGAGCGAGGTCGAGAGCCTCGAGCGCGAGGATCGCCGCAAGCTTCCGATCGCCTCTACGGGCGGGATCGAGATGCAAAAGCTGCGCGAACACCTCTCGCGGGCGTTCTTCGCGCCGTGGAGCTCCGGTCGCCCGCGGGCGAGATCCGCCAGCGCGGCGCGCACCGAGATCCGCGAGCTGGAATCCGGAGACACGTTGATCGTGCGCACCGAGCCGTCCTCGCGCGTCGCTGCGGTCCGCGTCGCCTTTCCCGGCGGGCTGCGCCTCGAAAACGCGCGCCGCGCCGGCGAGTCACAGTTGCTGGCCAGCTCGCTGACCCGCGGCACCCTGCATCGCAGCGCCGACGAGATCGCCGCGGCGATGGACGACATGGCGGGCTCGATATCGGGCTTTTCGGGAAACAACACCTTCGGCGTCCAGGCCGAGCTGCTGGCCCGTCACCTGGACGAGGGAGTCTCCGTGATGGGAGAGTGTCTCAGGCAGCCGGCCTTCGACGAGGGGGAGGTCGGCCGCGAGCGCGAGCTGATGCTCCAGGAGCTCAGCTCGCTGCGCGACACCCCGGACCGCCAGGCGATGCTGCTCTTCCAGCGCGCTCTGTTCGGCTCCCATCCCTACGGTCGCTCGGCGCTGGGCAGCGAGGAGACCCTCTCGCGGATCGAAAGCGCGGATCTGCGCCGCTCCCTGAGCCGGTTGTCCGGCGCGGGCCGGATGGTGGCGGCGATCGCCGGTCCGCTGGACGCGGATCGCGCCGTGGAGCTGGCAGAGCAGCACCTGGCGGCCCGAGCCTCCAAGCGCGGCCGCACGCCGGCCGGGCCCAAGCCGTGGAGCCCGCCGCGCCGTCCCAGCTACGAGGCGCTCTCCCTGGACAAGGAGCAGTCGCACCTGGTGATCGGTTTTCCCGGCACGACTCTCGACGCCGAGGACCGCTTCGCGGTCGACGTGATGGTCGAGCTGCTCGGCGGGCACGGCGGCCGCCTCTTCCGCTCGGTGCGCGAGCAGCGATCGCTGGCCTACGCGGTGACCGCCCTCTCGATGGAAGGGATCGAGCCGGGCTACGTCGCGATCTACGCCGCGACCGCGCCCGGGCAGGAGGCGCAACTGGTCGAGGCGGCTCTCGGCGAGCTGAGCGAGCTGGCCGGCTCGGCTCCCTCCCGGGACGAGCTGCAACGCGTCCAGCGCCACCTGATCGGCGCGAGGGAGATCGGCAGGCAGCGGGCCGTGGTGCGCGCCGCGGGAATGGCGCTTGGCCACCTCTACGGGATCGGTCACGACGCGGACGAGCGCTACCCCGAGCGGCTGGGCGAGGTGCGGGCCGGGGACGTGCGCGAGGCGGCCGAGCGCTACCTGGCGCCCGAGCGAATGGCCGTCGCCTGCGCGGGCCCGAACGCCGGGGAGCTGGACATCCTTTAGACAGCGCCTCGTCGACCTATCCCGTTCGGGTGAAAGCGGCCTCTGCCCTCTGCCTGCGTATCCCGCCGTCGGGCACCAAGTCCGGGTGTCAGACACCCAGAACAAACAGCGGCGGTGTTCGCCGGCCGAAGCAGATCCGGCCGGGCTGCCGCCTGACATCTCGGCTGTCCGCGCCCCGAATCGGTCGCCGGCGGCCGATTCTCGCCCCGGCTCGCCCCCCGCGCTCGTCCTTTTTCGCTTGGAAATCTTGCTTTGGACGCACCCCGGCGCCCGGCGCCGCTTTCGGCGGCGTCACTCCCCCCCCTTCGCTCCTGACGAGTCAGCCCGGCCCGGCTACACGTACCCGCTCCAGTAGCGGCCCTTGGGCCTGTAGGGCTCGATGATCGGCGGCCTGAACGTGCCCGCCGGAAACTCGCGCCAGTAGTCACCGGCCAGGTAGTCCCGCGAGGCCTCCCGGTGCTCCTGCTCCGTCTCCCTGATCTGCTCCTCGCGCAGCTTCTTCAGCTCCGGGTCCGAGGCCAGCACCCGCGGGATCGGCACGATCGGTTGCAAAAAAGTTGGGCCCGGCGCGAAAAACCGCCAGGAACGGAACTTTCCAATCAACTGATTATCAATCCCCGCCGCGCTTCAGCGTGTCTGACACTTCAGTTGGTAGGTTCAGATCCGACCGCAGGAGTACGTGCTGCTCTACCTGATCCTGGAGGTCGGAGTCTGCGAGGGCGACTACGTTCCGCCGGAGTAGCTGGTATTCGTTGATGAGGAGTGACGCCGGGATACGCAGGCAGGGGCCGCTCTCACCCGAACGGGAGAGGTTGATTCGGCACTAGTGCCTCGTCAACCCCACA
>JAWOBP010000230.1:0-21269 GCA_046484285.1 Polyangia bacterium
GGATCGAGGTCCAGTTGCGGACGCGGAAGTCCTCGACGCCGGTCTTCTGCTTCCAGCAGCGGATGCCCTCCTCGATGCCCCAGCGGCGCATGTACGCCGCCACGATCGCCGCGGCCTGCCCGGCGCTGCGGATGTCTTTGTTGGTGAGCAACACCATGTCCTCGTCGCGCAGGCCGGTGACGGCGATCATCTTGTCGCTGGCGTCGCGGACGAAGTCGAGATAGTCGAAGCACCTGCCGTGCATCTTGGTGATGTCGGATGGGTCGACGGCGATGAACGGCATCTTGTCGGCGGTCGGCGCTGCGAGCCGGAGCCAGCCGTGGTGCAGACGGTCGAGCCCGGAGCGCTCGTCGGCGAGTCCGTCGTAGAGCGGCCTCGTGGTCTCGCGGAGCGGTTTGCGACCCGGCAGTGTCCTGGCGATGTCGCTGACCTTGCAGCTACCGGTCTTGCTGATGCCGACGACGCAGTCGCGGGCGAGCTTGGCCTCCTCGGTGGCGAGCCCGGAAATTTGGGCGGTTTTCTGGACACAGCGGCGTATTTGTCTGACAGTAGTACCCATCAGACACCTCCTTTCGTCCGTTCAATCGCGGTTGGTTTTCTTACACCCACACTATGGTGGACGGGCGGAAGGTTATGCAATTTTTCGGCTTTTTGGCGCTGCTTCAGGCGGCAGCGGGCCTCTTCTCAGACCGGCAGGAGCGGAAACTCCAAACGAGTAGGGGCTCGATGAGGGCGTTTCGGCGTGCCGGTGACGTTCGGCAGAGCGCAACGGGGGACCTCGATTTCGTGCTCGAAGATATGCGTTTGGCCGTCGGTTGTCTGGAGATGCTGCGGATGAAGGGGTGAGAGCGCATCGCCGCGGCCGGCCGGCAGTCGTCAGTCCCCCGCCAGCTCGAAGCAGCGCCCGTGCTGCCCGGAGGTCATCTTGAGCACTCCGCGCAGGACCAGGTCGTCCAGGGTGCTCTGGGCTCGGCCCTTGGGCAGCCCCAGGCGCAGGGAGAGCGGCTCCGCGTCGGTTCCGGGGTTGTTTTTCACGAAGCTCAACACGGCGTTCTCCAGCCGCTCCTGCTCGGCCCTGCGGTAGACGGCGGCCGAGTCCCTGACCGGCATCGGCTTGGACGGCTCGGGCCTGGGCTCTGGCTCTGCCTCGGGCTCCGGCTCTGTCGCGGCCTTGGGCTCGGACGGCTCGGCGGTCTGTGGCTCGGCGGCCCGGGCAGGCTCGCTGGCGGCCGGTTTCTTCCTGGAGCGCACGCGCCGCTTTCTTCTCGACGGTGCAGGCTTCTTCTTCTCGACAGGTGAAGGCTCCCGGACGCCCTCCTCCACCGCCAGCTCGGTGAGCTCGGCCAGCGTCATCCCCCGCAGAATCCCGCAGATCCTCTCGGTCAGCTCCAGCGCAAGGTCTTCGAGTCGCCGTTCCAGCCCGCTGTAGGTCGTCATCGCGCCTCCTCGTCGGCAGCCATCGAAAGCACACCTTGGCACAAAACCAGCCCGTCATGCCAGTCCGAGTCCGACCGCGTCCTCCAACCCTGCTCCTCTAGCCGCACGTGCTTGCGGTCGCAACGGCGGCTTTCCACTCGCCGAAAACGCTCCGCACGAAAGCTGTCGTCGAGGTCGGCTCGCTGGTACCCATGTGGTACCCAGAAAGCGAACAAGAACTCGTACTTGCCCCCTGACCTATTGAAATAATGGTGGAGCCAAGGGGGATCGAACCCCTGACCTCGTGACTGCCAGTCACGCGCTCTCCCAGCTGAGCTATGGCCCCAGAGACCGCGCGCCTCGCGGCGCGAATTGGGGCTTTTAGCAACCCCGCCTCGCACTGTCAACACGCCGGCTCGCAACACACGCTACACGCTCTTTTGCGACTTCGAAAGATCGTATCTCCGTTCAGCCGAACAGGCGGCGGAAGAGGCCGGCGACCGGGCCCTGCCAGCGGCGGATCAGGATCACGGAGGCCGGCGAGAAGCGCGCCACCTTCTCGGGGATCTCGCCCACCAGGAAGCTCTTGAACATCCTGGCCGGCGCGGCGCCGATCACCACCAGGTCGTAGTCTCGCGATGTCTTGACGATGCCCCCGGCCACCGAGCGGGCGCGGATCAGCCGCCGGCCAACGTCGCGGCCGTCGAGCTCCAGCGCCGCGTCCGCCTCGGCCGCGTCCGCCTCGGAGTCGACCACCACGCAGGAGTCCACCGCGGCCTGGCAGCCCTCGGCCAGGCCGCGCGTGAGCTCCGCGCCCAGCGTGGCGTTGGGCCCGCCCGAGGTCGCCAGCAGGATGCGACGGGTGGGGCCGAGAATCACCTTGGCCAGCGCCAGATCGCACGGACAGTGGCGAATCGTGTAGTCGATGAGCTCGCCGAAAATGCGATCGCGCGTCGTCGTGAACCCCTTCCAGCCCATCACCAGCAGATCGGCGCGGTGCGTCCGCACTGCGCCGATGATCGCGTCCTTGACACTGTGCGCCACCCGCAGATCGGTGCGCAGGTCCACGCCGATCTCGGCCGCTCGCCTCTCCGCCGCCCGCAGCACCGGGTAGAATGGCATGCGAAACGGCCGCTTCAGCTCGGGGCGCTTGCGCCGTAGCGCCACCAGCGCCAGGTTGACCATCGCGAAGACCAGCAGGAACATCACGCTCGCCGCCGAGCCGAGTGCCTCGATCGGCAGCGCCACCGCCGTGATCGCGAAGATCGCTCCGGTCGCCAGAATTGTCATGTGGGGCGTGCGCCGCCGGCGGTGGATCGCGGCGATCCGATCCGGCAGCCAGCCGTCCCGCGCCATCGAGAACGCGACCCGCGAAGAGGCCAGAACCGTGGCGTTGAGCGCGCTCATCGTCGACAGCACGTCGCCGAGCACGATCAGGAATACGCCCGCGCCGGGCATCATCTGCGCCGCGGCCTCGACGATCGCCGTCTCCTTGTAGCGGCCGAGAAACTCCCAGGAGCTGGAGTCCTCGGGATGGACGGCTCCGATCGAGACCACCACCACGCACAGGTAGATCAGCACGGCCACCCCGACCGAGACCATCGTCGCGCGGGGGATGTTGCGCGCCGGATCCTTGATCTCCTCGGCCACGGTTGCGATCAGGTCGTAGCCCTCGAAGGCGATGAAGGTCAGGCCCATCGCGATCAGCACCCCGCTGTATCCCTTGGGGAAAAACGGCGTAAACTCCGCGCGCGCGGCCTCCACGTCGTCGAAGATCGCGTCGAGCCCGAACACGATGAAGACCCCCAGCACCACGATCTTGCCGACCACGATCACGTTCTCGGTCTTGCCGGTCGCCTCGGCGCCGCGCACGTTGAGCAGGGTGAAGCCGATCGCGGCCAGCAGCAGCATGAAGATCACCGCCCCGTGCTCGCCGGCCACCGCCGTCATCGCCAGGTGGGCGCCGGGGAAGTAGCCGGCCAGAAACTCCATGAAGTAGGAGCCGAAGCCTGCGGCGTAGAGCGCGCAGGCCGAGGTGTAGGCGAACCACAGCCACCAGCCCGCGACGAAGGCCAGCACGTCGGGAAAGGCGTTCCTTCCTGACGAAGGCGTAGCCGCCGCCCGCCTCGGGCAGCGCCGAGGCCAGCTCGGCGTAGACCGCGGCGGTGATCAGCGTCACCGCTCCGCTGAGCCCGAACGCGAGCAGAGCCGCCGGCCCGGCCTCGCCCGAGGCGATCCCGGTCAACACGAAGATGCCGGCGCCGATCATGGCGCCGACCCCGATCATTGTGGCGTCGAAGAAGCCCAGCGTACGGGCGAAGCTGACCCCGTGCTCCCCGCCCCGATCCCGCTCGCTGCCCGCGGACGACATGACCCGGAACTATAACGGACGAACCGCCCCGACGCGACGCAAAACGAGCCCCCCGCCGGCCGGGATGTCACTATTTTGCAAGAATTCTTTCGAGCTCCTCAACCAGCAAAGGCAGGTCATCCACGATCGTATTCCAAAGCACATCCAAATCCACATCGTCATAACCGTGGACCAAACGATTTCGCATCGCGACCACTTGCGGCCAGGGAATCCCTTGGTGAGCGGACTGAAAACCGCCAGACACCCTTGCCGCTGCCTCCCCGAGTATCTCGACCAATCTCACGAGCCCGAGCTCCAACAAACGATCCTTTTCGAGGTCGGCTCGCGTCCTCTTTTCGACGAGGGTCGAGGCTTCTCGCGCGCTGTCCAGCATATGCCGCAGGCGCACGCTATCGTCATGCCGAGTCATATTGCACCTCGGCTTCGGCCACTACCTCGTCCCGGAAGTAGCGGCTCAAGAAACCCTCGGTGTGGAGATCCACCTTGCGGCCGATCATCTCGCCCAGCTCCAACTCCATCCCGGCCAAGCGTATCATGCCCACTTGTTTTCCAGGTTCGAACTCGACCAGAACGTCTACGTCGCTGTCCTTGCGAAAATCATCTCGCAACACCGATCCAAACAAAGAGAGCTTTCGAATGCCGTGGCGACGACAAAAATCGGAAACCTTCTGCCGAGGCAACGCTATTTGGGCTCTTTTCTTCATGAAAAGAGTTTACTCCGACATCGAGAAAATCCAATATTCCGGGCCGACTCCCAAGATGCCGGGGCCTTCTTGCGGACGAGAAGCTACTGCTCGCAGTAGCCCATCAAGACGGCGATCGAGTCCAGATTGCGGCTGGCCAGCACCGCGTCGGTCCAGCCGTCGCCGTCCAGGTCGGCCAGCTGCGGCTCGGAAGGGCCGTCGCCGCAGGTGTAGGTGCCGAGCGTCTCGAAGCCGCCGGCCGGGCTCGAGACGCCGCTCAGCACGGTGACCGAGTCTGCCTGCCAGTTGGAGACCACGACGTCGGGCAGCAGGTCGTCGTCCAGCAGCGCCACGCCGGTCGCCCAGGCGCCGTCGCCGCAGTCGTAGTCATCGCGCGACGCGAAGGTGCCGTCGCCGTTGCCCGGCCAGACCGAGATCGAGTCGGAGAAGAGGTTGCCCACCAGGATGTCGTCGGTGGTCGAGCCGTCCGCGTCGGCGACCGTGACCATCATCGGGTTGCTGCCCGACTGCAGGCCGCCGCTGGAGGTGAACGTCCCGTCCCCGTCGCCCAGCAGCACCTCCACCTCGTTGGAGATGCCGCAGGCCACGGCCAGATCGAGCACTCCGTTCCCGTCGAAGTCGCCCACGTCCAGCCCGGTGGGACCGGTGCCCACGACCGGGTTGCCCGGCGAGTAGAAGGATCCGGTCCAGGCGCCGTCCTGCTCGCCGCCGATCCGAATCGAAACTCGGGAGTTGTAGTAGTCGTTGGAGGTGGCGGCGAAGTCGAGCACGCCGTCCCCGTTGAAATCGCCGACCGCCAGGTCGTAGGGATCGGTCAGCACGCCGATCAGCTGGCGGGGCTGGAAGGTGCCGTCCCAGGCCGACGCCCCGTTGCCGATCATCAACGCGATCGCGTCCTCGTCGCGCAGGGCGACGGCGACGTCCATGATCCCGTCTCCGTCCATGTCGAGCACCGCGACGGCCCACGGGTAGTCGCCCACGTCGGGAAAGTCGATCGGCGACTGGAAGCTGCCGTCGCCGTTGCCCAGCAGCACGGAGAAGGAGTCGTCGTAGGCGTTGCTCACGACCGCGTCCCAGTCGTCGTCGGCGTCGAGCAGACCGAGCGCCACGTGGCGCGGGCCGTCTCCCGCCGGATAGAAGACCGGGTAGTCGAAGCCGCATCCCTCGGGCGGCTGGGAGGGACAGCTCGGCGCGAAGTTGAGGCACTCGTCCTCGCGCAGGTAGCCGGCGGGGCAGATCCACTCTCCGCCGGGACACAGCGCCGAGACCGACCAGTACCCGCAGCAGCCGGGGGAGTCGTACTCGGCGCTCTCGTCGAGCAGGCACGCCGGCGGAGGCCCGTTGCAGTCCTCGTAGGTATCGGTATCGCTGTCGGCGTCGGTGTCGGTGTCGGCGTCGGTGTCGGTGTCGGCGTCGGTGTCGGTGTCGGCGTCGGTGTCGGTGTCGGCGTCGGTGTCGGTGTCGGCGTCGGTGTCGGCGTCGGTGTCGGTGTCGGCGTCGGTGTCGGCGTCGGTGTCCGCGTCCGAGCCCAGCTCGCAGCAGACGTCCGGGAACGAGGCGCACTCGTACTCCCAGTGAATGCTGCCGTTCTGGTTGTCGCAGAACCAGGCCGACATGCACTGGTAGGGCATCGGACAGTCGCCGCTCGTGGTGCTGGTCTCGGTCTCCGTCTCCGTCTCGGTGTCGGTGTCGGTGTCCACCTCGCAGCAGACGTCGCCGGGGTCCTCGCAGTAGTACCCTGAGTGCTCTATTCCGCCGGCGTTCCAGCAGGAGATGTAGAACATGCACTCGAAGGGACAATCCGCGTCCGCGTCGCTGTCCGCATCGGTATCCGCATCGGTGTCGCTATCGACATCCGTATCCGTGTCGCTGTCCGCATCGCTGTCCGAGTCGCCGTCCGAGTCGCCGTCCACGTCGGAATCCATGTCCGCATCGGCATCGGGCGAGGACGGATCGACGCAGCTGCCGTCCTCCGAGCAGACCTGGTCGCCCGGGCAGTCCTCGTCGTTCTCGCACTCCATGAAGCCGAAATTCCTGCCCCCGCAGCCGGAGATCCAGACAAGGACGACCAGCGCGGCGGCGCTTGCGGCAAACATCGACCACTTCATCGGTCCACCCCGCTCCGATAGCCCGCCTCCAATGACGGACGATTGAAATTATACCACGCGCGGGCCCTCGAATCCCGTAAACGTCGTGCCCCACGAATATGGGTCGGTCCGACGGCGCTGTTGGATTGTCATTTGTCGCCCCCGCCGCTCAGATGCACCGAGCAGGACGCATCGTCGACGGCACAGGTCAGATCGACAGCCGGCGGATCACCCGGCTCTGCCAGCCCGCTGCAATGGATGGTCTCGACCAGCGATCCGGCGACCTCTCCGCTGGAGCCGATCACCTCTCCCAGCTGGCCGAGAATCGATATCTGGCAACCGCCCTCCTGGACTATCGATCCGACCGCCGGAAGCCCGGGACAGGTTCCCGAGACCTGGTAGTCGTCCCAGCCCAGGTCGAGGCAGGGACCGTCCTCGTCGGAACTGGAGCTGTCCGTGTCGCCGGCCGGTTCGGTATCGCTCGACGAATCACTGTCCATTCCGACGAGAACCCCGGTCTCGACCTCGGTGTCCGCGGGCCACGACCCGCCGCCGTCCAGATCCTGGTAATCAGGTTCTTCGTCCTGAGGGGTGAGCCGACCGGATTCGAGGGCGCAGGCGGCGAGCAAGACGAAAAATACCGGTAACGCAAAACGCAACTCAATCACCATCAAGACGGCGCCTGGTATACATCGTGAAGATCGCGCCGCCTAATCCTCACATCATTTTCACACTAACACGGCGAGGAGCCGATTTGCAAATAATTACGACGCGTTTGGCGCCATGATGGGGGTCAATCTCTCCCGTAGCGCGAGCGCGCCCGGCGCGCCGCTATCGCCAGCAGCTCTTCGGCGATGATTCCCCAGCGCTCGTACCAGCCGAGCGGATCCGGCTCGTCGAGCAGGGTGACCGAGCCGCCCGAGGTCAGCAGCCTGACTCGTACCCCGCCTCCGGGACCGCGCGTGGACAGCACCGTGCGTAGCTCGTAGAGCGGGGTGCTCCCGGAGGCGTGCCGGATCACGGCGCCGCCGGGATCGACCAGGAATCCCAGCGGGCGCGACGCGATCCCGAGCGGGGCGCGCAGCCTGCTGGAGAGGAACTCCGCCAGATCGGTGACGGTGTGATCGAGCTGGCAGCGGTGAATCGGCAGGTACTGCCGGCAGCCGTCGACCCGGATCATCACCACGAACACGGGAATCCTCCGACCGGGCATCAACCCGTGAGCGATCATCAAGGCGCGCAGAGAGGCGAACGGGATCACCAGCTTTTTGCCGTGGTAGATCAGCTCCTTTTGGAAATCGATCTTGCTCGGAACGCGGCTGGGGCTGCGCAGGCCGAGATCGTAGGTTCCGAACCGCACGCGCGCTCCCTGGCCCAGGTACTTGAGCAGGTCGACCCTGCGCACGTACCTCCACAGCGGGTCGTAGGCCCTTTCGCCGCGGCGCAGCAGGCGCGCGAGCACAGTGCGCCGCTCGGTCCCCTCGGGGAGCACCAGGACCGGCACCTCGGAGGCCGGGTCGAAGCGCCGGATCTCCTCTGGATGTATCTGCTCGCCTGTCACCTCGTCCTCCGTTCCGCCGGAGTCTATCGCGTGTCGGTCCCCAGAGTAAGAAACCGCTCCACCCGGTGTTTGAGGCCGACTGTGCTTCTTGCTAGAATTCCAACGAACGGGCCGCGCGGGGGATTCCGGCCGAGGCCGGCCGCGCGGCGCCGACGGGAGGAATTCGATTTGGACGGAAAGAGATTGGCTCTCGCCATCGCCGACGCCGCCCTCGACAAGCAGGCCCACGCCGTCGAGATCGTGGATGTCGCCGACAAAGTCGACTACACCAGCTTCGTCGTCATCTGCTCCGGTCGCTCCGAGCGCCAGGTGGACGCGATCGCCGAGGCGGTCGAGACCGCGCTCAAGCGACTCGACGTCCATGCCCTGGGCGTCGAGGGCCGCGAGGGCAAGCAGTGGATTCTGATGGACTTCGGGGACGTGGTCTTCCACGTCTTCGAGGAGACCACGCGGGGGTTCTACGATCTGGACGGGCTCTGGATCGACGCCGAGCGCGTCCCCCTGCGCCGGGCCGCTTCGCGCTGACGAAAGAGCGTTCGTGAGAGTTCGCCTGATCAGCGTGGGGCGCCAGCGATCCGATCCGACGGCGCCGCTGGTCGCCGACTACCTTTCCCGAATCCGCAGGTTCGTCCCTGTCGAGGAGAAGATCCTGAAGCCGGAGAGGGCGGATCGGATCGCGGCGCGCATGCTCCGCGAGGCCGGCCGCAACAGACTGCTGGTCGCCCTCGACGAGCGCGGTCGCCAGCTGCGCTCCGGCGAGATGGCCGACCTGCTGCAATCCTGGATGAACCGGGGCATCGAGTCCGCGACGTTCGCAATCGGAGGTCGCGACGGGCTGCCGGATCGGGTCAGGGAGTCGGCGGATCAGACCCTCGCGCTCTCGGCGATGACGTTGCCTCACAGGTTGGCCCGGCTGCTGCTCGCGGAGCAGATCTACCGCGCGCTGTGCATTCTGCGGGGCGACCCGTACGCTCGCTAGAGGGCGCCGCAAACTGTGATATATTCCGCCGCATGTCACGAATGGCGATCACAGTCGCGGTTGCGTTGCTGTGCGCGGCCCCGTCGAGCGCAGCCCTTGCCGGAGACGCCGCGACAGAGCCCGGAAGCGAAGAGAACGGAGGCGCGCCCGGCACGTCGGGTGTGCTGATCCCGCTCGATGCGGAGACCGGCGTCGAGCTGAAGCGGGTCTCGATCCGCTGCGACGCGATACCGCCGCCGCGCCGCACGATCTACGAGCCGCGCTTCGCCGATGAGTGGGAGCTCTCGGTACGGATGGATCTGGCCAACCCCACCAACCGCGCCGTGCAGCTGGAGCTGGCCCTCCCCGAGCTGGCCGGCGAGGAGGAGTCCGGCTACGGCGGCATCGGCCAGGTGATCTTCTCGCTCGACGAGCTGCGGCTGCCTGTCCGGGCGCGCGACGTCGAGGATCTGCCCTACCCAGGCTCTGGGCGAGTCGTCTCTTCACGGCGCTTCAGCGTCGATTTCGAGCCCGGCGCGGCCCACCGGGTCGACACCCTCTGCCGCGTGCCGGCGCCGGCCGGCCCGGACGGCTCGATTCGACTGCACGTGCTGATCGACGGAGTGCACCGCTTCGGCGGCGACCCGGATCCGCCGCTGCGAATCGAGGTGGGCTTCGGCGAGCGCGTGCGTCTGGTGGCTCTCCGAGGCGAGCGACCCGGTTGGATCGCGGATCCTCCAGACGGCGCCGAGGTGCGCTTTCGCGACGACGGAGACAACAGCGCGCTGCGCGCCAGCTACGATACCGCCGCCGGGCTGGGCGATATCGAGCTGGCGGCCCGCTCGGTCGGGCCGGGAACAGAGCGCGGCAAGGCCGCGATCCTCGGCGAGACGATTCCGGTCGAGCGGATGAACGCGCTCGAGCTCGAGCTCGCGCGCGCCACTTACCTGGCGATGCGGGGACGCACGCTGCGCGAGGAGCAGCTGCGCGAGCTGTTCGAGGAGCTGCCCTGGGAGTCCTGCAACCCGGCCTATCGCGTGGTCCACGGAAAACCGCTCGAGACCGACGATCTGGAAGAAGCGCTGCAAAGCGAGCCCTGCGGCGAGACGAGCTGCGGCGAGGTGCGCCGCCGCGACCGGGACCCCTTCGGCCCGGCCTGGAAACCCCCGCTGTGCTGGTACTCTCCGGTACGCTCCCTGTCCCTGACCCGGGTCAAGGACGAAAACGATCTGAAGCTGGTGCGCGCGATCGAGGCGAGGCTGCGCGAACTGGGCGAGACGCCGCCCGGTCCAGCGGTGCTCAGGCCGAGAAAACGCCGGGATCGTAGCTCGGGAGAAAGCGAGAAGAGCGCGGGTCCGGAGGAAAGCGACGAGCCCGCCCGAGGCGGTTGCGGCTGCATCGCGGCGGGCTCCGGCAACGGCGGCGCGGCCGGATCGACGCTGTCTCTGCTGCTCGATCTGCTCTGCCGGCAGCCGTCGGAGAACCGATGACGTACAATTTCGACCCGGAACGCTGGTTCGAAATCGAACTCGCCGCCCTGGACGAGCGGCTCGAACGCGGCGAGATCGACTCCCCCGCGCACGGCCGGATGCTCGAAGACCTTCAACGGCGGCTCGAGGATCTACGCGAACGGATCCATGCGCCCTACGACTACCGCAACCGCGATCGGAGCCGAGGATGAGAGACGTGGCGGAGATCGAACGCACGGCTCGAACGACTTTTCGGTTCGTCCGGTCGTGCGCACTGACCGCGGCGCTGCTGCTGTGCGGCGCCGCCGAGGCCGATTCGGTGCCGGACGAAAAACGCGATCGCTACTCGGTCTTCGTCGTGACGATGGGGCCGGGCGACGATCTGTTCGCCCGCTTCGGCCACATCGCGCTGCTCGTCGACGACCATCGCGAGCGTACACGTAAAGTCTACAACTTCGGCACCTTCGACTTCCAGAACCCCGACTTGCAGATCAAGTACGCCCGCGGCTACCTCGAGTACTGGCTCTCCGTCCACGGCTGGGCTCCGCTGGTACGCTTCTACCGGCAGCGGGATCGCGAGGTGGTGGTGCGCGAGCTGAACCTGACCATCGAGCAGGAACGGGAGATCGTGCGGCGACTGGAGATCAACGCCCTGCCCGAGAACCGCGCCTACGACTACCGGCACTATCTCGACAACTGCTGCACCCGCATCCGCGATCTTCTAGACGAGGCGGTCGGCGGCGCGATCTCCGCCGGGCGCGACGAGCGTCCCACCGGCCGCACCTTCCGCGACTGGACGCGGCGGGCGCTGGAGGGCATGCCGGTCATGAGCTCGGTGATCCTGTTCTCGCTCGGCCCGGCGGTCGATCGGCCGATCACCCGCTGGGACGAGTACTTCCTGCCCGCCGTGCTCTCAGAGGATCTCGACGAGGTGCGGATCGGGCCCGGGCGGCGGCCGCTGGTCGGCGAGGCTCACGCGGTCGTGAAAAGAAAGGGTCCGCCGGTCGGCTCGCGCGTCCAGGACTGGGAGCTGACCGTCGCGCTCTGCGTGGGGGCCGCCCTGGTGCTCGGCCTGCTGCTGCCGCTGGCGTTCGGCCGGCGCGGAGCGGGCCGCCGGCTGAGCGGCTTCGGCCTGCTGAGCTGGGGGTTGCTCGGCGGGCTGGGAGGGCTGGTGCTGGTGCTGTTCTGCTTCACCGAGCACAGCGACACCCACTACAACGAGAACATGCTCGCCTGGCCGGTGACGCACCTGTGGCTGGTCGGGCCGGGGCTGGCGCTGCTCTTCCGCGGGCGGCTCTCGCGGCGCACGGCTCGGATCGCCGGGTGGTACCTGCTGATCTGCCTCGGACCGATAGCGTTCGACCTGGCGATCAAGCTCGGTCCTTTCATCCAGCACAACTACGGACCGCTCGCCCTGGCCGCGCTCTGCGACCTGCTCGCCCTGGCGGCGCTCGTCCGCTGCGGAATCGCGCCGCGGCCGTGGCATCGACCGCGCAAGAGCTCGCCTCAGTCGGAATCCTCGCGCAGGTAGCGCTCCACGTTGCGCCGGTGCTCGGCCAGCGTGGCGGCGAAGAGGTGACGCCCGCCCGGACCTCCGGCCACGAAGTAGAAGTAGGGCACCTCGGCCGGCTCCAGCGCGGCGCGCAGCGCGGCCAGTCCGGGATTGCAGATCGGGCCGGGCGGCAGACCGGGATGGACGTAGGTGTTGTACCGGTTGGCCTCGTCCGAGAGCTGAACGCGCGTCAGCTCGCCGTCGAATCCCGCGCAGGACGGCGCCCGGGGCTCGACAATTGGATCGCAGCCGTAGGCCACCGTCGGGTCGGCGTTGAGCAACCGGCTGGAAAACTCGGAGCTGGTCAGCCGGTTGTGGTAGACGCCGGCGATGGTCGGCATTTCCGCGGCGACGCGCGCCTCGGCTTGGACGATCGAGGCCAGCGTCACCAGCTCGTTCCGGTCTCGCCCCGGAGAGGAATCGAGACCGCTCCAGCGCCGCTCGAGTTCGGCGTGCATGCGCCGCACCGCCGCGGCCGCTCCGGCATCCCGATCGAAGAAGTAGGTATCGGGAAAGAGGTAGCCCTCGGCGGTCGCATTGGGAATGCCCAGCTCGCGCAACAGCCGCTCGTCGCTCGCCGCGGAGAGGAAATCGGCGGCGCTCGTCACCCCGGCCTCCTCCAGCGCCGCGGCGATCTGCCCGAGGCGCCGGCCTTCGGGCACGGTCACTCGAGCTCCGCGCTCGATCCCCCGCCCGGAGAGCACCTCCAGAATTCGCTCCGGGCTGGCGTCGTCCCGCAGCCCAAAACGTCCGGCCCGCACCTCCGGCATCCGGTCGCCGATCCGCAGCCAGAGACGAAAGCGGCCCGGGCTGTCGATCAGCCCCTCGTTCCGCAGCAGCGCCGTCAGCCGCTCGGGACCCGCTCCGCGCGGCACCTCCACCACGCGAGTCTCGCCGTCGCCGGGACCGGCGGAAGAGGGATAGATCACGAGCAGGTCCAAGGCGGTGCCAGCCGCGGCGAGCGCGGCCAGCAGCACCCAGACCAGCCAGCGGGCCCGCTCAAGACCGGTTCGCGTCCGCTTCGCCATCCAGGTATCCTTGCAGGATCAGCGCCGCCGCCATCTTGTCCACGCTCTTTTTGCGATCGGCGCGTCTCACTCCGGCGCCGATCAGCACCCGCTCCGCCTCGCGCGTGCTGAATCGCTCGTCGCGGTAGACGATCTCGAGCCGCCCGTGCCCGCAGATCCTTTCTCCGAGCGACCGGGCGCGGCGGCTGCTCGAGCCGAGATCCCCGCCGCTCAAGGAGAGCGGCAGCCCGATCACCACCAGCTCCACCTCGTGCTCGGCGCACAGCTCTACGATCCGCTCCACCGCCGCGGTCGGGTCGCGGCGATCGACCTCGACGACGCAGCACGGCTGCGCGGTCAGACCCAGCTCGTCGGAGAGGGCGACCCCGATCCTCCGCTCGCCCACGTCCAGACCCATGATCCGCATCTCGGCCTCCAGGGCGCGGATTGTAGCCGACCGCGCAGCGCTCGGCCAGTCGCGCTCAGCGGATCTCGATTCCAAAGATCGACGGCTCCTCGAACGCGGATATTCCGGCGGGGCCCTCGCCCGGAGGATCGCCGCGCACCAGGCCGCCCGGCTTTTTGCAGGCGTCCTCGAAACCGCGGCGGCAGGCCTCCTGGAAGTAGAGTAGCGCTCGGCCGTCGTCGCGCGGTCCGCCGATTCCGCGGTGCCAGAACACGCCCAGCGCACCACAGCCCGCCGCCGACTCCAGCTCGCAGGCCAGGTGCAGCAGCTCGCGAGCCTCGACTTCCGCCTCGCCGTCCGCCTCTCCGGCGTTGTAGACCCGGGCCGCAAGAGCCAGGCAGCCCTCGGCGCACCTGGCGTCGCAGGCCCGCCGAAAGAGCGCGTTGGCCCGCCGGGAGTCGGCCGCACCCCCTTCGCCGGCGCGCCACATCCATCCCAGCCCGTAGCAGGCCGGCCCCGCGCCCAGCTCGCAGCCCCGAGCGAACGCCTCGCGGGCCGCCTCGAGCTCGACCTCGCCCCCGCGCCCGGCGCGCAGCATGCGGCCCAGCGCGTCGCAGCCGTCGCCGTCTTTCCCCGAGCAGGACGCCGAGAACAGCCTGCGCGCGGCCGCGTCGTCCCGCCGTCCGCCCTCGCCGCGTATCGCCATCACACCCCGCGCGAAGCAGGCCGGGGCGAAGCCGAGATCGCAGCCGCGGCCGAGCAGCTCGGCAGCCCGCCCGGCGTCGCGCTCGCCCCCCTCGCCGGCGCGGTGCATCAGCCCGGCGTCGCGGCAGGCCTCGCCGTACCCGCGCCGGCAGGACAGCTCGAACAGCTCGCGCGCCCTCGACCGATCGGCATCCCCGGGCGGCGCATTGGCCAGCGCGAATCCCAGCCCGAAGCAGGCGCCGGCGCCGCCCCGCTCGCAGTCGCGCTCGAGCGCGGCGCGGGCCCTGTCGAGCTCCGACTCGGCCGCGGACGTCGCCGGGCCCGCATCGGCCCGCTCCTCTCCTCCCCCCGTGTCGCGAGCGCGGCTCTCGTCGGCGGGCGAGCTCGCCGCGGGACGCGCCTTTCCGCCGCAGGCCGCCCACAGCACGACGGCCGCGACGAGCAGCGCGCGCGCCGGCGGGCTGCAACTGGATGTTCTCGATCCCTCGTCGGCCAATTTCGCCCCTCGAGTTCCCGGAGCATCGAGCCCGCGGGCTGCTCGTAGAATGCCACTATACCAGCTGCCGGCGAGCTGTTGATGCTATCGACGACGGGCTATTGTCAACAGGCCGCTTCTGTCCGTAGACTCCGCCCATGGAGAGCCGCCGCAAACGCATGTTGAAGGCTCTCAGCGCGGTGGTGTTCGCCATCGCGGTGGGGACGATCGGCTTCTGGGTGGTGACCGGAGACGAGGTCCCGCTGCACGACTGCTTCTACATGACGATCATCACGCTCTCCACCGTTGGATACGGGGAGGTGATACCTCTCGATCTGGCGGGCCGCATCTTCGCTTCGGTTCTGATCGTGTTCGGGATGGGCTCGTTGATCTACTTCGGCTCGACGGTTATCGCGCTGTGGGTGGAGATCGATCTGCAGCAGGCGCGACGGAGAAGAAGAATGAAAAAGGCGCTGGACAGTATTGCTGATCACGTCATCGTCTGCGGCGTGGGAACCACGGGCTCGCGCGTGGTCCAGGAGTTGATCGAGACGGAGACGCCGTTTGTGATGATCGACACCCAAGAGGAGCGCCTCGAGACCCTGGTCCAGAACGCGGGCGACAGGAACGATCCGATCCCGCACGTGGTCGGAGACGCCACCGAGGATCGGGTGCTGCACGAGGCGGGCATCGAGCGGGCCAAGGGGCTGGTCGCGGCGCTGCGCAACGACAAGGACAACCTCTACCTGATCCTGTCGGCGCGGCAGCTCAACCCGGACCTGCGGATCGTGGCGCGGGCGACGGAGACCGAGGCGCCGCCCAAGATGCTGCGCGCCGGCGCGGACCGGGTGGTGGCGCCCAACCTGATCGGCGGGATGCGGATCGCCTCGGAGATGATCCGGCCGGACGTGGTCGAGTTCCTCGACGTGATGTTGAAGGACAAGGAGCAGAGCACGCGAATCGAGCAGGTCGATCTGCCCGAGGGATCGCCGCTGGAGGGACGCCGGCTCTCCGAGACGCGCATCCGCGAGGCGACCGACGTGCTGGTCATCGCGCTGCGCGACAAGCGGGGACGGTTCATTTACAACCCCGGACCCGAGACCGAGTTGACGCGCGGGGCGACGCTGGTGGTGCTCGGCTCCCAGGAGTCCGTGATCAAGCTGCGCAGGTCGCTGTCGGGGTCGACCCAGGTGATCACGGGCTGACCGGAGGTTTCCCCTTGTCTCGCGAGCGCGCCGGGCATAGGCTATCGCTAGCGTCACGGGCGAGAACAAAATCGAAGGAAGAGACCCCATGAGCCACGATCTGCGACGAACCCCGCTTCACGAAGAGCACATCCGGCGCGGCGGCAAGATGGTCGAGTTCGCCGGGTACGAGATGCCCGTCAGCTTTGCCGGAATCAAGGCGGAGCACAACTGCGTGCGGCAGGCCGCCGGCCTGTTCGACGTCAGCCACATGGGCGAGATCTGGCTGGAGGGCCCGCAGGCCCTGCAGTACGCGCACTGGCTGGTGACCAACGACGTCGCGTCGCTGGAGGACGGCCAGGTGCTCTACTCGCCGATGTGCCTGCCCCGCGGCGGAATCGTGGACGACCTGCTCGTCTACCGGCTCGGGGAGCGGAAGGTGCTGCTGGTCGTCAACGCGGCCAACCACGACAAGGATCTCGAGCACGTGCGGAGCAACGCCGAGGGCTGGAACACCGAGGTGATCGATCGTAGCTACGAGACGGCGCAGCTCGCTCTGCAGGGGCCGCGGGCGGTCGAAATCATGGAGCCGCTGAGCGGAGGCGAATACGTCGATCTTCCGCCGTTCCGCTTCGCCGAGGGCGAGGTCGCGGGCCGCCCCTGCCTGGTCTCCCGCACCGGCTACACCGGCGAGGACGGCTACGAGCTGTACTGCGACAACGAGCACGCAGCGCCGGTCTTCCGAGCGCTGATGGAGGCCGGAGAGAAGCACGGCCTGCAGCCGGTGGGGCTGGGGGCGCGCGATACGCTGCGCCTGGAGGCCAAGCTCTGCCTGTACGGCAACGACATCGACGAGACGACCACGCCGCTGGAGGCGGGCCTGAAGTGGACGGTCAAGCTCGAGGCCGGCGACTTCAACGGCCGCGACGCGCTGGTCAAACAAAAAGAGGAAGGCATCCCCCGCAAGCTGGCCGGCTTTCGCATGATCGATCGCGGGATCGCCCGCCACGGCTACCCGATCGTGCCGGCCGACGCCGAACCGGACGCCGAGCCGATCTCCCACGTCGCCTCGGGAGCGCCCTCCCCGACGTTGAACGAGAACATCGGGCTGGCCTACCTCCCGCGCAAGGGATACAAGTCCGGCAAGCAAATCGGAATCGTGGTCCGCGCCGGAACGCCGCGGGCCAGGACGCTGCGGGCCGAGATCGTCAAAACGCCGTTCTACAAGCGGGCGCAATGAGCTGGCGCCGGCGAGAGAAAAAAGAGGTGAGATGATGAAGATTCCCGAGAACCTGCGTTTTACCAAGGATCACGAGTGGGTCGACCTGGACGGCGGCAAGGCCAAGATCGGCGTCACGGAGTTCGCCGTGGAGCAGCTCGGCGACATCACGCTGGTGGAGCTGCCCGAGGTGGGCAGCGAGGTGACCGCCGGGAAGACGATCGGCACGATCGAGTCCGTCAAGGCCGTCTCCGACCTCTACTCCCCGGTGACCGGCAAGGTGGCGGCGATCAACGAGGAGCTCGAGGACGCGCCGGAGAAGGTCAACGACGACTGCTACGGCGAGGGCTGGATGGTGGTCGTCGAAGGCGTCGACGCCGGCGAGATCGAGAAGCTGATGGACACCGCTTCGTACCGCGCTCACCTCGACACCGTCGAGGACTGAGCGCCCCGCGCGGAGGAGATCGTGCGCTACATACCCCATTCCGCAAAGGACGTCGCGGCGATGCTGGAGAAGATCGGCGCCGACAGCATAGACGAACTGTTCGAGCAGATCCCGGAGCCGCTGCGGTCGAAGAACGAGCTCGATTTGCCCGAGCCGATGTCAGAGCCGGAGCTGATGGCTCACTTGCAGAGCCTGGCCGGCGGCCTCCCGGCCGAGGGCAGGATATCGTTCCTCGGCGCCGGCGCCTACTGCCATCACGTGCCGCCGGCGGTCGACCAGATCCTGCTGCGCTCCGAGTTCTACACGGCCTACACCCCCTATCAGCCGGAGGTCAGCCAGGGAACTCTGCAAGGGATCTTCGAGTACCAGTCGATGATCTGCCGGCTGCTCTCGATGGACGTGGCCAACGCCTCGCTCTACGACGGCGCGACCGCGCTGGCCGAGGCGGCGCTGATGGCCAGGCGGGTCGTGCGCAAGCGCGAGCGGCTGGCCGTCTCGGCCGGAGTGCACCCCGAGTACCTGGAGGTTCTCGAGACCTACTTGCAGAACCTCGACGAGGGCGGTCCCAAGATCGACCTGATTCCCCTGGACGAGCAAAGCGGCGCCACCGATCTCGACGCGCTGAAAAAGGCTCTGGGAGACGAGACCGCGGCGGTGATCATCGCTCAGCCCAACTTCTACGGCGTGGTGGAGCGGCTCGACGAGGCGGCGCGGCTGGCCCACGAGGCCGACGCGCTGGCGATCAGCTCCACCGCGGAGCCGTTCGCCTTCGGCGTGCTGACACCGCCGGGCGAGTTGGGAGTCGACATCGCCACCGGCGAGGGACAGCCGTTGGGCCTGCCGCCTTCTTTCGGCGGGCCGGGCCTGGGTCTGTTCGCTGTGCGCAAAGGGCGCAAGCTGCTGCGCCAGATGCCGGGCCGACTGGTGGGGCAGACCACCGACGGCGAGGGGAACAAGGGCTACGTGCTGACGCTGGCCACCCGCGAGCAGCACATCCGCCGCGAGAAGGCGACCTCCAACATCTGCACCAACCACGGCCTGTGCGCGCTGGCGGTGACGGTCAACCTGTCGCTGATCGGCAAGGCGGGGTTTTCCGAGGTCGCGCGTACCTGCCTGGCGCGGGCCGAGCACCTCAAGGCGGGCATCGCCGCGATCGACGGGTTCGAAATTCGCTTCTCGGGCCCGACCTTCAACGAGTTCGCGGTGCGCGTCACCGATGGGCGCAAGGCGGCCGACGTGCTGGCTGCGCTGGAGGGCGACGACCTGCTGGCCGGCGTCGACCTGGGACGCTTCGACCCAGCGCTGGCCGACAGCTTCCTGGTGGCGGTCACCGAGTGCTCGCCGCCGGCCGCGCTCGATTTCTACCTCGAGAAGCTGGCGACCGTCTGAAAAGATCCGATCCTACAACGGCTCCACGGTGAAGCCGACCTCGGGCCCGCTCCAGCCGTCCTCGGTGCCGAGCACCAGCGCGTAGAACAGATCGGGGTCGACTGCGATCCGGTCGGGCTCGCCGGGGACAGCGGCCGAGGCCACGGCCGAGTCGACGCCCGGGGGCAGGTCGACCGAGGCGCCGTGCTCCACGCCGTCGACCACGAAAACGATCTCCAGCTCGGTCAACGACTGGCCGGCGCCGCCGACGCGCGCCACCGTCGCGCTCGCCTCGCCGCCGGCCAGGGAGTAGTCGCCCAGCTCGATCTCGGGGCAGGGCGTCTCGTAGACCCAGTCGTCGAACAACGCCTGCCAGTAGCCGCCGTCGTCCGCGGTCGCCGATTCGAGAAAGGCCAGGAAATCCTCGGTGGTCGCCTCGCTCAGGTGCCGCTCGGCGAACCAGTCGGCCAGCAGGGTCACCAGCTCGGTGCCGAAGTCGCGCTGCAGCCTGCTGTCCACCATCGCGAGAAAGACCGCGCCGTACTTGTAGTAGAGCTGCATGTCGTAGAGGAAGTGATTCATCATGTCGTCTTCCTCGTCGAAGCACAGCGGTCCGGGCGTGGGCAGGATATCGAACCAGGGATAGGTGCTCTCGGCTCCCTCGATGCGGTAGGTCAGCTTGCGCGCCTCGAAGTCGGCGGGCGAGATCAGCTCGCCCATTATGTTGAAGTTGGTCGACCACTCGTCGAAACCCTCGGCCAGCCAGAAGTGGGGCCAGTCCGAGAAGCGCACGTTGTCTCCCCACCAGTGGTGGACCGTCTCGTGCACGGTGATGAACTCGCCGGCCGTGTCCGGGGTGATCGTGTCGGAGCCGAACCAGATCGCGGTCGTGTGCTCCATCCCCCCGCCGAAGTCGGGGACCTCGATCAGGTAGAGGTGGTCGCCGAACTCCCAGGGACCGATGTTGTTCTCCATCCAGTCGATCGTCGTGATCGCCGCGGGAAAGGCGACCTCGGCCGCCTCCATCCTCTGCGGCGTCACCGCGCCCGTGACCTGCACGCCCGAGGCGCTCTGCCCCAAGTCGAACAGCTCGAGGTCGGGTGAGGCGACGAAGCTGACCGCGTAGATCGGCTGCGGCTGCGCCAACGCAAAGCTCCAGCTCAGGCCGTCCTGCTCGCCCGGACCGCCGGGACCGGCCACGATCCACTCCTCGTCCGGGACGGTCACGGTCAACTCCAGGCTCTGCACCGCGCCGCTGTCGTCGTGCTCGGCGTCGTAGCTGTGCAGCGACTGCGGCACCATCATCCAGTACGGCGCGTAGTACGGCTCGTTGAACGGCCCGATCGCCAGCAGGTCGTCGCCCACCCGGCGGTGCAGACCCCAGTCGCCCATCACCGGCAGCGGAGGCGAGATCGAGTCGTCGACAGTGAAGCTCGCCTCGACAGTAACGTCCTGCCCCGCCTCGAACGGACCAGGGCAGAAGGTGACCATGTGGTCGTCGTAGGAGTAGCCGCAGCTCGCCTCGCCGAGCTGGACCCGCTCCACGAACAGCGAGATCGCCTCGCCGGCCTGCTCGGGAGTGACCGTGACCGTCTCTGCGAGGTGAAAGAGACCGTCGGCCTGCTCGGTGAGATCGACCTCCAGGTCGAGGCGCAACGCGTTTTCGACCACGTTCGGCTCGGCGTCGCAGCCCGGGTTGACCCACTCGCCGGTGCCGGTGTCGGTGTCGATCCCGCTGCCGGTCTCCGTGCCCGTGTCCGTGTCGAAGTGAGTGTCGGTGTCGCCGCCGGCGTCCGGCGAGCCCGAGGGCGGCTGCTGCGAGCAGGCCGCGGCCAGCGCCGCGATCGCCGCGGCGGCGAAGAGCGGATTGTACCTGGTAGCTGCGGTCATGATCGGCCCCTTTCTTCCGGTCCACCGTACAACACAACAGATCGACCGCCTCCGGGCAAGGGCGTTTGGTGCGCGCAGGGCGTTTGGTGCGCGCTGCGGGCAACAAAGCCCACCATCGCAAGAAACTCTTAAAAACACTTGACATGCGAAAGACGCACGATGAAAATTCTTGCCGGAGGGGCGCTTGTCTCACGCTGAAACCATCCTTTCGGCCCCAGGCTCTCGCGGCACCTGTCCAGCTTCTCGCCCGAGCGGATTGCTCCCTCCAAACCGCAGCGTCGACAACGGACGCGAGAGAAGGAGGAGGAGAAGATGCCGAGGACTGGAAGAGTAAAAGCATCGGAGGGGGGTATCACCTCTTCGTAGGAACCTGGAGCCGGTGACGTACAACGCGCTGCTGTATGGCCTCGATTTCCCCACCGACGACGGCGCGCCGTTCGTCCTGCCCCACG
>JAWOBP010000124.1:0-2500 GCA_046484285.1 Polyangia bacterium
GCGGAATCGCCGCCGGCGGGTCGAAGGACGACGGGAGTTCAAGATGCGGACCTACAACGCCAAGCCCGACGAGGTCGATCGCCGCTGGTTCGTGGTGGACGCGGCCGAAGAGCCGCTCGGCCGGACCGCCAGCCGGGTCGCCGAGATCCTGCAGGGCAAGAACAAACCGACATACACTCCGCACGTGGACACCGGCGATTTCGTCGTGGTGTTCAATGCGGAAAAGGTCAAGCTCACCGGCGGCAAGCTCGACTCGAAAATGTACCACCGCCACACCGGTTGGGTGGGCAACGAGGTGGCGCTGAGCGCCCGCAAGATGCTCGAGAAAAAGCCCGAGGAGATGGTTCGCATGGCGGTCAGGGGTATGCTACCCAAGACCAGGCTCGGCAAGGCGATGCTGCGCAAGCTCAAGGTGCACGCATCCTCTCTGCCGGGGCACGGATACGCCGCCCAGAAGGCGACGCCACTCGAATTTCGGAAGGAAGAACGATGAGCGCAGCGAGCACCGACAATCGCTGGTACGCAACCGGCAGGCGCAAGCGCGCCGTGGCCCGCGTGTGGATGACCCCGGGCAGCGGCAAGATCACCGTCAACCGCAAGCCCGAGGAGACCCATTTCTTCCGTCCCATCTCGCGGATGATCATGCGCCAGCCGTTCGAGTTGGTGGAGGCGGACGGCCAGTACGACGTGCTGATCAACGTGTACGGCGGCGGGGTCTCGGCCCAGGCCGACGCCGTCAAGTTCGGCATCGCGCGCGCCCTGACCGCCTGCAACCCCGACTTCCGCGGACCGCTGAAGAAGGCCGGCTTCCTGACCCGGGACGCCCGCGAGGTCGAGCGCAAGAAGTACGGCAAGCCCGGCGCCCGCAAGTCCTTCCAGTTCTCCAAGCGCTGATCCACGGCCCCACACCCCTTTCACTGTTGCCTGGCAGCATGGCCCGGGTTGCGGGTCACTTCTCGGCGTCGAAGGACCGGTTGCGGATCATCTGCCGGATGTCGTAGGGGCTCGGATCTCCGCCCAGCCAGCGGTGGAACCGGTCAAGGTGGGCCGCGTGGTAGAGCGGCATCGACGTGTCATCAGATACACTGAAAACGCGGTCGAGATATGGGTGACGCTTGACAGAAACATATATGGTTCTATGTTGTTATTTATGAAGACCACCGTGGAGATTCCCGACGATCTGTTGCTGGCCGCCAAGAAGCTGGCGCTCGATCTGCGCGTTCCACTGCGGGTGCTGGTCGAGCGGTCGCTCAGGGCCCAGGTCGCTTCTCATCGCTCCGATTCGACGGATCGGGAGCGATCGATCCGCTGGGTGACAGTGCCGGGTGGGCTGCCCGAGGGGCTCGACGTTTCTGATCGGGAGCAGATGCACGCCTGGCTCGACGGACGGCGGGATTGATCGCGATCGACACCAACCTCCTGGTCTACGCGCATCGCGCGGGCACTGCCGAGCACCGCGCGGCGCGGGAGGCGATCGAGCGCGCGGCTCGCGGGCCGGGTGGCTTCGGGTTCGCCCTGGCGAGCATCTGCGAATTCTGGAGCGTGGTCACCCACCGGGCGTCCAGCGGCCGTCCGTCCACGGCGCGGGAGGCGGCCGGCTTCATCGAGGCGCTGGTCGTCGACGGCCGGGCAGAGGTGTTCACGCCGGGACCGGGGTTCGCCGATCGGCTGCTGAAGCTCGCCGAGCAGCTCGATCTGGAAGGCGCGCGGGTCTTCGACCTCCAGATAGGGCTGGTCGCGCTGGAGGCGGGAGCTGCGGAGATCTGGACCCACGACCGGCGTTTCACCGAGCAGCCCGGCCTGGCAGTGCGCGACCCGCTGCGGTAACAGCAGAAGAGCCCCGAAAGTGCCGTTGCAGCCATCACCGCGAAATCAAACCTGTCTTCGGCTCTGACCCGAAGAACGGGATGCTCAATAGCAAGGCTGGCCCACTTTGAGACAGACCGTCGATTCCTGGTCGAACCGGCGATCCGTCGCGAGAGGAACGCCGCCCCTTATTTGCCCAGGCAGAAGCGGGAGAAAAGGGCGTCGAGCACTTCTTTGTTCCGCGTCGCGGCCCCACAGCTCGGCCAACGACGCCCTGGCCAGCCGCAGGTCGTCGGCGGCCAGCTCCGGGTCTCCGTGGCGGCTCAGCGTGCGCGCGGCGCGGTCGAGCTGCCGGGCGGCGCCGTCGACCGCGGCGTGCTGCCTGGCGGTGGTGATCAGCCACGAGAGGATGCCGACGACAGTCCGATGGCCGGCTTGACCCCGATCGACTGGCACCCGGCTGGCGCGCCCCGCCGCTGCGGGAGGATCGTCGACCTGTACGTGGTGCCCTGTCCGGAGAAGGACTACGAGATCTACATGGACATGTACCACTGCTCGCCGCTGGACGAATAGCGAACGCTCAGTCGGGGCCACCCGAGCCGTCGCGCACGCAGCGGACCAGTACAGACTCCTCGTAATTCACTTCGATCACGGCCGCCCCCGGGAAATAAACGCCCCATGCGCCGTGGAAACA